>JASGDS010000122.1:0-3958 GCA_047607025.1 Microbacterium sp.
ACGGTGACGATGAAGTCGCGCCCGACGAAGGCGTGCATCTCACCGAAGTCGACCGCCTCCGCGGCGACATCGACTTCGTCGTGCTGCGGCCTGCCTGGTATGACGACGCCGCGGAGGCGGTCGACTTCGGTGAGATGCACGCCTTCGTCGGGCGCGACTTCATCGTCACCGTCCGCCACGGCGAGCACCCGAACCTGAAGGCGGTGCGCGACCGGATCGAGAGGGAGCCAGAGCTGCTGAAGCTCGGTGCAACGGCCATCCTGTATGCGATCTTCGACCATGTCGTCGACGCCTATCTGCCCGTGGTGGACGGGCTGCAGAACGATGTCGACGAGATCGAGGACGAACTGTTCGGAGAGGCGCCGCAGGGCGTCTCCCGCCGCATCTACCGGCTCTCGCGCGAGGTCAGCCGGTTTCAGCGGGCGACTGACCCGCTCTCGGAGATGCTGGAAGCCGTGGCGGCACGTGGGGGAACTGACCTCGAACTGCAGCGGCTGCTGCGCGACGTGCAGGATCACGTGCTGGCGCTCGTCGAGCGGCTGCACGGGCTGCACTCGATGCTCGACTCCGCGCTCACGGTGCACGCGACGATCGTCGGGCAGACGCAGAACGAGCAGGTGAAGAAGATCTCGGGATGGGCGGCGATCGCGGTCGCCCCGACCATCATCGGCGGCATCTACGGCATGAACTTCCGCTTCATGCCCGAGCTCGATTGGCCGCTGGGATACCCGTTCGCGCTCGTGCTCATGGTCGCCGCCAGCGGCGGGCTCTACCTGCTCTTCAAACGGCGAGGATGGATCTGAGCAGAATGCTCAAACATCGGGGCTGAACACTGAAAGGTTCAGCAACCTGAACGATGTTCTGATGACCAGAAAGCCATAGCCTGATGGGGTACGCACGTCACGACATCCGATCGGAGGTTCCCATGTCCATGAGTCAGGTGCGCGCGCTCGAGACGATCATCGGAGAACCCGAGGTCGTCGAGGACTCGGCCGCCTGGCTAACGCTGAAAGACGCGGTCACGGCCATCCAGGCGCTGCAGTCGTCAGACGGGTCCATCGCCGACGCGCACGATGAGGCGCGCGAGCTCGTTCAGACCATCCGCGAGCAGATCACGGCGCTCGCGGGCTTCTTCTCGCATGACGCCGCGTACCTCGCGGCCGTCGACGCCGATCTTTCGGCCTGGGCGGATGGCGGTTTCGGCGTGCCCGACTTCCTCGACGCGCTGAGGGCGTTCCAGCCGCAGCAGCACCGGGTGGATGGCAGGCGCCACCTCGTGATCTTCCCGATGTACACGCAGAACGGCTCGCCCGACAAGCACCTCGAGGCGCTCATCGTCGAGGTCATCTGGCCCGAGTTCATCGCCCGGCTCGAGGCAGGCGACTATGGCAACAAGCTGTTCGTGAGCCTGCGCCTGATCGACTTCACGTCGGGCTACGACACGAACTCGGCGGTGCTGTTCCCCGAGACGGTCACCGTGCGCGAGACGCCGACGTTCACCTGGGGCGCGATCTTCCAGGATCGTGAGGCCGCGCGCTACCGTCGCGTCGTGCGCGCCGCCGCCGACATCACGAAGCTCGACCTGCCATCCGATGCCGCGCGCATGCTCGACGACCAGCATCTGACCGAGAAGACCTTCGTGATGTGGGACATGATCCACGACCGCACGCACATGCGGGGGGATCTGCCGTTCGACCCGTTCATGATCAAGCAGCGGATGCCGTTCTTCCTGTACTCGCTCGAGGAGCTGCGCTGCGACCTCACCGCGTTCCGTGAGTCGGTGGCGATCGAGAGGCGCCTCTCGACAGGCTCAGAACCCGATGGCGTGAATGAGCTGACCCCGGTCGAGACCGAGACCCGCGAGCAGGCGAAGCGCGTGCAGTACGCGGTGCTGTTCGACCGGCTGTTCCGCTTCCCGCTCACCGGCAGCCGCGTGCGCAACTACGACGGCCTCGGCGGCCAGCTGCTGTTCGCCTGGCTGCACCAGCGCGGTGCGCTGCACTGGACGGACACCTCGCTCGCGTTCGACTGGGAGGCCGTGCCCGCGGCCGTCATCGCCCTGGGAGATGCGATCGATGAGCTGTACTGGCGCTCGATCGACCGCCCCAAGACGGCGCACTGGCTCGCCGCCTACGAGCTCGTGCGCGGCGTGCTGACGCCGCATCCCGCGTCGCGGTGGGCTCGGGGACTGCCCGACGAGGTGCTCGCCGGTCCGCCGCGCGGGTACGCAGACGCCGTGCTCGCCGACGAGTTCCCGCTGTCGATGTTCTACGAGGCGCTCAGCAAGAAGCTGCGCCCCGTGATCGAGTCGACCAGCGGCATCCGCGGCACCTCCTCGCTTGTCGAAGGGTGACGGGCCGTAGGCTGGATGACCGTGACACGACTGCATGACACCGCCCTGCGCGGGTTCGCCAGCGACAACTACGCCGGGGTGCATCCCGAGGTGCTCGCCGCCATGGCCGACGCCAACGACGGGCATCAGATCGCCTACGGCGAAGACGTCTACACGGCGCGGCTGCACGAGGTGCTCGCCGGGCACTTCGGCAGCCCCGTCGAAGTGTTCCCCGTCTTCAACGGCACGGGGGCGAACGTCACGGCGCTGCAGTCGCTGCTGCCCCGCTGGGGCGCGGTGATCGCGGCGAAGACCGCGCACATCAACGTCGACGAGCAGGGGGCGCCCGAGCGCATCGGCGGCATGAAGCTGCTGACCGTCGCCGCGCCGGATGGAAAGCTCACCCCCGAGCTGATCGACCAGGAGGCGCGGGGCTGGGGCGACGAGCACCGGGCGCAGCCATTGGCGGTCTCGATCACCCAGTCCACCGAACTCGGCACGCTGTACACGCCGGACGAGATCCGCGCGATCTGCGACCACGCACATGCGAAGGGCATGCACGTGCACCTGGATGGCGCGCGCATCGCGAACGCCGCCGCCGCGCTCGACGCCCCGATCTCGGCGTTCACCCGAGACGCCGGCGTCGACATCGTGAGCCTGGGCGGCACGAAGAACGGCGCCATGCTCGCCGAGAGCATCGTCGTGCTGACGCCAGAGGCATCCGCCGGCCTCATCTATCTGCGCAAGCTCAACATGCAGCTCGCCTCGAAGATGCGGTTCGTCTCGGCGCAGCTGCTCGCGCTGTACGACGGCGACCTCTATCTGCGCAACGCGTCGCGCGCCAACGCCATGGCCGCGCGCCTTCGCGCGGGCATCGAGGCGGGACTCGCGGACGGCACCATCCGCGGGGTCGAATTCACGCAGGCCACCGAGGTCAACGGCGTGTTCGCCATCCTGCCACCCGGTGTCGCGGACCGGCTGCGTGAATCATTCCGCTTCTACGACTGGGATGAAGCGCGCCGCGAGGTGCGCTGGATGTGCAGCTTCGACACCACAGCGCAGGACATCGACGCCTTCGTCGCCGCGATCGCCCGCGAGACCACCGCCTAGGCTGGAGGGATGCCCACGCCGCTCGTCGACCTCGTTCACGGTGCGGCGGATGCCGATGGCGTGTACGACGCGATCGTCACGTGGGTGGGGGAGCAGGGGCTCGAGCTCTACCCGGCGCAGGATGAGGCGATCATCGAGCTCGTCTCGGGCAGCAATGTCATCCTCGCGACGCCGACAGGAACGGGCAAGTCGCTCGTCGCGGTCGCGGCTCACGCGGTCGCGTTGAGCCTGGCGAAGGGGCGCACCTACTACACCGCGCCGATCAAGGCCCTGGTGAGCGAGAAGTTCTTCGCGCTGGTCGACGTCTTCGGTGCCGAGAACGTCGGGATGGTCACGGGCGACTCGTCCGTCAACCCCGAGGCGCCCATCGTGTGCTGCACGGCCGAGATCCTCGCGAACCTCGCGCTGCGGCAGGGGGCGGACGCCGACGTCGGCCAGGTCGTCATGGACGAGTTCCACTACTACGGCGACCCGGAGCGAGGGTGGGCGTGGCAGGTGCCGCTGCTGCTTCTGCCC
>JASGDS010000123.1:0-7229 GCA_047607025.1 Microbacterium sp.
ACCCCGCTGAACAACAAGCCCATCGACGAGGAGCGCCAGGCGTGGCTCCGCGAGAACTTCGAGGAGATCGCTCAGACGGTGAACACCTCGGTGTCGGGCTTCCTGCACCCGCTGTCCGGCACGTTCTCCACCGACCACACGCCGGAGGAACGACAGGAGTTCTACGAGAAGATGTGGGCGGCGCCGGGCTTCGGCAAGCTCACGATGAACTACTTCGACATGACCACCAACAAGGAGGTCAACGCCGAGTTCTGCGACTTCCTCGCGAAGAAGATCCGCGGCATCGTCGCCGATCCGGTCACCGCCGAGCGCCTGATCCCGAAGGACCACGGCTTCGGCGCCAAGCGCCCGCCGTTCATCGAGGGTTACTACGAGCAGTACAACAAGCCCAACGTCGCCCTCATCTCACTGAAGGAGACGCCGATCGTGCGCGTCGACGCCACCGGCATCGAGACCACCGAGGGTCACCGCGACTACGACATCATCGTGTACGCGACCGGTTTCGACTTCGGCACCGGAGCGCTGACCCGGATGGGCGTGCGCGGCAAGAACGGGCTGGACCTCAGCACCGACTGGGTGGACGGCCCCTCCGACTTCGGGGGCTTCTCGGCCCACGACCTGCCCAACTTCTTCTTCCCGGGCGGTCCGCACGGCGCAGGCGGCGGCAACTACCCGCGCTACGTCGGCTTCCAGGTCGACTTCATCAGCGACACGCTGGTCTACATGCGCGAGCACGGATTCGACATCTTCGAGCCGACGCAGGAACAGCAGGATGCCTGGATGAACATGGTCGCCGAGCTCGCTCCCCTCACGAGCTTCTCCGCCGAGCACAGCCACTACTATGGTGCGAACGTGCAGGGCAAGGCCCGCACGTACCTGCTCAACCCAGGCGGTCGCATGAAGCTCAACGAGGTCCTCGCCGATCTCACCGCGACGACCGACTACGGCGGCGCCCTCGGCGCCATCGCCGAGCCCGTCCCGGCGTGACGATCCGGACGGCACGGCCAGCACCACCCACCCGCAACAGACATCCGCAACATCCAGCAAAGGAGCAGAGATGAGCAATGAGAAACCCCGCGAGATCCTCCTCGCCCTCGTGAACTCGACGGAGGGACAGGACGCCGAGTTCAACGACTGGTACTCGAACGTCCACATTCCCGAGGTCGTGGCGCTGCCCGGCTTCGTCAGCGCGCAGCGGTACGCCGTCTCCGCCGATGGCGAGACCGCGGCCGGATTCCGCTACGCGACCGTGTACGAGATCGACGGCTCGGCGCTGGAGGCCCGCGCGCTGCTGTTCAGCGGCGTCCTGGGCGGCTCCAGCCCGAGCATCGACGTCACGAACATGGTGTTCGCGGCGTTCTCGCCCGTCGGCGAGCCGATCCGCAGCGCGGACTGATCCGAACCCGGCACATCCACCATCACACCACCCCCACTACATCGAAGCAAAGGAGCAATGATGTCCCCCATACGACTGGGCGATGATCTTCTTCACCGGAGGGCAGCAGCAGCGGCCCATGTCGCGGAGCAGACCCGCCGCCATCTTCAGGCAGAGTACAACGACGACGTCGATGAGATCCTCAGCACGCTGGCGGAGGAGGGCCCGTATGCGTACACGCATCCGCCGCAGATCGACGCCGACGGGAAGATCAACCAGAAGGTCGAGACGACCTTCGACGGCATCCGCAACGTCTACCACGCTCTGCACGACGGTGCGACGGTGCTGCCGATCGAGTCCCTCATCGAGATCCGCGGCGAGTGGTACACGTTCCATGCGGGCATCGGCAACGGCGAGCTCAAGACGGGGAAGCGGACCGAATCAGACACCCTCGTGATCTTCCCGATCGGCAGCAGCGAGGGGATCACGGGCGAGCTGTTCTGGTGGCGTCCGCTGCCGATCAATGAGGATGCTCCTCCTGCTCAGGGTGCGCCTGTCACGCTCAGCCGGCGGGAGCTTCTGGTGGAGCACAACCGGCTCCTGGACGCGTTCCGTACCGGGGATATCGAGGCGATCGACGCGTCGACCGACGACAACGCGAAGTACTCGATCCGTGACTATGTCGACGACACCGGCACGTTGATCGAGATTCACAACCGGGACGAGTCGCGTGCGTACTACGAGCGGTTCTACGAGAAGTTCGACGTGCTCTCCGTGGACATCATCTACCGGATCGTGGAGGACTGGTTCCTGTTCACCGAGCTGCGGTATACGGCGCGGCTGAAGACCGGTCCCGATGCGGGATCGGAAGTGGCATTCAATACCGCGGAGTTCACGGCCTTTGCCCCGGACGGGCGAGGCCTGGTCCGCACCGGCCACGGCACCGACCTGGAGCCGCACCTCCCGTAACACTCCAGACGAGCAGCAGCACCCCGGACGCGCACTGTGCCCGGGGTGCTGCTGTTTCGTGGTGTCTGTTGTGGGTCTCCAGCGGTGTCTTGACAGTGTGGTGGAAGTGTGTGAGTATCAAAACTGTTCCGCTCAGCATATCAGCTGTTCCGCTGTAAGGAACACTTGGACAAGGTCGTCCAACGGCAACGCACTGGACGGCCCGCGCTCTTCACACAACGAAGTGGGAACAGAAAGAGACGACAGATGCAGAAGATCCAGACCGCTGGCGAGTACCAGCACATCGTGGTCAAACCGGTCGCAGGATATGTCGGCGCGGAGGTTTCCGGCGTCGACCTCACGAAGCTGAACGACGAGGTGGCCGAAGAGCTCCGCAGGGCTTTCGGCGACCATTCTGCGTTGATGTTCCGTGACCAGACCTTGACGCCCGACGACCTCGAGAAGTTCGGCAACATCTTCGGCACGCACCTCATCCGGGATGGCGCACCAGCGGTGACGCCGTTCGTTCGGGAAGCCGATCATGTCGCTGGCGAACGAGCCGCGGGCGATCTGTGGCATCAGGACTTCACCTACTACGAGCAGCCCACCTACGCGGCCGCGCTGTACTCCGTCGACGTGCCCCCCTACGGGGGCGACACGATGTTCGCCAGCAACCAGGCAGCGTTCGCAGCATTGTCGCCCGCGCTCCAGACCATCTGCGAGCAGTTGACGGTCATGCACTCCGCAAGCGGGCTCTACGGCGCCGACGGTCAGGGCGGCAAGGGGGCGCAGAAGCCTCTGGACTACTACGGCGACAACGCCAAGATCAAAGACACCCTGCGGGCCGTGCTCGCCCAAGAGACCCCCCACCCGCTGGTCATCTCACACCCGGTCACGAAGCGCAAGGCGCTGCTGATCTCGGGACTGATGGCCGTCCGTTTCGACGGAATGACGATCGACGAGAGCCAACCCCTGCTGCAGTACCTCTACCAGCACGTACAGAGGCCCGAGTTCACGACCAGATGGCGATGGGAACCCAACCAGCTCGTGATCTGGGACAACCTCGCCTGCCTCCACTTCGCCGTACAGGACTACTCCGGCATGCGCCGACAGATGTACCGATTCGAACTCGAAGGCTTCCCCCTCGAACCCGCCAACCCCGCCGCCATCATCACCGCCTAAACCAGCAGAACCTTTACCAGAATCACTATCGCGAGGTGAATCCCCTTGACAGTTGTGAACCCCATCTCAGACTGGTTGCAGGCCGCCGCAGACCGGCACGATGCCCGCAGGCACGTGAACGGAGAGCGCTGTATCGGCTCCATCGGCCTCATCGACGAGGCTGCTCGCTTGCGTGGCATCGCGGCGGTGCAGCACGGCAAGGCCATCTCGCTTGAGCACCCGGTCGAGACACGGCCCGGCCATGGCAAGCCCGATCACAAGAAGGTCGAACTCGACGTGAAGATCGGCGGCGGTGGCCGCACCGTGGCAGGCCTCGATGTCGTCACGATCGACGCCCATGGCACGGGCAACACCCACATGGACAGCATTTCGCACATGGGCCTCGACGGCAAATGGCACGGAGGCATCCCGGCGGAGTCGTCCTACACCGACGACGACATGCTGGTCGCATGGGCGCAGCACGGTGTGGTCACACGCGGCGTGCTCGTCGACATCCCGGCGGTGCGCGGTGTGCCGTGGGTCGTTCGCGAGGAGCCCGTGCGTGGCGAGGAGATCGATGCCGCGCTCGCGGCGACCGGCGTCACGTTCGAGCCCGGCGACGCGTTGCTCATCTACATGGGGCGTGATCGCTATGAGGCGGCGGGGAATGTCTATCCCACCGGCCTCGAAGCACAGAAGGGCCGTCCCGGCATCGGCCCCTCCGGTTCGGAGTGGATCGCAGATCACGACGTGAGCGTCGCGTGCTGGGACTTCCACGACGCGAAGGCCGAAGCCGGCAAGGCGCTTGAGGTGCACATGCTCATCTGGGCGGTGGGCCAGTGCTTGGTGGACAACTCTTCACTGGGTCCTCTCGCGGAGATCCTGCGTAACGAGAACCGTGCGACCGGCCTGCTGACCGTGCCGCCGCCGGCGATCTACCGCTCTACGGGTGTCTTGGTCAACCCGACGTTCGTGTACTGAGTCAATTGCCTCTGGGCGCCGCGCTGCCGGTTCCCGTGCAGGCCGAGTGTTCTGTCGTTCGATGGGAGAAGGAGAAGTCTGTGGGACGTACGTTTGAGGTTCTGGTTTCCGGGGTCGGTTTCACCGAGGGTCCGGTGTTCACCCAGAACGGCGAGGTCATCTTCGTCTCGCCGGATCGCGGCACGCTGTACGCGGTGTCGGACAGGGGCCCCGAAGTGTTCGCCAACGTCGGCGGTGCGCCGGTCGGAGCAACCGAGGGTGCTGACGGCGCGATCTACATCACCCAGTCGCCGAAGCGGAAGTCTGGGTCGATGACCGGTGGCATCCAGCGGATTCGCGACGACTCGTTCATCGAGTGGGTGTCGATGGACCCGATCAGCCCCAACGACCTGTGTTTCGGACCGGACGGTCATCTGTGGGTGACCGACCCCACCTGGCACCGTCCGGGAGGTGAATACGACAGTCGGCTGTGGCGGATCGATGTCGAGACCGAACACGCGGAGCTGGTGCTCACCGCCGACTACTACGCAAACGGCATCGGCTTCAGCCTCGAAGACGATGTCCTGTATGTCGCAGACACCCAGAACAAGAGGATTCTGCGCTACTCTCTCCACGGGCACCACCTCGGAGAGCCCGAGGTGTTCGCTCAGACCCGTAACGGGGTGCCCGACGGCTTCGCCTTCGACGCCGAGGGCAACCTCATGGTCGCCGTCATCTCGACGGAGCCGCCCGGAGACAGCGCGCACGGCACGCTCCAGGTGTTCGACCGGTCCGGCACACTCGCGGAGATGTTGGAGCCGCGTCGAGGCCGCGTCATCACCAACGTCGCGATCGGCCCGGACGGCCGGGTCGTCGCGGCGAACCCGCATGACAGGACGGTCCGCACACCGGGACGTGCGCCCCTCGCGATCGAGAAGGGCGCGATTATCCAGACGATGTGGGACTATCCGGGGCTGGCGCTCCACCCATTCCGGCGCTGAGCGGTCAATCCGCACCTTCATCCATTCTGCTACACCCCACACATCAACGGAGATGCCCTCATAATGTTGAACAAGACGAAGTCAGCGCTCATGGCGGCAGTCGTCGCGGTCGTCGTGACGCTTGCGCTCGGCGGTTGCAGCGCCGATGGCGGTGCCTCCGATGAGTCGAGCGAAACCGCTACCGCCGTCGAGCCGCAGTCGGGCGGCGTCCTCCGCGTGATCGAGTCCTCTGTCATCGCGGGCCTGGACCCCGTTCAGGCTTCTTACCCGACCACCACGCCGCTGAGCTACTCTGCGATCTACGGCAACTTCCTGGTTCCCGACCCCGAAACCGGCGAGTACGAGTGCGGGCTGTGCGAGTCGTTCGAAACAAGCGATAACGGCGCCACCTGGGATATCTCTCTCCGAGATGGGATCACGTTCTCAGACGGCACCCCTTTCGATGCCGAGGCCGTGAAGTACAACTGGGAGCGCATCAAGGACCCCGCCAATGGCGCGTCGGCGAGTCTGGGCTTCGCGCAACAGATCGACACGATCGAGGTCGTCGACGACCTCACCCTGCGGCTCACGATGACAGAACTCAACCCGGGCTTCAAGAGTCAGTTCACGACGTACGTCTTGCAGTGGATCGCCTCGCCGACGGCGTTGGCGAAGGGCACGGAGGAGTTCAACAAGAACCCGATCGGGGCGGGACCGTTCCTGTTCGAGAGCTGGACGCAGGGCGGCGTGCTCCGCGTCGTCCGCAACCCGGACTACTACGACGCGCCGCGGCCGTATCTGGACGCGATGGAGATCCAGGGGGTGGCCGACACCACCCAGCGAGTGAACGCGCTGCTCGCCGGCAGCGCGGATCTCATCATGGACACCACCCCATCGGACTTCGCGACGGCCGAGGCGAGTGGGTTCGTGGTCAGCAAGTACACCTTCAACGGTGGCCAGGCCTTCATGATGAACATGTCGAAGCCGCCGTTCGATGACATTCGGGCTCGTCAGGCGCTCGCATATGCGCTCGACCTCGACGCGATCTCCGATGCCGCCACCGGCGGATATCCGGCAGTTCCGAGCACACTCTTCAACGAGAGCTCCCCCTTGTACGCGGATATCCCGTTGGCGACCTATGACCCCGAGAAGGCGCAGGAACTGTTCGACGAGCTGGCGGCGGAAGGGAACCCGCTCGAGTTCACCTACACCCTGTTCCCCACACAGTCATCCCAAGCGACGTTCGAGGCACTGCAAGCTCAGTTGGGTGAGTACGATAACGTCACCGTGGTCGCCGACCAGCGGGATGGATCTGAGGCTGGCACGATCGCCCCGAGTGGCGACTTCCAGATGCTTCCCTGGTCGCTCACGTTTGCCGACCCGATCGGGCGGCTGTGGGGTGCGCTTCACAGTGAAGCCGGCACGACCAACTACACGCACATCGCTGATCCTGCCCTCGACGCGGCGCTCGACGCCGCGAACGTCGCAGGTGACGATGATGAGGAGCTCGCGAAGCAATTCGAGATCGTGCAGGAACGGCTGGCAGAACTCGTCCCCTACATCATCTACGGCGAGCTGTACACCGGCACCATCTCGTCGGACAAGGTCAACGGCATCGAGTTGTACGGCTTCACCACGCCTCAAGCTTCCGGGCTCTGGCTCACGCAGTGACGTCGGAAAGGGACGGGGGCGGGACCATCGGGTCCCGCCCCCGTCCCTTCAGCGCTTCTTGCTGGCGCTGACACGTCCGTATCAGAAGAGCAGCAACGGGTTGATGATGACACCCGTGGAGCGGTGGATCGCGG
>JASGDS010000124.1:0-14266 GCA_047607025.1 Microbacterium sp.
TCGATCCCTCGTTCACCGCCCGGTTGAAGTCGTCGATGTGACGGAAGCCGAACGACGCGAGGTCGTCGTAGCGCATGTCCATCTCCTTCACGACCCACTGCAGCGCCTCGGCCGCCTTCTTCGGGTTCGTGATGATGGGCGTGATGAGGTGGGGCACGCCGGCGTAGCTGGTGAGCTCCACCCGCTTCGGGTCGACGAGCACCATCCGCACCTCGCTGGGCTTGGCGCGCATGAGCAGGCTCGTGATCATCGAGTTCACGAAGCTGGACTTACCCGAGCCGGTGGAGCCTGCCACGAGCAGGTGCGGCATCTTGGCGAGGTTGGCGACGACGAAGCCGCCCGAGACATCCTTGCCGACGCCGATCGTCAGCGGATGCGTCGAACGCTGCGCGGCGGTCGAGCGCAGCACGTCGCCGAGCGCGACCGTCTCGCGGTCGGCGTTGGGGATCTCGACGCCGATCGCGCTCTTGCCGGGAATCGGGGCGAGAATGCGCACGTCGTTGGATGCCACGGCGTAGGAGATGTTGTTGGCGAGCTGCGTGATCTTCTCGACCTTGACGCCGGGTCCGAGCTCGATCTCGTACTGCGTGATCACCGGCCCGCGGGAGAATCCGGTGACCTTCGCGTCGACCTTGAACTGCTCGAAGACGCCCATGATCTGGGCGACGACGCGATCGTTCGCGTCGGAGCGGGCGACGGGAGGGGGACCAGCGGCGAGCGAGGATGCCGGCGGCAGCGCGTATGGCGCGGCCGGCGGCTGCGGCCCCCTGCCGCCTTCGCGGGCGGTGCCGAGGCCGAGGAAGTCGCCCAGCTGCTCGGTCGGCGCATCGTCGCCGTCGCCCACCAGACCCGTGCGCGCCTCGTCGACGTCGCCCGTCGCGCTCAGCTCGGCGAACAGGTCGTCGCTGAGCACCTCGGTGGGCGCCGTCGGCGACTCGTCGGGGATGATCGCCTGGTCATAGCCGCCGGAGGACTGCGCGGGCAGCAGCTCGGTGAGGTCGGCGGTGCCGGCCCATGCACCGGTCCCTGTTGCCCGTCCTGAGCCTGTCGAAGGGGGGTCCTCCTCGCGGCCCGACTTGTTGCGTCGCCACCACGGCAGCTTGTCGTCCTCGTCCTCCTCGTCCGCCGCGGCCAGCACCCTGGTGGTGGCCGTCTTTGCCGCCGGCTCCTCCTTCGGCTCACGGGTGGCGTCGAACATCCACTCGTACAAGTCGCCCAGACGCCGACCGATGCGGTTCGGCGGGGTCTTGGTGAGGATGAGCAGGCTGAGGACGGCGAGCACCGCGAGCAGCACGTTCGCGCCGATGGTCGTCAGCAGGAACGCCAGCGGCTCACCGAGCAGCCATCCGAACAGGCCACCCGCTTCGCTCAGCGCCGGCATGCCCGCCGACGGTTCTGGGCGCCCACCTGCGACATGGCAGAACCCGGCGATCGTGATCACCAGCAGCCCGAAGCCGATGCCCACCCGCCCGTTGTCGTAGACGGTGGGCGGATGGCGGAACAACCATCCTGCCAGCACGAGCAGCAGCACCGGCAGGAAGAACGCGGTGCGGCCGATGAGGCCGCCGAAGGTGTAGGCCGAGATGTTCTGGGCGATCTCGTTGCCGATGAAGAACCACTCGGTCACGGCCCCCGCAATGGCGAGCAGCACGAGGAACAGCGGAAAGCCATCCCGCCTGTCGGCCTTCTCGAGCGTCTCCTTGCCGAAGGCGCGGAACAGTCCCCCGACGGCGCCGCCCAGTCCGAGCCACGCGCGCACGATCACCCCTGGCCTGTCGGCATCCGAGGTGAAGCGCTGGGGAGCGGGCTCCGGCTTCTTGCTGGTGCGCGAAGTACCGCCCCGCGAGCTGGATGCGGGCTTCTTGGGCGCGGTGGACGTGCGTGCCATGCGTCCCAGGGTAGGCGCCACCCCCGTCATTGCCTGGGAACCACGCGGGAGCCGGCTGAATCAGCGTGGCGTCAGTCGGCGAGGCGGGCGAGCATCCAGTCGCACCACTCGACGCGCGAGACGACACAGCGGATGCGCTCGAGGCGGCGGCTGCGGGCGGGGCACACCGGTTCATTCGCACCGACGTCTGTCACGGCTATCGGCTCTCACGGCTATCAGCTGTCACCGCTATCAGCTGCTGCTCGATCACCGGCAGCCGCCCGAAGCGCTGACCGAGATCATCGCCTGGGCGCGCGGCGACTGCTCCGCCGCCGGCTGAGCGCCGACTCCTACCGAGCGGCGACGTGGATGCCGGCGGGGCGCAGGCGCAGCAGCGGCTGACGGTATTCGTCGGAGATGTGGGCGATCCATCCCGCCATCCTGGCGACGGCGAAGATCGCCGCACCCGCGTCGTCCTGCAGGCCGAACGCGCAGATCATCGCCGCGAGGGCGAGATCGATGTTGGGATGCTGGCCGGTGCGCTCGAGCAGGAGCGCGCAGAGCTCATCGGCCGCGTGCAGTGCCGCGCCTGTCTCGCGCAGCCGCGCAAGCAGCAGCCGCGCGCGGGGGTCGCCGTCCGGATACAGCGCGTGCCCGAACCCCGGCGCCGGCCGCCCGGTCTGCGACAGCGTCTCGGCAAGGGCGGGCGCCGCGCCGATCTCGCCGGTGCGCCGGAGCAGGCGCGCGGCCGACGCGCTCGCGGTGCCGTGCAGGGGCGAATCAAGCGCACCCAGCGCCGCCTGCACCGACGCGTACACGCTCGCCCTGGCGGATGCCGCGGCGCGCGCCGCGAGGGTGGAGATGGCGAGGTCGTGCTCGATGAGCAGCACGAGCGCGGTGTTCAGCAGCTCGCTCGGCACCGCTCCGCCGAGCGCCGACGGCAGCGTCTGGGCGATCCAGCCGCCGGCCTCGGCGCCGAGCGCGGCCACCACGCCCGCGATCAGACGCTCACCGACGGCCGAGACCTCGCCGGGCGCATGTCGCAGCGGGTCGGATGCCGACAGTGCGATGGTCGCCACCGAGATGCGGTCGAGCAGCGGGGCGGATGGCCCGAGCGCGGCGACGACGGCGCGCGCCGCCTGCACATCCCGCTCGTCGACGCGAAAGGGCCCGCCGGAGTCGAGCTCGTCGTCATCCCACCACAGCCAGCGGACGACATCCTCGAAGCGAAGATCGGCGAGGCTCGCGATGGGTCGCTCGCGAAGCAGCAGGTCGCCGTCTTCGATGTGAGCAATGCTCGTCTGCAGCGCGAGCGGCGAAGCCTGTCCGCCGCGGCGGACCTGCCGCCTGCCGCGGGCGAACTCCTCGACATCGAGCGGCTCGAACCTCGACCCGTCGCCGGTGCGCACGTTCGCCAGCAGGCCTCGTGAGACATAGGCGTAGACGGTCTCGACCTTGACGCCGAGCCGTTCGGCGACTTGCGCCGCGGTGAGGTGCTCGGCCATCCCTCGAGCATACATTGATTTGATCAACATTGATCATGAGCAGATCAAGAGCGACAATGGCCTCACCCCCGAAGGAGGCCGAGATGAGCACACCCACCATCACCCCAGGGCTCAAGGGCGTCGTCGTCGCCGAGACCCGCATCGGCGACGTGCGCGGCGACGAGGGGTACTACCAGTACCGCGATCATTCGGCCCCAGACCTGGCGAGGTCCGGCAGCTTCGAGGACGCCTGGCATCTGCTCGTGCACGGCCATCTGCCCGATGCGGCTGAGAGCGTTGCGTTCGACGAGCGGATCGCCCTGAGCCGACGGCTGCCGGACGAGGTGAGCACGGCCATCCCCGCCCTCGCCCGCGCGACCGGCGGTGCCAGCGACCCGCTGGCGGGACTCAAGGCGGCGCTTCCGCTGCTCGGGGCGTCGACGGGCATCCACCCGGTGTACGACCTCACCCCCGCCGAACGCGCAGTCCAGGCGGTCGCGGTCGCCGCGGCGGTTCCCCCGCTCGTCGCCGCGCTGGCCGGGGCGGAATGGCCCGAAAGCGGCGGCACGGTGCGCAGCTACCTGCGTGCGATCACCGACGCCGAGCCATCCGATGACGACGTCGCCGCGCTCTCGGCCTACCTCGTCTCGACGATGGATCACGGCTTCAACGCCTCGACGTTCACGGCCAGGGTCGTCGCGTCGACGGGCGCGGATGTCGCCTCGTGCGTGGCGGCCGCGCTCGGCTCGCTCGGCGGCCCGCTGCACGGCGGCGCTCCGAGCCGAGTGCTCGACGCCCTCGACGAGGTGGGTTCGGTGGACAACGCCGAGACCTGGATCCGCTCAGAGCTCGCCGCCGGCAGGCGCATCATGGGCTTCGGGCACGCGGTGTACCGCACCAGAGACCCGCGCAGCGAACTGATGAAGGAGTTCGCGGTGCGACTCGGCGGAGGCAGGGTCGCGCTCGCCCTGGAGTACGAGCGAATCGCACAGCGCGTGCTCGAAGAGCACAGGCCGGGTCGCGAGCTGCACACGAACGTCGAGTTCTACGCCGCCGTCGTGCTCGAACGGGTGGGCGTCCCCCGGCGCCTGTTCACCCCGACCTTCGCCGTCGCGCGCACGGTCGGATGGACCGCGCACATCCTGGAGCAGGCCGAGGACCCGCGCATCATCCGCCCCTCCGCCCGCTACGTCGGCCCCGAGGTGCAGACCGCCGAGTGACCACTCTTTTGCCCGCCCGCACCCGGAAAATCAGGGATCTGAGTGCAAAAGAGTGGTCACTCGGCGGCAGGGGCTACGCCTCGATGACGAGGGGGACGATCATGGGGCGGCGGCGCAGCGACTGGTTGACCCAGCGCCCGATGACCCGTCGCACCGTCTGCGAGAGCGCGTGGTTGTCGCGCACACCCTTCTGGGCGGCCTCTTCGAGCGCGGCGACGATCTTCGGCTTGACCTTGTCGAAGACCTTGTCGTCCTCGGCGATGCCTCGCGCGTGGATCTCCGGCCCCGTGATGATCTTGCCCGTCTGGGCGTCGACGACGACGATGACCGAGACGAAGCCCTCCTCGCCCAGCACCCGGCGGTCCTTGAGGTCGGCATCGGTGATCGCGCCGACACTCGATCCGTCGACGTAGATGAAGCCCAGATCGAGCTGACCGGCGACGCGCGCAGTGCCATCCTTCAGGTCGACGACCGTGCCGTTGGACCCGATGATCGCGTTCTCCTGCGGCACACCGGTGTCGACGGCCAGCTTCGCGTTCGCGGTGAGGTGACGGTACTCGCCGTGCACGGGCAGCACGTTCTTCGGCTTCAGGATGTTGTAGGTGTACAGCAGCTCGCCCGCGGCCGCGTGGCCCGAGACGTGCACCTTCGCGTTGGCCTTGTGCACGACGTTCGCGCCGAGCTTCGTCAGCCCGTCGATCACCCGGTAGACCGCGTTCTCGTTGCCGGGAATGAGGCTGGAGGCCAGGATGACGGTGTCGCCGGGGCCCGGCTCGATCGCGTGGTCGAGGTTCGCCATCCTGCTGAGCACGGCCATCGGCTCGCCCTGCGACCCCGTCGACATGTAGACGATCCTGTCGTCCGGGATGTCCTTGGCCTTCTTGTAGTCGACGAGGATGTCGGGCGTCGGCAGTGTCAGGTAGCCGAGCTCGGTGGCGATCGTCATGTTGCGCAGCATGCTGCGGCCGAGGAGCGCGACGCGGCGGCCGTTCGCGGCGGCGGCGTTCAGCACCTGCTGCACGCGGTGCACGTGGCTCGAGAAGCTCGCCACGATGACGCGGCCCGTCGTCTTGGAGATGACCTGATCGATGACGGGCCCGATCTCTCGCTCGAGCGCGGTGAAACCTGGCACATCGGCGTTCGTCGAGTCGGGCAGGTAGAGGTCGACGCCCTCCTCCCCCAGACGCGAGAACGCGCGCAGGTCGGTGACGCGGCCGTCCAGGGGCAGCTGGTCCATCTTGAAGTCGCCGGTGTGCAGCACGAGACCGGCCGGGGTGCGGATGGCAATCGCCAGCGCATCGGGGATGGAGTGGTTCACGGCGACGAACTCGAGGTCGAACGCCCCGATCCGGATGCGCTCGCCCTC
Organism: Microbacterium sp.; assembly: GCA_047607025.1. Lineage (GTDB taxonomy): Bacteria > Actinomycetota > Actinomycetes > Actinomycetales > Microbacteriaceae > Microbacterium. The sequence continues at coordinate 5,938 of JASGDS010000124.1, forward strand.
GCGCACGACCTGCGCGTTCGGGGTGATGCGGTGCTCCTTGAGCTTGGCCGCGGTGAGCGCGAGCGTCAGCTTCGAGCCGATGAGGGGGATGTCGTCGCGCAGGCGCAGCAGGTAGGGCACCGCGCCGATGTGGTCTTCATGCCCGTGCGTGAGCACGACGCCGACGATGTCGTCGAGGCGGCCGCGAATGGGCTCGATGTCGGGCAGGATGAGGTCGACGCCCGGCTGGTGCTCCTCGGGGAACAGCACGCCGCAGTCGACGATGAGGATCTTGCCGTCGAACTCGTAGGTGGTCATGTTGCGACCGACCTCGCCCAGGCCGCCGAGGGGGGTGACCCTCAGCGTTCCTGACGCGAGTTCGGCGGGGTCGTAGATCGGTGTGGACATCGTCCGCCTTCCGGGATGGCGCATGGCCATCCGGTTGTGTTTTCATTTGTTCGCCGCGACCGGTGCCACGACGGAGGTCTTATCGGGTGGTGCCGGCCACCCTGGGCAGCGCACCGCCGGCGGCCGCGTTGCGGTCGGGCCGGAAGTTCGTGAAGTCGAGGCCCTCGATGGCGCCGACGAGCGCCAGCTCGTCCTCGATGATCGCGGCCTCGGCGTCCTCCGGCCCGACGAGCGGCAGACGCACGCGAGGGCTCGAGATGCGCCCGAGCCCGTGCAGCACGTACTTCACCGCGACGGTGCCAGGCACGTGGGTCATGATGGCGCGCGCGAGCGGCTCGAGCGCCAGGTGATGCTTGGTCGCCGTGTGCAGGTCGTTGCTGTTGACGGCGTCGACGATCGCGCGGTACGGCTGCGGCGCGACGTTCGCGCTCGTGCCGATGAGACCCGTCGCCCCGATCGACAGGTGCGGCAGGATGTTCGCGTCATCGCCGGAGAAGTACATCAGGTCGGTGTTGTTGAGCACGCGCGCGACCTCGCCGAAGTCGCCCTTGGCGTCCTTGATGGCAAGGATGTTGGGGTGCTTCGCCAGGCGCAGGATCGTCTCGTACTTGATCGGCACGCCGGTGCGGCCGGGGATGTCGTACAGGATGACCGGCAGGTCGGTGGAGTCGGCGACGAGCCGGAAGTGCGTGAGGATGCCCGCCTGGGTCGGCTTGTTGTAGTAGGGCGTGACGATCATGATGCCGTCGATGCCGAGCTTCTCGCTCTTGCGGTACAGCTCGATGGCGTGCGCGGTCTCGTTCGAGCCGCCCGCCTGGATCACCTTCGCGCGGCCTGCGGAGACCGACTTCGCCACCTCGATGAGACGCAGCTTCTCGGCATCCGTCAGCGTCGACGTCTCGCCCGTCGTCCCACTGATGATGATGCCGTCGGCACCGCCTGACACGAGCGAATCGAGGTGCTTCTCGACGTCATTCCACGCGACCTCGCCGTCGGCGGTCATCGGCGTGACAGCTGCGACCAGCACCTGTCCGAAGGGATTGCCCGTGTGCGTCATGCCATCAAGATTATCGTGCCGGGATATGCCGGAACTTCACAAAGCGATAGCGAGTGCCACTGGATGACGTATACCAGGTGTCTGGACCTGGATCCGTCCAGAACGACTGCCACTCGGGGCCGATCTCGGGCGCGTAGGCGTCTCCTTCGACGTCGGTGTCGATGTCGGTGACCCACAGCTCGTCCACCACATCCATGGCCTGTCGGTAGATCTCCGCGCCGCCGATGACCCAGACATCGTCATCCAGCGTCTGCGCGTGACGGATGGCGTCGTCCAGGGTCGCGTAGACGCTCGCGCCCGGCGCCTGGTAGCCGTCCTGATGCGTCACGACGAGGTTGTCGCGGTCGGGCAGCGGCCGATAGCGGTCGGGGAACGACTCCCACGTCTTGCGGCCCATGACGACGGGATAGCCCTTCGTCTGCTGCTTGAACCACTCGAAATCCTCGGGCACATGCCAGAGCATGGTGCCTGCTGCGCCGATCGCACCGGTGGACGACTGCGCCCAGATCGACCTGATCGTCATACGGACACCACGGCGCGGATCGCGGGGTGATGCTGGTAGTCGACCACGGCGAAGTCTTCGTAGGCGTAGTCGCTGATCGACGCGGGAGTGCGCGTGATCTCGAGCGTGGGATACGGGTACGGATCGCGGCTCAGCTGCTCGGCCACCTGCTCGCGGTGGTTGTCGTAGATGTGGCAGTCGCCGCCCGTCCAGACGAAGTCGCCGACGGCGAGCCCCGTCTGCTGCGCCACCATGTGCGTCAGCAGCGCGTACGAGGCGATGTTGAAGGGCACGCCGAGGAAGAGGTCGGCCGAGCGCTGGTACAGCTGACACGACAATCGGCCATCCGCGACGTAGAACTGGAAGAACGCATGGCAGGGGGCGAGGGCCATCTGCGGGATGTCGGCCGGATTCCACGCCGACACGATGATGCGGCGGGAATCGGGGTCGCGCCTGATCGTGTCGATCGCCTGCTGCAGCTGGTCGATGCTCTCGCCGGACGGTGTCGGCCACGAGCGCCACTGCACGCCGTACACCGGGCCGAGGTCGCCTGACTCATCCGCCCACTCGTTCCAGATGCGCACGCCGTGCTCCTGCAGCCAGGTGACGTTGGAGTCGCCGCGCAGGAACCACAGCAGTTCGTACGCGATCGACTTGAAGTGCACGCTCTTGGTCGTGATGAGCGGGAAGCCCTCGCTCAGGTCGAAGCGGATCTGCCGTCCGAACACGCTCGTCGTGCCCGTGCCCGTGCGGTCATCCTTGTGGGTGCCGTTCGCCAGCACATCGCGCAGCAGGTCTTCGTACGGTGTCGGGATGGCCATGCTCACCAGGGTAGTCGGGGCATCCGACATTCGGCTCAGGCGGGGCGGGTGCGGCCGAGGATGCCTGCGCGAACGAGCAGCAGATAGATCTGGCAGCCGAGGCAGTAGCCGAAGGCCGCGTTGAGGAACGCGGCGATGAAGGCCGCCGCGGCCGCGATGACGAGCGCCCACGGCACGCCGACGAGGTGCAGCAGCAGCCCGAGTGCGGTGACGAACAGGCCCACCCCCTGCGCGAAGCGCGGCGGGCGAGGATCCTCGAGCTCTGTGGGCGGCGCGAGGCGGGGACGGATGGCGCGGCGGAAGATCTGCCCCCACGGCGCGGTGGATGGCGAGGCGACGCCCCAGACGAACAGCAGCGCCACGACGAGCAGGGCGAGGAAGCCGGCATCCGTCGCTCGTTCGCCGAGCGTCACCGACGACGCACGGGGTGATGCCCCGATCGCCGCGAGGAAGACGCTGACGAGCAGCAGCGCGCTCGTGATGGCTGCCGCGAAGCGCGGTCCACGCGGGTCGATGCCCTGCGGTTCAGACATGGATGGCTCCTTCGAGTCGGTCGAGCGCGGCGATCACGGTGGCCCGGGTGGGAGCGCCCGCGATGCGCGCGGTCGGCACGCCGCGGGCATCCAGCACGAGCGTGGTCGGCGTCTGCAGCACGCTGAAGCGGGTCGCGAGATCGGCGCGGTGCGTGAGGTCGACGTCGACGTGCACCACGCCCTCACGACGTGAGGCCTCCTCGACGAGCAGGCGCCTCGTCGCGGGGCACTTCGCGCACATCACCGTGGAGAACTGCACGAGCGTCGCGCGGTCCCCGAACGCGTCTGCGGGCAGTGCGAGGTCCTCGGGCAGGATGGCGCCGTGCGTCGTCACCGCTTTCGAGCGACCATCCCGCTTCTTCAGCAGCACGCCGATCACCGTCGCGAGCGCGACCAGCAGCACGAGGGCGCCCAGCGCCCATCCGGGTGACATGTCGCCACGCTACGTCGCAGCGTCATCCGCCGCCCGAATGCGTCGCTTTATGACGCCCCCGCGGAGAGGCGAGGGTCAGCGGGCGGTCTTCTCCAGGCGGATGGCCTCGCGCACGGCGGCGCGGGCGCGGCGGCTGTCGCCTGCCGCAGAATACGCGAGCGAGACGCGGTACCAGGCGCGCCAGTCGCTCTCGTTCTGCTCGACCTCGGCACGGTAGGTCGGGAACAGGCGCTCGCCATCCGCCCGCGAGATGCGCCCGGATGCCGAGGTCGTCACCTGCTCGGTGGGGAGCCCGCCCTCGACCTCGAGCCGCTTGGCCAGGCGCTCGGCCTGCACGCCGAACACCAGTTCGCGCCCGAGCGCCCACGCGGCGATCACCGGGAACAGGATCATGCCGATGCCCATCACGACCGCGACGGGCTGGTGGGTGTCGAGACCGGCGCCGACGAGCGCGACGGCGCGCGTGCCGACCACGATGATGTACAGCAGCAGGATGGCCGACAGGCCGATGACGGCGAGCTTGCGACTCATGCGCTGGTCACCTGCGCCGCCTGGCCACCCGGCTCGCCCGCAACGACCTTCGGCGCGCGGTCCTGCGGCAGGCGAAGGCCGATGTCGATGAAGCTCTCGAGCCCGACGACGACGCCGATCGCTGAGACGGCGCCCTGCAGCGCGAGCCTGATGCCGGGCGCATACGCGGCGGCGGAATCGACGGTGTCGTGCACGATCGACAGGCTCTCGCCCGGGCCGGACAGGATGACCTCCTGCTTGGCGACGACGCCCGGCCGACGCAGCGAGTGGATGGGCACGCTCGAGACCTGCTGTCCGCGTGCCCGCTGGTCGACGTGCGGGGCTTCCACGGGCGTGCTGCGAGCGGCGCCGATCACCTCCGCGGTGCGCACGGCGGTGCCGCTGGGCGAATCGACCTTGCCCGCGTGGTGCGCCTCGATGATCTCGACGGAGTCGAACAGCGGCGCGGCCGCCGCCGCGAGCGCGGTGCCGACGACGGAGCCGAGCGCGAAGTTCGGCACGAAGACGGCGCCCGTGCCCGCGTCCGCGAGCGCCGAGCGCAGCGGTGCGATGCGCTGGGCCGACCACCCGCTCGTGCCCACGAGCAGCTGCTGCCCGCGCTCGATGGCGGCGCGCACGATGTCGCTGCTCGCGGCCGGGTGCGTCGCGTCGACGACCAGGTCGGCGCCATCCAGCTCGGACAGGTCGCTCGATGAGTCGAGCACCGCGACCACCTCGAAGCCCTCGAGGGCCGTTGCGACGTCGACGATGATGCGCCCCAGCCTGCCTCGGCCGCCTGCGACCGCCACGCGCGTTGTCATGCCTTCCATCCTAGGCTGGAGGGGTGCTGTCGTTCCGTGCCGTCTCCCCCGCAGAGCCCTCGGCCCACGCGCTGCTCGAGGAGTACTTCGCGATGCGCGCGGAGGCGTTTCCCGGCCAGTACCGAACGGCCATGCCCTCCCCCGAGATCTTCGTCGCGCCCGCGGGCGTGCTGCTGGTCGGGTCGGATGCCGAGCGAGGCGACATCACGATCGGCGGCATCCGTCGGGTGCCGGATGGCCCGCACGGCGCACGTTACGAGGTGAAGCATCTGTTCACGAGACCCGCCGCCCGCGGCATGGGCGCGGGGCGCGCCATCCTGCGCGAACTGGAGCGGAGAGCTCGCGAATGGGGCGCGCAGGAGCTCGTGCTCGACACCCATCACACGCTGGCCGCCGCGGCCGCCCTCTACGCGGTCGAGGGCTTCACCGCGATCGACCGCTACAACGAGAACCCCAACGCCACCCGCTGGTACGGCAAGGCGCTGTAGCGCGTCACACCGGGGCGATGTCCGGCACGCCGGTGCGCAGCTCGAACGGCAGGTGGGCGAGGTCGTTGTGGGCGATGAGGGTCCACGGCCTGCCCTGCCGCTGCGAGATGATCGTCAGCCCGCAGTTCGCCTGATTCAGCGTCATCCATCGCCAGGCGGGTGCGCCGAGCACCTCGCACACGAGCGAGGCGATCACGAAGTTGTGGGTGATGAGCAGCTCGTGCACCTCGCCGTTCTTGCGCACGAGGAACTCGTTCGCCGCATCGGCCATCTGGGCCGAGCCCGCCTCGATCTGCTCTTCGGTGACGCCGCCGAAGAACGGCTCGAAGACGGCCGGAGTGTCCTCCGTCATGCCGGTCGGCACACAGTCGAACAGCAGGGCGTGCGGCTGCGGGTCGAGCGCGGGCAGCCGCTCGGCGAAGATGCGCGCGGTCTCGGATGCCCGCACGAGCGGTGAGTGCCGCGCCGAGGTGAAGGGAACGCCGGAGAGCCGATCGGCCAGCAGCTGCGCCTGGCGCACGCCGCGTGCAGACAGCGGCCCGTCCTCCATGCCGTGCTCGGCATCCTGCTGCTCACCGTGTCGCACCAGATAGATGTAATGCGCCACCGTTCAGCTCACCTCCGCGCCATTGTGCATGTCCGTCCCCGTGCGCGCGAGAGCGCGGTCGGGGATGACTCCAGCCTATGTCACCCGCTGGCCGCGCTGGCGCGGTCAGGCGGAGGCCAGGGCGGCGCGATGCGCACGACCGAGATGCACCCCGACGCCGGCGACCAGCTCGTCGACATGGGCGGGCGTCACGGCGTTCACGATGGGGGCGGTGACCTCACGCTGCGAGAGCAGCCAGGCGATCGCGACGGCCGCGGGCGGCTGCCCGAGATCGGACGCCACCTGGTCGAGGATCTTCAGCGCCTTCTGCCCCCGACGGTTCATCATCGACGCCAGCTGCGCACCGCGCGTCGACTCCGCCGCCTGGGAGCGCGAACGATGCGCGCCGGAGAGATAGCCGTGTGCCAGCGCGGTGGATGGCGTGACGGCCAGCGACTGCGCACCGGCGACGAGCCGCAGATCTCCCTCGAATCCGCCCCGGTCGAGCAGGTTGTAGCGCACGTCGATCGCCTCGACACGGGGGTAGCCCGCCGACGAGAGGATACGCGCTTCGACGAGCTGCTCCGCCGTCATCCCGTGCGCGCCGATCGCCCGCACCTTGCCCGATTCGACGAGCCAGTCGGCCGTCGCCAGCACGTCCTCGACGACGAGGCCAGACGCGGATGCCGCGTCGAGGTAGAGCAGGTCGATGCGGTCGGTTCCGAGGCGCCGCAGCGACGCCTCGACCGCGCGCACCAGGTTCGTCGAGCCGAGCCCTGGATGGTCGGGATGGCCGCCGACGCGCACCGCGAACACGATGTCGTCGCGCACGCGGCGTGACGCGACCCACTGACCGAGGATGAACTCGCTGCGCCCCGCACCGAAGCTGTCCGCGGTGTGCAGCGCGTTGCCTCCGCGCTCCGCGTAGCGATCGAGCACGGCGAAGCCCTGGGCGCGGTCGATGTTCCAGCCGAACTCCGCTCCCCCGATCATGAGCGGAAAGACCGAGACGTCGCTCGCGCCGATCTGACGGCGGATTCCCCCGCCGACGCCACGACCGATCTCGGGCAGCGGCGCGGAGGGGTGCGGTGCGAGAGTGCGGATGGGCTGGGTGGCGAGATCGGCGGGCGCGCTCATGACCGGTGCGCTGCCCTGCGGCTGATCGCTCATGCTCCCTCCCTCGACCCATTGAACCCGATGGATGGCACCATCCGGCCCCGCGACGTGTAACGATGATGTATCGCGGGAATACATTTGGGGAACGATCGCTCAGGAGCGCGTCGATTCCGAGAATGTCGGATGTCGCGCGCAGGACGTCGATGTCGAGGTCGGCCATGGTTCATTCGGCCATGGTTCATTCTGTCCCGATCGCAGGCCGCCGCCGCAGGCGAGAACGGCCCCGCCGCGAATGCGACGGGGCCGTTCTGCTCAGGGGATTATTCGGCTGCAGCCTCTTCGGCAGGAGCCTCGGACTCGTCGTCGACGATCTCGAGCGAAAGCTTGCCTCGGTCGTCGATCTTCGAGATGCGCACCAGGATCTTCTGGCCGACCGAGACGACGTCTTCGACGCTCTCGACCCGCTTGCCGCCGTTCAGCTTGCGCAGCTGGGTGATGTGCAGCAGACCATCCTTGCCAGGCAGCAGCGACACGAACGCGCCGAGACCGTCGCGCAGGTTCACCACGGTGCCGAGGAACTGCTCGCCCACCTCGGGGTTGGTCGGGTTCGCGATCGCGTTGACCTGGGCACGAGCGGCCTCGGCCGACGGACCGTCGACCGCACCGATGTACACGGTGCCGTCGTCCTCGATCGAGATCTGCGCGCCCGTCTCGTCCTGGATCGAGTTGATCGTCTTGCCCTTGGGGCCGATCAGCTCGCCGATCTTGTCGACGGGGATCTGCACGCTGATGACACGCGGCGCGGTCGCCGCCATCTCATCCGGCGTGTCGATCGCGGCGTTCAGCACCTCGAGGATGCGCAGACGCGCATCCTTCGCCTGCGTGAGCGCCCCCGCAAGCACCTCGGAGGGGATGCCGTCGAGCTTCGTGTCGAGCTGGATGGCCGTGACGAACTCGCTCGTACCCGCGACCTTGAAGTCCATGTCGCCGAGCGCGTCCTCCGCACCCAGGATGTCGGTCAGCGCCGCGTAACGGGTGGAGCCGTCGACCTCGTCGGAGACGAGACCCATCGCGA
>JASGDS010000125.1:0-17740 GCA_047607025.1 Microbacterium sp.
CCGACGCAACCGTGCGCGACCCGGAGGGTCGGGTCGTTTACGCCTACACGCTCCCGCCCACGCACGCCTGGAGTCGCATTTGCAGCGACTGCGACGGACTCACCTGGAGCGAGGCAGTGAAGGCCATCCTCCCCGACGCCGACCCCACCGCCGACGAAATCTACCGCCTCAACACGAGGGCCATACCTCTTGCTCGGTTCGTGTTCGAACGTGCGAAGACGGACGAGATTGAGAAGGCGACCGGGAAACCGTGGCGGCATGTCACCGAAGCGCACCGACAGGCGCTCAAGGATGCGCTCGCGGCGATCTACGCCCAGACTCGCCCGAGCGCCTCGCAGGCGGGCGGCTGCGGCTTCTGCGGCATCGATACGAGCGTCGGATGGGTGGAAGCACCCAGGGCGCTCCGCGAGGCCGCAGGCAGGCGCGCAGAGGTCTGCTCGGCCTGCGCCGCCCACCTCAGCATCCGGCTCGGCCACGACCGCGAACGCTGGAGCGCAGCCAGCCTCAACCGGCTGCGAGCCCTCGGGGCCGAACTTGCCACCGGTTATGCAAACGGTCCGGGCTGGGAGTGCGACGATTTCCGGCTCGCCGCAGAGGTCACCAGTGACCCGCAGTCGACCGTATGGGCATACTCGCCCCGCCTCGCTGACTGGATCGATGAGACCTGGACGCGATCGCCCAGCCTCGCCCCCGACGAGCTGCGAGACGAATACGAGCGCAAGCGTGACGAACGCATCGCGCAGCAGCGAGCCGCCGAGGAGCAGGAGGCAGCCCTGACTGCATGGTGAAACAGAAGACCCCCCTCGGCGACGAACCAGGGGGGTCTTCATCATCCTGAGCGCTCCACTATCCACAAGTTCAGACGCTCAGAAACCGTCAGGGCTCATCCGCCCAAATATCCACCTCGACAGGCGTGGCGCCGGTCGCCTCCAGCGCCTCGAGCAGCAGCTCATCGAGGTGCTCCTGACTGACTCGCACATGGGCGCGCGTCGGCTCGTCCAGCCCATCCAGGGCAGCCTGCCGCTGAAGCACAGCCACAGCAGCACGCACAGCACCCGGCCGCTGATCGAGAACGTCTTCTAGAGCCTGCCTGAAAACGACCTCGCCACGAGCGCGGGCGAGTTCTCGAAGCTCCTCACGGGCAGGCTGCGGAACACTGCCAAAAAAGTTCCGCACCGCTCGATGAGCATGTGGGGCGTCCGAGAATCCGACCTCCCTGGCGATGTCTTCCCATGACCGACCCGCGACCCGCAACTGCCATGCCGACGACGCCTTGCGCATACCGTCCGCGGTCGTCCGCTTCACGAGCTTGCCTACAGGTCGCAGGGGTACCGGCTCGGTTGCCACTGGCTTGCCCTCTTCCATAGTTCGATGCTAGCAGTAATTGCATACCGGGCATGCATTTATCGCCTGTTTCCGGCTCCAGAAACTGCGCACCCCTCCATCGCCCCACCAGCGGCCTGAAAGTCGCTCAGGCGGGCTCCTGCGGCTCCTGGAGCCACACCCTGAGCAAGTCGACAAGTTCATCGACCGACCAGACGCCCGCGACCGCCAGAAGATCGCGCACCTCACTACCACTCAACCGCTCCCGCATGCCCCGATCCTCCCAACCGCGCCAGGATGCGGAGGCGAATTACCTTGCTCCCCTGCGCGCTCCGACGGAAGGCGGAGGGTGGGGGGTGTGCCAGCCGCGTGCCAGAAGGGTTGGCACGAGGGTGCACGAGGGTGCTACAGGATGCGGCCTAGTTTTGCCTCCTCATCTGGTGATCGTTGGAATCATGCGGGGCGAGTCTGGGGGAGGAATCATCTTCCCAAGCAGACAGCGCGGGTTCGATTCCCGTCAGCCCCTCCACACAGTCACAGGCGCGCGAGCGCCCACGCCCAGTCGATGCGTTCCTGTTCGAGACGGATGGCGGTGCCGTAGCGGTCGGTGACGAGGTCGGAGTAAAGCGCGTGCTCGGTGGCGGTGAGGTGCCGAAGGGCGGCGTTCGTCGGCTTGGGCTCGCTGCCCCAGCGGTCTTCGTGCGCGAGCAGCGTCTCTCGGTCCATGAGCAGCGAACGCGTCTGCGGCAGCACGCGGCGCACCTGATTCAGGATGGCGAAGCCGTGCGTGTCGAGGTCACCCCAGTAGTCGGTGGGCACGTCAGCCAGCCAGGACAGCGCGGCCCGCTCATCCGCGCCGTAGCCCCTGCCCCAGATCACGACGCCTCCAGTCGGCACCGGAACGCTCAGGTAGGTGACCTCGTTCTCGACGATCAGCGCACGCGCGGGCGATCCCTGCACCGCGTTCACCTCGTCGACCCTGAACATGCCCTCATGCAGGGCCGATGGCATGCCGAACAGCGCTTCGTCGAATCTCAGACGCACGAAGGACGGCTTGATCGCCAGCCCGAGATCGCTCGCCAGACTCGACGCCGAGACGTCGAGAAGCACGGCCAGCACCCGACGATGACGTTCGATGAACTTCGTGTCGACCCCCGGCGCATCCACCTGCCGCAGATGAAGACCACTGCCCCGATTCTCGCGCAGCCACGCGTGCGCGGCGCGAAGCGCCGACCAGTCACCCTCCAGCTCAAGCGCCTGCAGCGGGTGCGCCAATGCCCAGTTCGCAAGGGCCTCATCTTCGACCGAGACCAGCGCCGCAAAGGCTTCCGCCTGCCCTCGCACGCGCAGCAGTTCCCACGCCTGTTGATACGAGTCGACGACCGCACGTACGGGCACATCCGTCGCCCCGGCGAGCCGTCCACCGATCCGCCCTTCGACAACGCTGTACCCGCGTCCGGCGCGCACGCCCTCGGCCCATGCCCGCGCTGCGTCGAAGTGATCGCCCAAGTCGGCGGCGGATGGCCCTCGCAGCGGCACTTCGATGCGAGGAAACGGGTCGCCTGCGACGAACGCGCGCAGGAGAGTGCCGTCATTCCACCGACGCCGCGCCGCGGATGCGATGCCCGCCGCGTCCGTCCACCGCGACGGGTCGCTCACGCCCTTGCCTGTCGCTCACGGAACTCCTCGATCGTCAGGGTGTGCACCCTGGATGCTGCCCCGGTCGGGTTGTCCACGAAGCCGATCGCACTGACATACGGCTCGATGACGTGCACCTTCTGCAGTGGCGTGACGATGAGCAGCTGTAGTCCCAGTTTCGCGAACAGCTCAAGGGCGTAGGTCGTGGAGGCATCGGACCCACGCCCGAACGCCTCGTCGATCACCGCGAAGCGGAAGTCTCGCGACTTCGTCACGCCCCACTCGAGCCCGAACTGGTAGGCGAGCGAGGCGGCGAGGATGGTGTACGCGAGCTTCTCCTTCTGACCACCCGACTTGCCGTCGGAGTCGGTGTAGTGCTCGAACTCCTCCCCCGTGTCTCTGCTCTGCTCGCTCGCGGCGAAGGTGAACCAGTTGCGCACGTCCGTCACCCTGCGCGTCCAGTTGCGGTCGCTGTCCGCGTGCCCTTCGCGCCCCTTGAAGCGTTCGATGAGTGCCCGCACCTGCGCGAAGCGCGCTTCGGCTGCGGCATCGCTGTCATCGGTGAGCGCATCGGCGGTCGCGTCGCGCAAATCGCTGCGGAACTGGCGGACATCCTGGTTGATCGTCGGCTCGGCGATCAGCACGATGACGCGCCCTGGGTTGTAGTCGATCGCCCCGAGCGCCTCGTTGATCGTGTCGACGCGGCCACGGATCTCGTCGGCCTGGCGCCTGAGCCACGCGTTGAAAGACGCAAGCTCTTTCACGGCGTTGGTCTTCAGCTGGTGTCTGAATTCCAATTCGAACCGGGGCAGGTCGTCGCGCTCGACCCGCTCATGCATCACCCGATAGTCGCCGATCGATGCGATCTGGGCATCCATCTCTGCCCGCAGTTCGGGCCACCTGCGCAGGATGCCCTCCATCTGCGCCTGCGCACCCGTCGTGAAGCCGTTGATCTCGCGCTGCGTCTGCTCGATCTGATTCGTGAGCTGCGAGATCAGCGCCTCGCGCAGCGCGTCGCAGTCTTCGATCGTGCGAGCGGATGCCCGTGTCGTCCGCTCGAGCAGCAGCGGGTAGTGTTCACGCGCCTCGGCGAGCATCCCCTCGTCGAACAGCGACAGATCGGTTTCGACCTGCGCCGCACGGCGCTGCAGCCCCGCGAGCCGCTCGCCGACCGAGCCGATACGCTGATGCGCCTGCGTCATCTCGGCAGCGAGCGCCGCATCGCGCTCCGCGAGCTCCTCCAGCTGCCGGTCGATGTCGACGAGCCTGGACGAACCGGCGACGAGTGCGGCGTGCTCCTGCTCGAGCTCTTCGAGCCTGGCGAACGCGGCATTCACGTCAAGCCGTGCCCACGAGTTGTAGTCGGCCAGCGCGACAAGAGCGGCCGTTTCGGATGCCAGCGCAGCATCGTCTGCGTCGAGCCGGTCGAGAGAGGCTTCGACCTCTGCCAGCACCCGGGCGAGCTCGTCCCGCTCCACGGTCAGCGCCGCGACCTTTTCCGCGCTGCCGCGCCCCATGACCCAGAAGCGCGGGTCGGATGCCCGCCTGCGGTCGTCCTTCTCGTGTCTGTCGCGATCGCGGATGAGGCCCTCGCGGGTCACTGCCCGGTCCGCGTTCCGAAGCTCTGCGGCAGACGCAGCCAGCACGTGATCGGCGCGGTGCCGCAGCTCTGCGGCGACGAAGTCGGCGAACTCGCTCGGCTCCACCTCGATGATGTCGGCGAGCATCCGCCCGCCCGATCGCTCGGCAGCGACCGTGCGCACGCGTCGCTCTGCGACCCGCAGATAGACGAGCCGTGCGCCGAGTTGGTTTCCGTTCACCCAGTCGGTGACCGCGACATAGTGCCGCTGCGGCACGAGCAGCGTCAGCGCGAGGCCGCGCAGCGCGCGCTCGGCCGCGCCGCGCCACTCAGCGGCGTCGCCGCGAACGTCGATCAGTTCGGCAACGAAGGGCAGCTCACTCTCGTCGAGCCCGAGCTCGCCGCACAGGCGCCTGCGCACCTCATCCAGCTCGTGCGGCAGGCTGTTGCGGCGACCGTCGAGGCTGCGCAGCTCGCGCTCGATGGCATCCCTGGTCGCGCGCGTCGCCGACTTGCGGTCGTGCAGCGGGTCACGAGCCTCACGAATGCTCAGTTTGCGTGCGTCCAAGTGACGGCGCATCCCCTGGGCCGTCTCCGCCCGTTCAAGGAATTCCTGCTCGCTGCGGGCCTCCTCCAGCCCCAGCGCCACAAGATGCTTGGCATACTGCCTGCGTCGATCGACCCTGTCGTCGCGCTCGTCGCGAGCCTGCGGGATGGTCAGATCGAGTTCGCGCAGCCGGTCTCCGCCGACTCCTGCTCGCTCGAGCTTCAGCCTGTCACGCTCGGGTTCGAGCCGTTCGCGCGCGGACGTCAGTTCCTCCAGCCGCCGCTCCAGGGCATCCTGCTCGGCCTGCACAGCGGTCACCTCGGCAGCGATGAGTTCACGCAGCCGCTCGGCGATGAAGGGCACGACAGCGGTGCGCGCCCTGATGCTCCTGGCGTTGCGCGCGAGGGCCTCGTCATACCGCTCGGCCGTCTGCATGAGGGGTGCGAGCAGCGCGAGTTGTTCTGTCGCCGTCTTCACCGCCTCGTGCGCACGCACCAGGTTCTCGTAATGGTCGACGATCGCCCGCACCTTCGCGTCGGCGGCGACGGGTTCGAGCATGTGATCACGCACGAAGTCGTTGAGGTTGCCGACCGACTTCATCGACACCGTCTGGTGGAACAGCTCCATCGCCTGCTCCGACCGAATGCCGAGCAGGCGCCGCACGCGACGGTGATACTCGGGAAAGGTGCTGTCGATATCGGCGCCCTGGCTGCGCAGCCTCGCGCGCAGGGTCTTCAGCTCGCTGCCGAAGTCGGAGAAGTCGGGATCGATCGACAGCGCAGTCGACGCCGTGACGAAGAATCGGGATGGCTGGCCCGATTGATCGCGCTGATGGAACACCTGCGCGAGGCTGACCTGCTCGCCGTACCCGGCGTTGGCGAACACTCCGAGGATAACCGAGTAGGCGTTGCGCCCTCGCAGCCCCACGGGACGTGAGGCACCCGTCACTTCGTTCCGTTCCGACTTGTAGTGGCCCTCGACGTAGCTGCGCAGCGTGCGCTCCTTAGCGTCGGCCCCTGCCGCCTTGTTATAGGCGATGCGGTGCGCCGGCAGCAGCAGCGTGGTGATCGCGTCGACGAGCGTCGACTTGCCACTGCCGATATCACCTGTCAGAAGTGACGTCTGCCCCTGGGGAGAGACCGTCCACACCTGCTTGTCGAACGTGCCCCAGTTGTACACCTCGATGCGATCGAGCCGGTACCCGGTGAGGTCGGCACTCGGCGCCTCCACCTCGAGCGCCGAGAACAGGGCGTCACTCATCTTCTGTCCCCCGTCCGGCGTAGATCTCCAGTCGGCTCGCGAAATCGCCGAGCGTCTGTGCATCGACGTACGCTTTCAGAATGCGCCGCACCTCCCACTCGCCGGAGCCCTTGCGCAGCTCGCGCAGGAAACCGAGCTCCGCCACCTGCGAGATCGTGCGATCCGCCTGATCGACCAGCCGCGCCTCATTGCTCGACGACGCCTGAAAGGTTCGAAGCAGCTCGACGATCTGATCCCGCGTCAGCACGAGCCTGCCATCCGCACCTGATGACTCGAATTCGATCATGCGCTTGCGCAGCAGCACGAGCAGGAGGCTCACGTTGTAGGTGAGACTGCGGCGCCGCACCAGCCGAGGCAGCGGATCTTCGCCATCCTCGGGCTCACGGGTGCGCAGAAAGGCATAGCCCTCCGCCTCATCGACCACCAGGTCGATGCCGATCGCGCGGAAATGGTCGGCGACGGCCGCACGCTGCCGCTGCAGGGTCTCCCACACACGCTCCTGCGCGGGCGAATCGCGATAGACCACCTCACGCATGAGCGTCAGGATGGCCGCCGCGGTCTCCTGCTCTTCAGCTGTTCTCATCGCCTCACCACCTGCACCTCGGGCATGCGCACGCTCTTCGCCCGACCATCGGCATCCCGATAGTCGAGCGCCATCTCATCCGCGCCCATCTCGATGCCGATCTCGTCACCGTCGAGCGAAAGGTAGCCGAGCACCTCGGCGATGCCCTCTTCGATCGGGTAAAGCGCGACGATGTCATCGAGTCGAGCAGTCGATCGCGGCGGCACGACGGCACGGATGTTGTCGGCCAGGCGCGCCGTATCGATGTAGCGCTGCGAGAGAAGCGACCCAAGTTCGAGTTCGGCGGCCTCCGCCGGCGAGATCGCGCTGTCGACGCGCACCTCTGGCTGTGGGTCATACAGAGGTCGCTCGAACGGCAGGCTCATCACGATGCCTGGCTCATCGACGACGAGACCGATATCGGTGCCCTTCGGTGGATCCTCACGCACCCCGATGGCCGCCGCCTCCACCGAGCGCACGAGATCGAGCACTCGCCGGTTCTCGACCCACACCTGGTCTTCGAGGAATCGGCGCAGCTGCTCGGACAGGTTTCGCACGGTCTGCTGCGTGCGTTCCGCGGCCTCGGCCCAGTCGTGGTGCACGGTGCGCAGCCGCCGATCGGCTGCAATCTGCGGCATCAGCTGCACTTCGTCGAGCAGGTCGGCCAGCTCATCCTGCCGCCCCTCGGAGAGGAGGAAGTCGTAGAACGCCTGAAAGCTACGCCCCTGGTCGGAGGCGGAGATGTCGGTGCGGCTGCCGACGAGGTCGGCGAGCAGCTCGCCCTTACCGCCATCCCACGAGGCGATCTTCTCGCGCGCGGAGCGATCGAGCCCTCTCAGATTCTCCTCCACCTCGCGGAAGTCACTGAGCAGCTCGCGAGCCGTGGTCGAGAACTGCTGATAGCGCTCGCGCAGCGCCGTCTCGCCCATCACCGCGAAGCGCCCCTGCCTGGCATCGTCGAGCTGGCGGTCGATCTCGTCGCGCTGGCGCTGCAGTTCCTCGATGCGAGCCTGCGGATCCTCCTGGGACTCGTGCACCATCTGCCGCAGCAGGTCGACGAGGATGCCGAGACGCGACTCGGTGCCGACGAAGGCGCGTGTCTGCAGGGACTCGGCGAATCGATACGCCCGTTCGAGCGCGGGGGTCGATTCGTAGTGCACCTCGTCCGAATCGTGCGGATAGAACCGGCGCAGCCAGGCAGATTCCGGCGACGCCCAATCCTCGAGGTAGTCCGCCGCATCCGACGGATACCGTTCGGGATCGGTGCGATGGATGGCGTAGAGATGATCGTCGAGGGCGAGGATGAGCTCGCCCGCCGGCGTCGCCCCTCGGCCCGTTTCGACGAAGTGCGCGCCGAGGAAGGACAGCACGAGCGGGGCGTTCCTCGCACGGAGCAGTCGCCAGGCCGGATGCCGCTGGTAGAGGCGGTCGAGATCATCGAGTTCCATGTCGCTCCCAGGCTAAGCGACCCCTCCGACGTTGGTGAAAATGCCGTCGTTCTCGACTTCTCCGGCGTTTTCACTCCCCCCATCGGAGATACACGTCGAGTTATACATCATCGGCTCCGATGTCACCCTCCCGAGTATCAGCGGTCACTGGCACGATGGATGGCATGAGCGATTCACCGACGACGGCGTACTCGACCGGCATCGTGTTCCGACCGCAGTCTCCGCCAGAAGAGCTTCTCGACGTCGCTCGCGCAGCCGAGCAGGCGGGCGTCGGCGAGCTGTGGCTGTGGGAGGACTGCTTCCGAGAGGGCGGTCTCACAACCTCGGCGGCGGCGCTCGTCGCCACGCAGAATCTGCGGGTCGGCATCGGCCTGCTGCCCGTACCACTGCGCAACCCTGCGCTCGCCGCGATGGAGGTCGCCACCCTCGCCCGGCTCGCCCCCGGCCGATTCATCGCGGGCTTCGGGCACGGCGTGCTCGATTGGATGGGTCAAGTCGGCGCCCGAGTATCCTCGCGCCTGACCCTGCTGCGCGAATACCTCACCGCCGTGCGCGCCCTGCTGGAGGGTGAGACGGTCGATGTCTCCGGACACTATGTGAAGCTCGATCGAGTCGCCCTGGACTGGCCGCCGGCCATCGTGCCCGAGATCTCGATCGGCGCCCGCCGTGAGAAGACCCTGCGTCTGGCAGGCGAGTTCGGCGACAGCGTGCTGCTCGATCGGGCGGATGACCTCGCGACCGTACGCGCCGCGCGCGGCATCATCGACGAAGGACGTGAAGCATCCGGACGCCCCGGTCGCACGGTCATCCGCGTGTTCACCGAGATCGACCCGCGTCAGGATGGCCTCGCCTCGCGCGCCGCCGACCGTCTCGATGCGCTGCGTGAGGCGGGCGCCGACGCCATCGCCATCCACGCGCCAGAAGATGCGCCCGACCCACGACCTCTCCTCGAGGTGCTCGCATGACAACGCGCATCTCGCGGCCCAACGCACGGTTTCAGCAGTGGGAGGCGCTGCTGACGAACCGCAACAAGCGGCAGCGACAGGGTGAGTTCCTGGTGCACGGTGTGCGCCCGATCACCCTCGCGATCGAGCACGGATGGCACATCCGCGCGCTGCTGTACGACGCCGAGCGGACGCTGTCCGGGTGGGCATCCGGCGTTCTGCGCGACACCGACGCCGAGCTCGTCGCCATGTCGCCCGAGCTGCTGTGCCAGCTGAGCGACAAGCAGCAGGATGCGCCTGAACTGGTCGCGGCCGTCGCGCTGCCGACCGACGAGCTTGCGCGCATTAGGGTCGGTCCGGACTTCCTCGGGATGGTGTTCGACCGGCCATCCATGCCGGGCAACATCGGCACGATGGTGCGCTCGCTCGACGCCTTCGGCGGGTGCGGGCTCATCACCTCTGGGCACAGTGCCGACCCGTACGACCCCAAGGCGGTGCGCGCATCGACCGGTTCGCTGTTCGCGGTGCCGACCGTGCGCGCCGCATCCCATCGTCCCGTGGTCGACTGGGTGCGTGCATCCGACCATCCGGTCACCATCATCGGCACCGACGAGCACGGCGATGCCGACATCGATGACATCGACCTGACGGGTCCCGTACTGCTGGTGACCGGCAACGAGACGAACGGCATGAGCGCCGGATGGCGCGAGAGCTGCGACCTCATCGCGCGCATTCCGATCGGGGGCGCCGCGAGCTCGCTCAACGCCGCGAGCGCGGCCACCGTGACCCTCTACGAGGCCTCCCGCCAGCGCCGCTGCGCGTCCGTGATTCATCACAGTAACTGTGATACTGTGAAACTGTGAAGAACATCACGGTCTCGGTGCCAGACGATGTCTACCAGCGTGCGCGCGTGCATGCGGCAGAGAACGGCACGTCCGTCAGCCGGATGGTCATCGACTTCCTTTGGACAGCGGCTGATCGCGACCTCGAACTCGAAGAGGCGGCCCGAAAGCGCGATGAGATCGTCGCGAGCATCAAGGGATTCAGCGCCACGGATCGCCTGAGCCGGGACGAGGTGCACGAGCGTGCCGCGCTTCGTTGACACCAACGTGCTGCTCTACGTCGTTTCGGACGACCCCACCGAACTGCAGAAGAAGCAGTGCGCGCTCGACCTCCTGCGACAGAACGACCTGGCTTTCTCAACGCAGGTGTTCGCGGAGTTCTTCGTGCAGGCGACACGGCCATCCCGTCAGAACCCGCTGTCGCGAGACACGGCGATCGCGTTTCTCGACACGCTTGCGGTGTTCCCCGTACAGTCCGTGACGCATGCGATCTTCCGTGCCGCACTCGACATTCAACGACGCTTTCAGCTGTGCTTCTGGGATGCGCAGATCATTGCAGCTGCACGGGCATCGGGCTGCAAACAGGTGCTCAGCGAAGATCTGAACGCCAGTCAAGACTACGGCGGTGTCGCCGCAGTGAACCCTTTCGCGACGTAGCGCGTCAGTCACGGAAGAGTTCGATCGAGGCGCCCAGCGAGTTGAGCCTGCCCCACAGCTGCTCGTAGCCGCGCTCGATGATCGCGACGTTGCGCAGCACGCTCGTGCCCTTCGACGCAAGCATCGCGCGCAGGATGACGACGGCTGGACGCAGCGCGGGAGGGCAGATGACATCCGCCGCCGACCGCACCGCGATCGCGCTCACCGGATGGCTCGTCGTGCTCGCCGCGACTCGTCGCGGACGTCGGGCCCGCGCACTCGTGACGACCCTGGCCTCGATCGGAATCGTGGGTGCCCTCTGCTCGGTCACGCCCCGGTCACCGCGTCCACGATGGTGGCGAAGGCGACGGCGTGACCACGCGCGTTGGCATGGATCCGATCCGACGAGAAGATCGAGGGATCCGAGGCGAGCGGGTGGTGATGTCCGTCGGCGTGGACCCCGCCGAGTCTTCGGCACACCCGGGAGGTGACCCTGTCGAGTTCGTCCCATCGTCGCGCCATGCTCGAGACGTGCTGCTCGGGCACGAGGCCCGAACGCGCCAGGTCGAACAGGCCGATGGTGACGATGCTGATCCCTCGCTCGGCGAACGGACCGAGCAGTCCTTCGAGCTCCGCCTCCAGAACCGACGGGTGGAACGACGCATGAAAGGCGTCATTCGCACCCGCGCTCACGAGTACGGCGTCCGGTTCGAACACCAGCGCAGGAAGCAGCTGCTCGTGCCGGATCTGCGCGATCTCGAGCCCCGGACGCGCGAGGTTCACCGATTCGAAGCCGGGGTGCGTCTCGGCGAGCGCGTCCACGAGCCGATCGGAGAAGGAGCGGTCCTCATAGCCGGGCGTCGGCTCGTGCACGCCGGCGGTGACGCTGTCGCCGAGGATGGCGAGTCGTCGCCAGGGGACAGTGCGCAGGCGCTCGGTGGCGATCGCGGGGTCGACGCAGAAGATGTCGGCTGCTTCGGCGGAACGTGTGGTCGCCCGCGGGTTGTGGTCCATGTCTCAGGTATAGCGCACGACCGTTCGCTAATCAATAGCGAACGATCGACCGCTATAATCGGGTCATGGCAGGGCGAGCATCCGTCGAGGCAGCCCGCGCGACCCGCGCGCGCGTGCTTCAGTCCGCATCCGAGCTCGCATCGCTCGAAGGCTTCGAATCGATCACGATCGGGCGCCTCGCCGAGGCTCTGGCGATGAGCAAGTCGGGCGTGATCGGGCAGTTCCGCACCAGGGAGGAGCTGCAGCTCGAGACGATCGAGACGGTGCTCGAACGGTTCCGCGACGCGGTGTGGGTGCCGAGCAGGGCGGAGCCGCGGGGGCTGCGGCGGCTGCTCGCGGTGTGCGAAGCGTGGGTTGACTACGCCTGCGACCCCGGTTACCCCGGCGGCTGTCTCATCACGCAGGCCACCTACGACTATGACGCTCGCACGGGCGCCATCCACGACCGTCTGCGCGAGGGCAGGGAGGAGTGGCGCCGCACCCTCCGATTCGACCTCCGCCACGCCGTCGAGGAGGGCGAGCTCCCGGCCAGCACCGATGTCGAGGCGACCGTCTTCGGTCTGGAGTCGCTCGCCGCATTCATCACCCCCGCACGCCTGCTGCACTCGGATGGACAGGCCGCCGAGCACGCGCTGACGGGAATGCGGCGGCTGCTCGGCATGTGATCCCTGGTCTGTCATGAAGGGACGGATCCCAGACGATGTCGCTGTCCTGCGCGCGAACGCGGGGTGCGACGGGGCACGATGTGTGAGAGCCACGCCGTGCTCGGCGCACGAGGGAGGGCGTGATCGTGCTCGTGATGGTGCCGGGGATCGACGGGTCGGACGCGACGCACTGGCAGACCCACTGGGAGCGCGACCTGGAGGCGGTGCGCATCGCGCCGTCCTCCTGGTCGACGCCGGAACTGGACGACTGGGTCGCTGCCATCGATCGGGCGGTCGACGGGACGACCGTGCTGGTCGGACACAGCCTCGGGTGCCTTGTGATCGCCGAATGGCTGGTTCGAACACACGAACCGTGTGTCGGCGTCTTCCTCGTCGCCCCGCCCGATCGGTCAAGTCCGTCGTTTCCCGCGAGTGCGGCTCCGACCTTCGCGTCCGAGGGTCCGGACGTCCGCGACAGGTCGAAGACGAAACGCATGCCCCGTCATCGCGATTCACCGCCCGGTTCACTCCTCCAGGCGGGCCACGACCTCGCGGTGAGCGTCAGCGCTGAAGGCGACGAGGGTCACCTCCGCGACGCTCGTCGGCGACGACCGGATCGTCTCGACCGCAGCGTCGATCGCGTCGCCCCGCGGCCATCCGTATATGCCCGCGCTGATCAGTGGGAAGGCCACGCTGCTCGCTCCGAGCTCGTCGGCGACCTCGAGCACCCGCCGGTAGCACGACACCAGCAGCGATCGATCGCGCTACCCTGCCGCGAAGTTCGGACCGACGGTGTGGATCACCCATCGCGCAGGCAGCTCCCCCGCCGTCGTCCAGCCCGCTTCTCCCGTCGGAAGCCCGTGAGGGAACCGTTCGATGCAATCACGCAGGATCGCGGGACCGCCTGCCCGGTGGATGGCACCGTCCACTCCGCCTCCGCCGCGCATCGCACGGCTCGCGGCGTTGACGACGGCGTCGACGCGCTGCCGTGTGATGTCCCCGTGAACGGCCTTCAGCTGAACCATGGTCACGCGTCGTCGACGACCTGCCAGAACTGGGCGCGCAGGATGACGCGCACGTCGTCGGAGAGGTAGTAGTCGCCCAGCGCATCCGACAGGTCGACGAGCAGCGCGCGATCGACATCACGAGGGATGGTCGGGCGCCCCGCTTTGAGGTCGGCCACCTGACTCGGTGCCGCCGTCGCCGCCCAGGCGTCGTAGGTGCGCTGCACGACCTCACGCACGCGACGCTCCACCTCCTCGGGATCGTGCTGGAACTCGGGCGCGATGAACGGCTTCGCGCCGAGCCCGCTGCTGTAGACCGGGGAGGGCGCCGCGACGACGGGCACCGGCATCGGCGCCGCTGACATAGCGACGGGCACGGATGCCGGACGCCTCGCGATGTCGGCGGGGTTCGGCACGCGCGCCGCACGCGCCTCTCCCTCGGTCGTCGCGCGCACGGCCGACACCGTGGCATCCAGAATCTCGCCGTCGAGCAGCACCAGGTCATCGGATGCACGGCGCAGGTGCTGGCTCACCCCGTGCGGCGCACCGGCCGCACCGGGCACCGCGAGCACCGTCACCTGCACGCCCTGCGCCTGCGCCTCTTCCACGGCCTCGGTCAGATCGTCGTCGCCGCTGAGCAGATAGATCGCGTCGATCGCCCCGTTGCGCGCGTGCCCGACCATGTCGAGGCCGATGCGCAGGTCGACACCCTTCTGCTCGCCCTCGACACCGAGGCGCCCCAGGCGCAGTTTGACTCGTGACAGCGCCGCGATGTGCTCCTGCTCCTGGTCGGGGCGTCCGCCCCGCGCGGCGTCGTACCAGTACACGCGCAGCAGCGGCAGTTTGGCGCTCGTCTCGACCTGTGCGATCAGCGCCTCCACGAGCGCCGCGTAGTCGACCTTCACCCCGCGCCGGAAGGAGGTTCCCGTCAGTCTGGTGGCCGCCGCAGCGATCAGATAACCCGCATCGACATAGAGCACCGAGTGTGACCTCACGCGCCGTCCCCACCTTCGTCGTGATGAATTCGTGATCCTTCTCCCAGCCTACGCGCGCCGGTTGTCGGGTGCTGCGTTCTTGCCGCATGCTGGGGATGCACCTTCGAAGCGGAGACAGGATGACGACCAACTGGGCGGGCAATGTGACCTTCCGCGCACACGAGGTGGTGACACCGTCGACCGCTGGGGAGGTGGCCGACGTGCTCGCAAGCGCGGATCACGTGAGGCCGCTCGGCAGCGGGCACTCCTTCACTCTGATCGCCGACACGGATGGCACGCTGCTGTCGACTGCGCGCCTCACCTCGCCGCCGCGCATCGATGCGGATGCCCGTACCGTGACGGTCGGCGCCGGCATGCGGTACGGCGACCTCGCCCCCGCGCTGCAGGCAGAAGGGTGGGCGCTCGCGAACCTCGCCTCACTTCCGCACATCTCGATCGGCGGGGCGATCGCCACGGGCACGCACGGCTCTGGCGACACCATCGGCACGCTCTCGTCTGCGGTCGCGGCGCTTGAGATCGTCACCCCGGCGGGCGAGATCGTGCGACTGAAGCGCGACGATGTCGAGTTCAGCGGCGCCGTGGTCTCGCTCGGCGTGCTCGGCGTGACCACCGAGGTGACCCTCGACATCGAGCCGACCTTCGACATCCGCCAGCGCGTGTACGAGAACCTGCCGCTCGAGGTGGCGCTCGACGAGTTCGATGCCGTGATGGGCGCGGCCTACAGCGTGAGCATGTTCTTGCGCTGGCATGACCCGGATGTCGTCGACCAGGTGTGGACGAAGGCGCGCGGCGACGAGGCTCCGCAGTTGCCGGGCGGCATCACCGAGGCCGCGGGCAAGGTGCACATGCTGGCGGATGTGTCGCCGGATGCCACGACCGTCCAGGGTGGAACGCCAGGCGCCTGGCTCGACCGACTTCCGCACTTCCAGCTGAGTCACACCCCGTCGAACGGGGCCGAGCTGCAGTCGGAGCTGCTCGTGCCACGGGCGCGCGCCGCAGACGCGCTGCGCATCGTGCGCGGCTTCGCCGAGCAGATCGCGCCCCTCATCATGGTGACCGAGGTGCGCTCGATGCGCGCGGACGAGCTGTGGCTGAGTCCAGCCTGCGGGCACGACGCGGTCGGCATCCACTTCACCTGGCAACCGCGGCAGGCCGAGGTCGAGGCCGTCGTCGCACAGCTGGAGGAGGCGCTCGCACCGCTCGGCGCCCGCCCGCACTGGGGCAAGCTCACGCGTCTCGATCCTGAGGCGATCGCCGCCGCCTGGCCGCGGGCATCCGACTTCGCCGCCCTCGCCCGGCGGTACGACCCCGAGGGCAGGATGCGCAACGACTACCTCTCGTTCCTCGACAAGCTCTGAGCCTCGCCGAACAGCACCAGCGCTCGCACACAGCACCGCCGCTCGCAGACAGCACGTACCACGCGCAGTCCGTCCGGGAGCGGGCACGCAGTCTGAGAGCCGAAGAGCAGTGCGGGAGCAGAGCCGCAGTGCGCACCGCCAGACCCCAACCATCCCGCCACCACACAGCACCAGCGCGCGCACACAGCGCCGCCGCTCGCAGACAGCACGTACCACGCGCAGTGCGGGAGCGGACGCGCAGTGCGGGAGCGGAGGCGCAGCGTCAGGCGGTGGCCTTGACGGCGGACCAGGGCACCCGTTCGCCGCTCATGCAGGTGAAGAACGGGCTAGCGGCGGCGACCGGATGGCCCTCGAACGCCGCCGCGTAGACGGCGCCGGCGAACTCCAGCGGCACATCTCGCGCGCGGTCACGACCGGCTCCGCACCATCCCGCAGCGCGTCGACGATACGGATGATCTGATCGAGGTGTCCGCTCGAGTGGTCGGTGCGCAGGCGAGCGTCCCACGTCACCGTCAGCTCTTCGTGCCCAGGTGCGGGCGTGAACGTCCAGTCGGCGTCGGTGTAGCCGTAGAGGTGCTCGACCTCGACCGTGACGCTCTCGAAGTCGATGCGCACGTGGCTCGTCTGCCGGGGTGCGCCGAGTTCACGACCGAGGCGATCGCGCCATCCGCGAACCGCACGATGGCTGCCGACACGTCTTCCGTGTCCGTCGACCGCAGCTGCCTCGCGGCGACCGCCGTGCCGTCGCGCCAGTCGCCGAGCAGGAACAGCAGCATGTCGAACTTGTGGATGACGAGTCCCATCGTCGGTCCTGCGTCCTCGATATCCCAGAGGCCGCGCCACGGCACGGCGTAGTACTTGTCCGGGCGGAACCACAGCGTGTCGCAGGTGGCGATGCGCGGACGGCCGCGCTCGCCGCGCTCGAACAGCTCGCGCAGGAAGACGGCGCTGCCGCCGAAGCGGTGCTGCACGATCGTGAGGATGGGCACGCCGCTTGCCGCCTCGAGGTCGACCAGCTGCGTCATCTCAGCAAGCCTCAGCACCGTCGGCTTCTCGACGACCCGAACGACCCCCGCCTCGACGGCGAGCGTCGCAAGCGCAAGATGGGCGCCTGGCGGCGTGCAGATGCTCACCAGGTCGAGGCGCTCGGCCGTGCCGTAGACGCTCGCGATCCCGTGCGCGGCCGCGAACTCCCTGGCGCGTGCCTCGTCGATGTCGATGTCGACGACGGATGTCCGCCCGTTCAGCGCGTCGAATGCGTCGACGTGGGCGGTGGCTCCCGTTCCGATGATGCCGACACGAAGGGCTGCGACCTCCAGAGGGAAAGCGTATACCGACCGTATGCTGGACGCATCTGATCCAGAGGAGTTCACGTGACTGAGAAGCCACGACTATCCGTTTCGCTCGGCAACGTCATCTTCGCGAGCCGATGGCTGCAGGCGCCGCTCTACCTCGGTCTGATTGTGGCTCAGGCGATCTATGTGGTCGTCTTCCTCATCGACCTGTGGCACCTCGCCGTCGACGTGTTCACCGACCTGACGCACCTGAACGAGTCGACCATCATGCTCGCGGTGCTGGGCCTGATCGACGTGGTGATGATCGCGAACCTGCTGATCATGGTGATCATGGGCGGCTACGAGATCTTCGTCTCCAAGCTCGGCGTCAGCGACCATCCCGACGAGCCCGACTGGCTCAACCACGTCAATGCCAACGTGCTGAAGGTGAAGCTTGCGATCTCGATCATCTCGATCTCGTCCATCCACCTGCTGCGCACCTTCATCGAGGTCGGAGACCTCGGCGCATCGAGTGACGAGAACGTCACCGGCGAGCAGTACACCAGCGAGGGGGTGTTCTGGCAGGTGGTGATCCACCTGGCGTTCATCGTCTCGGCGCTCGCGCTCGCCTGGATCGACAAGATGTCGCAGCAGCACCAGGTGCAGGCGGCC
>JASGDS010000126.1:0-5390 GCA_047607025.1 Microbacterium sp.
CGTAGCCCTTCGACGGCGGGCGAAGGGGGATGACGATCGGCTCGCGCTCGACCTGCTCGAAGGGGATCTTCGAAAGCAGGTGGTGGATCATGTTCAGCCTGCCCCGCCGCTTGTCCTCGTTGTCGACGTCGTACCACGGCGCCTCTGGGATGTCGGTGTGCACCAGCATGGTGTCCTTGGCGCGGGAGTAGTCCTCCCACTTCGTGATCGACAGCACGTCGTTGGGGCTGAGCTTCCAGCGGCGCATCGGGTCGTCCGCGCGCGACGCGAAGCGCACCTCCTGCTCGACATCGGACACGCTGAACCAGTACTTGAGCACGATGATGCTGTCCTCCACGAGCATCCGCTCGAAGATGGGCGCCTGATGCAGGAACCGGTGGTACTCCTCGAGCGTGCAGTAACCCATGACCTTCTCGACGCCTGCCCTGTTGTACCAGGAGCGGTCCATCAGCACGATCTCGCCGGCCGCGGGCAGATGCGGCACGTACCGCTGGAAGTACCACTGCGACTTCTCGCGATCGGTGGGGGAGGGCAGCGCCACGATGCGCGCGACGCGGGGATTGAGATACTCGCTCACCCGTTTGATGGTCGAGCCCTTGCCCGCGGCATCCCTCCCCTCGAAGATGATGACGACGCGGGCACCGGACGACTGTACCCATGCCTGCATGTCGACCAGCTGTGCCTGCAGCTTCTTGAGCTCGCGCTCGTAGAGCTTCTTCGGAATGCGATCCGCCATGACGAGAGCCTAGCGCCGTGAGGTGCGGACTCGCTATCGTCGCGCAGGGCCTCAGGCGTGCAGGGTCTCGTTGAGCGTCACGCCGACACCCGAACGGCGACGTGCCTCGACGGCACCCGTCACGGAGTTACGCAGGAACAGCAGCCCGGACGAGCCGGAGAGCGTTGCCGCCTTGACGGTGGCGGGATGGCCATCCGCGGTCGGCGCCTGACCGTGCAGCACGACCTTGGTGCCCGCCGTGACGTAGAGCCCCGCCTCGACGACGCAGTCGTCACCGAGCGAGATGCCCACGCCGCTGTTGGCGCCGAGCAGCGTGCGCTCACCGATCGACACGCGGTGCTTTCCGCCGCCCGAGAGCGTGCCCATGATGGATGCCCCGCCGCCGACATCCGACCCGTCGCCGACGACGACGCCCTGCGAGATGCGCCCCTCGACCATGGATGCACCGAGCGTGCCCGCGTTGAAGTTCACGAAGCCCTCATGCATCACGACCGTGCCCGGGTGCAGGTGCGCGCCGAGGCGCACGCGTGAGGCATCGGCGATGCGCACGCCCTCCGGCAGCACATAGTCGGTCAGGCGGGGGAACTTGTCGACGCCCTGCACCTGGATGCCGTTCACCCGCAGCGCAGCCAGGCGTTGCTGCGCGGTCTGCGGCTGCATCGGGCCGGCGCTGGTCCAGGCGTTGTTCGGCAGGTGGGTGAAGAGCCCCTCGAGATTCACCTCGTTCGGGCGCACGAGGCAGTACGACAGCGCGTGCAGCCGCAGGTAGGCGTCCTCGGTCGACGCGGGCGGCTCATCCAGGTCGATCTGCAGCGACACGGGCTCGACCGTCACGTCGCGACGCGGGTCGAAACCCGGTGCCTCGGGCGGCTCCTCGGTCGGCTCCGAGGTCGACACCACGGGGTACCACGCGTCGAGAACGGTTCCGTCACCGGCGGTCGTCTTGAGGCCAACGCCCCACACAGGTCTGCTCACCCCTCTACGCTACCGGCGGCAGCACCGGGCGAGGCGACATAGACTCGAACCCGTGCCGCTCGACCTCACCGCCTCCTCCGTCGACCTGACCCGCGCGATCTGTGACATCCCCAGCGTCTCCGACGACGAGACGACGCTCGCGGATGCCATCCACGCCGCCGTGCGGGATCTGCCACACCTCGACGTGCACCGCGACGGCGACACGATCGTCGCGCGCACCCTGCGGGGTCGCGCGCAGCGGGTGGCCATCGCCGGGCACATCGACACGGTTCCGATCAACAGCAACCTGCCCGTGCGCGACATCGTCGAGGATGGCGAGCCGTATCTCTGGGGGAGGGGCACGGTCGACATGAAGGCGGGGGTCGCCGTGCAGCTGCGACTGGCCGCGCTGCTGACCGAGCCCGCC
Organism: Microbacterium sp.; assembly: GCA_047607025.1. Lineage (GTDB taxonomy): Bacteria > Actinomycetota > Actinomycetes > Actinomycetales > Microbacteriaceae > Microbacterium. Next base: position 2,118 of record JASGDS010000126.1, read on the forward strand.
GTCGACATCACCTGGATCTGGTACGACCACGAGGAGGTCGCCTCGGCCAAGAGCGGCCTGACACGCCTGGAGCGCAACAGCCCGGAACTGTTCGCGGCCGACTTCGCCGTGCTCGGCGAGCCGTCGAACGGGGCCGTCGAGGGCGGATGCAACGGCACCCTGCGTGCCAGCGTGCGCACGAGCGGCCGCCGCGCCCACAGCGCGCGGGCATGGATGGGCGAGAACGCCATCCATGCCGCCGCGCCGATTCTCGCGCGGCTCGCCGCCTACGAGCCGCAGACGATCACCGTGGACGGCCTCGATTACCGCGAGGGGCTGAACGCCGTGAGCATCTCGGGCGGCGTCGCGGGCAACGTCATCCCCGACGCGTGCGAGGTCGAGGTCAACTTCCGCTTCGCGCCCAGCCGGTCGGGCGCGGAGGCCGAGGTGCACGTGCGCAAGGTGCTCGACGGCTTCGACGTGGAGATCACCGATCTCGCGCCGGGCGCGAGGCCCGGCCTCGACGCGCCGCTCGCGCAGGCGTTCCTCGCCGCGGTGGACGCCGAGCCGCGGCCCAAGTACGGCTGGACGGATGTCGCACGGTTCTCCGCCCTCGGCATCCCCGCCGTCAACTACGGTCCAGGCGACCCGAGTCTTGCCCACCACGATGAGGAGCGCGTGAGCGTCGCGCAGATCCTCGACGTCGAGCGGAGCCTTCAGACATGGCTGACCTCGCACTGACCGATTCGCCGCGCAGCGCGCGCGAGGTGTGGCGCTCGTGGCCGCTCGCCGGGCGCATCGCCGCGATCTACATCGCCGGGCGCGTCTTCACCACCCTGCTGATGCTGCTGAGCGCGCACCTGTCGCCCGCGACTTCCCGCTTCGGGTCCGACCCGTCGCTCATCGACTACGTCAAGGGATGGGACGCCTGGTGGTACGAGGCCGTCGTGCGCGACGGCTATCCCACCGAGCTGCCGCTCGACGACAACGGCGATGTGTCGCAGAACACGTGGGCGTTCATGCCCATCTACGCCAAGCTGGCGGGTCTGCTCGGCAACATCTTCGCGGCAGGCAACTGGTGGTTCGGCGCTCTGGTCGTCTCGCTCATCGCGGGCTACCTCGCCTGCCTCGCCCTGCACGCGCTGCTGCGCGAGCGCATGGATGCCGGGCAGGCGCAGTGGGCGGTCGTGCTGTTCTCGTTCGGACCGCTCGCCGTGCTCTTCCAGGTGGGATACGCCGAGGTGCTCTTCCTCGCCGCCCTGCTCGCCGCCATCCTGTGCGTTGTTCGCCGGCAGTGGCGACCGCTGTACCTGCTTGTTCCCTTCGCGGGCTTCACCCGGCCGGGCATCCTGGCGTTCGCGCTGTTCCTCGGCCTGTACGGCCTGTGGCGGCTGCTGCCGCGACAGCGCGAGCGGATGGGCGTGCCCAGGTGGGAGGTCGTGCACGTCATCGCGCTCGGTGTGCTCGCGGTCGCGGTCGGCTTCGCGTGGCAGATCTACGCCGGCATCAAGACCGGGGATGGCGGCGCCTACCTCGAGACGGAGCTCGCGTGGCGCCGGGGCTGGGGGTCGGGCGAGAGCGGCTTCACGCCGTTCAGCGGCTGGTTCGACGCGGCGAGCACCTGGTCGTGGGTGTGGGGGATTCCCGGCTGGCTCGGCGACGTGCTCGTCGTGCTCATCGTCATCGCGGGGATCTCCGGCATCCTGCTGCTGCCTGCCGTCAAGCGCCTCGGCGGGGAGGTGCAGCTGTGGTCGCTCAGCCACGTCATCTACCTCTTCGCGGTGTTCTTCCCCCAGACGAGCGTCTTCCGGCTGCTGCTGCCGCTCGCCCCGCTGGCGGGCGCCCTCGCCTGGCGCAGAGGACCCCTCTGGCGGGCGTTCACGCTCGCGGCCTGCGTGCTCGCACAGTGGGGCTGGCTGTGGGGAATGTACGGCAACGGAAACACCTTCTGGCTGATTCCGTGACCGGTCGGGTCAGCGCCTTCCCAGGGAACCGATAAACTAGATGGTGACCAATACGGAAAGGATGCCCTGATGGCAGCGATGAAGCCGAGAACCGGTGACGGACCCATGGAGGCCGTGAAGGAAGGGCGCCTCATCATCGTGCGGGTGCCGCTCGAGGGCGGCGGACGTCTTGTCGTGTCCGTGAACGATGAGGAAGCGGCGGAGCTCTATGGTGTGCTCGGCGGCGTCGTGAACGCCGCGTAAGCAGTCGACCTCACCGCGAAGGGGGCGGATGGCATCGGCCATCCGCCCCCTTCGCTGTCTGCTCGACTACTCGGCTTTGGTCACCAGCTGCAGCAGACCCTCTTCCGTCGTGGAGAGCGCTGGCAGCACGGCGGCGGAGTCCTGCGTCTCCTGCAGCAGCGAGCGGAACGCGCTCGTGATCTCGTCGCGTTGCACGGGATCGGCGACACGGCCATCCTGCAGCACGCGCGGCACGAGCACGACGCCGCCAGGGCGCACCAGCCGCAGCCCGTGCGCGACGTTCTCGACGACTTCGGCCGGGTCGGCATCCACCAGCACGACGTCGTACGCGGCCTCGTTCATGCGGGGAAGCACCTCGGCGGCGCGGCCCGAGATGAACCGTGCACGCGTCATCGGGATGCCGCTGCGGCCGAAGGCCTCGCGCGCGACGGCGAGATGCTCGCGCTCGCTCTCGATCGAGGTGAGCACGGCGCCAGGCGCCCCGTGCATCAGCCAGAGGCCGGAGATGCCGGCACCCGTGCCGATCTCGATGATGGTGCGGGCGCCGACGAGTGCGGCAGCCACCGCGAGCTCGGCGCCGATGGCGGGGCTGACAGGGGCAGCACCCAGTTCGACCGCGTGCAGTCGCGCCCTGGCGATATGCTCGGGCTCGGTGACGGTCTCGCGTGCGAATCGCGCGATGGCATCCAGTTCGCTCATGAGTACCCAGCCTATTGCCGAGTACGCTTATTCCATGTTCAACGGGCTGACGTTCGACAAGCTGATCCTCATCGCTTTCATCGCAGCCATCGTTCTGGGTCCCGAGAAGCTGCCGCATTACGCCGAGCAGCTCGCCCGTCTCACTCGCCGCGCGAAGGGATGGGCGCAGGAGGCGCAGGGGCGCGTCAAGGATGAGATGGGCGAAGATTTCGCCGACGTCGACTGGCACAAGCTCGACCCCAGGCAGTACGATCCGCGCCGCATCATCCGCGAGACGCTGCTCGACGATGCGCCCGTGAGCGCTGCGGCCAGGCCCGCGGCCGCCGCCGCGACATCCGCCGCCGCACCCCGTGTGCCGCCGACGGCCCCGCTCGCGCCGCGCCGCGAC
>JASGDS010000127.1:0-7620 GCA_047607025.1 Microbacterium sp.
CTTCGGCGGCTTCGGCGAGTTCGGGGGCGTCCGCCCCTCGCGCGGACGTCCGCGCCGCGGACGCCGCGGCGGCGACGTGCGCGCCGCCGCCCTGCTGCTGCTCGCCGAGCAGCCCCGGCACGGCTATGAACTCATCCAGGAGATCAAGGACCGCAGCGACGGCCTGTGGGTGCCCAGCCCCGGCTCGGTGTACCCGGTCCTGCAACAGCTCGAGGACGAGGGACTCGTCGAGTTCGACCGCGTCGACGGCCGCAAGACCGCCTCGCTGACCGAGACCGGCCAGGCGTACGTCACCGAGCACGCCGAGGAGTTCGGCACCCCGTGGGCGAACGCCAAAGCGGGTGCCGAGGGCGTCCACGAACTCGGTCAGGCCCTGCACTCGCTCTCGGGTGCCTTCCGCCAGATTGTGCACGACGGCACCCCCGACCAGCGCAAGCAGGCCGCCGCCCTCCTCGACGAGACCCGCCGCAGCCTCTACCGCATTCTCGCCGGCGACGACGCCTGAGCAAGGCGGGCCTCACGGCGCAGGCCGACACCGCGACCGGCGTCGGTTTCCCGAGGCCCCGATGGCGGTGCCGGCGGTGGTACTGGTCTCGATCCAGGCGACCAGCGCAAGCTGAGCTCATCGCGGGTGTCCCAGCGTTGGGTGCGTTTGGCGCGAAACTGACCGCCTCTGCCAGAGTGACAGATCATGCCGGCCGATGACCTCAGGGCAATCGGGCTCTTCGCAGTTGAGGGTGTAGTTGGGGTCTGAAGTCGCCGGTCTCGAGGAGGCTGCGGGCGATGTAGTTCGTCAGATTCCGGAAGCCGAGGGCTGAGCCGCGGAGGCTGGGGGTACCCCCGTTGGAGCGAAGCGTTGGGGGAGTCGAGCCTGCCGTTGATCGCCTCCGTGGGACCGTTCGACGTGCCGGGCCGGTCGAAGTAGGCGAGCACGTCAGCAGCTCGCTTCTTCAACGTGCGACCGAGCGTGACCAACTCCGTCAGGACTCTCGGGACGCCGGCGCTGAGGGACTCGATCAGGCTGGCGAGTTGGGTCCGACCGGCTTGCCGGTCGGGGTTGCGGTAGGCGGCGATCATCTGTTGGTAGACGGCCCAGGTGGTCTCGACCTCGACATGGCGTTCGTCGGCGAACAGGCCCTCGATCCGGTCCCACTGCCGGTCGGTCAACAACGGGACCCCGGTGTGCAGGATCCGCCGAGCCCGGTAGAGCGGATCACCAGCGCGACCACGATGACCGTGCAGCGCCTGCTGGACGCGACGTCGGCAGTGGTCGAGTGCATCGCCAGCGAGGCGGACGACGTGGAACGGGTCCATCACCGCAACGGCCTGAGGGAGTTCCTCGGTGGTGGCGGTCTTGAACCCGGTGAACCCGTCCATCGCGACGACCTCCACGCCGTCGCGCCACGCCGGAGGGCGATCGGCGAGCCACGTCTTGAACACCGCCTTGGAGCGGCCTTCGACCATGTCCAGCAGGCGTGCCGGACCGGTCTTGTCACGGATCGGGGTCAGGTCGATGACCACCGTGACGTACTTGTCGCCGCGCCGGGTGTGACGCCACACGTGCTCATCGACGCCGATCACGCGGACGCCGTCGAACCGGGTCTCGTCGTCGATCAAGACCCGCCGACCCTCGGCCAGGACGGCGTCGTTCGCGGTGTGCCAAGCGACCCCGAGACCGTCAGCGACACGAGCGACCGTGAGATGGTGCACGACGATCCCGACCAACGCCCACCGCAGACCGCCACGGGTGATCTTCGCCCGCGGCTCCGCCGCAGCGGACGTGTCTTGGCGCCACACATGCCCGCAGTCGGAGCACCGGTAGCGGCGCACGACGACCTCCAGGACCGTGGGCCGCCAGCCGAGCGGTTCGTGCGCGAGCTGCCGAACCACGGTGTCGCGCGGTGAGCCTTCGCAGCCACACCGGCGACACCACCGGTCGTCCTCAACGACCCGGCAGGCCAGCACCGCACGGTCGGGTTCGAGCCGCTGGCCCGTGACGACCAGACCGAGGTCGTCGAGACGGCAGAACGAGGTCACATCAGGGCGCGCGAAGGTAGCGTGGGACACGTCGAGGTCTTCCAGATGGCTGGCGTAGGAACCGCCATTCTCGGAAGACCTCGACCCCTATCCCCGGACCGACACACCCACCAGCCCTACACCCTCAACTGCGAAGAGCCGGAAATCCTTGGTCAGGCACCCGGGGCAACTCACTCGCCTGGGGCCACGAGCGGTCATGCTGCTTCGTCTGCACCTGAGGCATAGCGCAATGCTGCTTCACGCCATTCGCTCGCGGCTGCTTGGTGGAGCCCGTGGTCGTCGGGGTAGCGGTCATTCTCTTGGGCCAGGGCCATCAACTCGGTGAGGCGAAGCCTGTCGATCACCACCCCATAGTCCATCTCTCGAAGGCGCGCTTGCTCCCGTGCGATCTCCCAGAAGTCCCGGTCGCGAGGCTCGTCGAGCTTGTGGTGCTGGAGGATCGGGACGAAGAGCAGTTCCACATGCTTGTGCGACGGCGGCTTTACAAACCACGGGTGGAAGTGACCATCAATGAAAGACTTGATGGGCTTGCTCTCCCAGTTCCTGCCCGACGCAACCTGCCCGTAGGCCACGACTGCTCCTGGCTGTGCGTCAAGGAACGGTCGCCAGACGACGATGTCCACGGTTCCGTCAGCAGCGTGTGCCGAGAGTCCGTCAGGACGCTTGGCCGGAGCCTCGCCAAGCCCCATCGCAGCGACCAGCTTCTGGATCGCAAGGAGCATCCCTGAGTGATCAGGGCGGGGAAAACCGAACCAGTAGGCCTTACCGCCAAGCAATTCGGCCGCGCCGAGGTAGGACTCGATCTGCATGACCTGCTCGCTCTTCTGAACAAGCTGGTGCGTGCTTTCGATTGGCAGCAACGGCGAGTGCATCGCACTGATCAGGAGGCACGCCACATAGCAGTCGTGAGCAGCCTTCTCGGAGTCCGTCGTTGCGGTGCGACGCCGAAGCACCCATTTTCCGTACTGAGAAACAAGCTCGAAGGGGTACCGAGACCCAAGCACGCGCTCGCGGTATGCGAGTTCATCACCCACACGTTCTGAGAGTTCGTCGTTCTCTGGCTCCAAGATCTCTTCGTCCACCGGCTCAAGATCCAATGAAGTCAGCGCGTCTCCATGCTCAGGCTCGGCTTGGGGTGACTGGCTACGTAGCAGTTGCTGCTCACCGATCCCGTGATCGGTCACAAGAACCTGAAGCTCGACCCAGTCGGCCGCAAGGCTGCGCGTGGACTTGTCGAGCGGTGCGCTAACTCTCGTCACTCGTCGCTCCACGCGCATGCGTGTCTTTGACGGCCTTCACGATGTACGAGACAGTCTGCTGGAGCGCGTCCGCATCCTCCACCAAGTCCGAACTAGCATCGTATCTGGCGATGACGCCAGATACAGTCTGTGCAGCGTCCACGAGTTTGTAGAACGACTTCTCGAACGCGCGCGCTTTGTCCTCAATCATCTCGTACGCGCGATCAAGGTCCCGCGACGCAGCCAATGCGCTCGTCGCACGCTCGTTTCCGAGCACGCTCACGAGGTGCCCCAGATCGGGGTTTTGGCTTCTGATCACAGTCGGCTCGTCGCCTTGGCCGTACAGCCAGGACAGCAGGTTCTTGAGGTTTGGGCGCCGATCTGCGGCAACTGGATCTTTAGCGAGCACGGTGTTGTCGTTGTCAGGAAGCCCCAAGTACTGACGGACGTTCGGAGTGGACAGTGCCGTGTAGAGATGTGAGAAGTAGAACGACTTCTTGGTGCGCTGTTCCTTGTCGAACAGGTGCGACGTCTCTGCCTGCTCAAGGACGACCACGCCGTTGACCAGACGAGAGATCGTGTTGTGGCCGTCGCCAAGGCGCCGACTTACCTCATGGATGTCATCGCCGTCCTTGAGCCAGGCGTAGGCGAACCGGGCTTTGGCGTAGGAGTCCCACTTGAAAGCACCGTTGACATGCTTGAACCCGATGAAGTCGCGGGCCTCCTTGCGTGACCCAACGAAGTTCACCTGGACGGCTTCTGGCTGCGCCTTGTCATGGAGGGGGTCCGGGACGACGGCCTTCAGTCGCTGCTGGAGTGCCGAGTCCGCCAGAATGCGAAGAGCGGCGAGGCGGCGATTGCCCTCGATGACGGTCATCGAGTCTTCCTCCACGATGAGTGGCTCGAAGTCCAGCCAGCCGGAGTTGCCGATCGACTGGATCAGCTCGCCAAGATCCGCTTGCGTGAAGAGGTAAGCGATGGCCTCGTCCTCCGTCTTGAATGAGGCGTCTGGCATGCGCGGATTCTGAAGGTCAAGCTTCAGATCGCTGGGCGCAACGCTTTCAAGTCTTGGCATCGGTTTCCTCCGCTCTGCCCACGAGTTCCTTGTGTGCGGTTTCAATCTCCTCCGGGATCGTGAGCGTGTCGGAAAAGACCATCACCTCCTGCGCTTGCATCACGCGGTGAGCGGAGTAGTTCAGCGAGAACAACCGTCGCCGACGATCCCCGTACAGCTCGGAGACTTGCGGAACCTTGTCGTACGTGAGAACCCACCTCGCGCTCTGCGCTGCATTGAGGCACTCAGCAAGTTGCTCATGGTCGGATGCCTCAAAGGCATTCAGGTAGAGCGAACCCGCTTTCTCAAAGTAGGGCGGGTCCGCGTAGATGAAGGCATCGTCACACTCGGCGTACTCCCGAATGACCTCGCGGCCATCCTTGTTCAAGACCGTGATGCGGTCAGCATGAAGCGCTATCAGGCGAACCCGCTCAGCCAGGCCGTCACGGTTGAATCGCGCATCGATCTTGTAGTTCCCACTCTGATCTTTGCCGCCGATCGGCCCTCCGTTGAGCACGCCAGATCGGTTGGTGCGATTCAGGAAGAACGTCGCGAATCCGAGTTCTAGGTGGTCCCCACGATCAGCCGTGTCGTACGTAACCCGCTGCTTCTCCCACTCGTCTACGGTGAGGTCGACATCCCGCAACCTCTGCGTGAACTCCTGTGGCTGATCGACAACCGCTCGCCAGAACGCGTACACAGCCGGATCGAGATCATTGATCACGATGCGCTCAACCTGACCCGACACAAGCAGACCCAAAGCCGCCCCGGCACCCCCCGCATATGGTTCGATGTACGTGCTCGACGTGAGGTCATTCTCGCGAATGATCGACCGCAGGCGTGAGTACAGAAGCCCCTTGCCGCCGGGGTAGCGGAGCGGTGAGATCGTGACCCGCTTCTTCACGCGTGCTCGCGTGGTTGTACCAAGTTCCGTCATGACTTGAGTACCGCCTTGATGACTGGCTCCATCATCGTCCATGTCTCACGGACGTCGTCGGACGTCGCGACGATGTTGTGATTGTGGTTCGTGGCATCGAGATGTTCTTTCGTTCCCACGAAACCTGTCTTGATACCGCGAATCTTTTGGATCGGCTGCACCAAGGCGGTCTGCTTCGTCGACCTGAAGTGCTCCTCCAGCCAGACGAGGCAGTTGGACAGGTAAACGAATCCTCGGTCTTGGGACTTCTTCTTGATCTCCTCGCCGATCGAGTCTGCATACGCCTTGATGGACTTCTCCAAGAACGTACGCAGCAGGTCGAGGGTGGCGTTCGGGAATCGGTCGAGGCGTAGCGCTCCGAGTTCGCTGTGGATTTGATGGATCGACGCGGGGAACGTCGCAGGAACCGAGGTACTACCCAGGTCGAGATACCGATTCTTGGGCTTCGCAGTCGCGGGCTTTCGCCCGGAGGAGCCTGAGTTCGGCGCAAGCCCTGGGTTTTCGCCTTTGGCTCCCGCACCAGAGCCTGAGGAGAAACCGCCTGCCGCACCAGGCGACGAGGACGGGGCACCGGTCGACGCGTAATCCGTCGCGGGATCATCGCCGTCAAACTCGTTCACGAGGTCGCGGAGTTCGTCCATGTAAGCGACGTATGTCTCGCTCGAAGCCCGGTTGAGAACGCGGGTGTTGATCCTGTTCTCTCGAATGTCGCCAATGATCTTCGTCGCGATGAGTTTGAAGAGGCTCGGTGGTGTGCCTAGCGACACGTCACCTTCCGGGCCGATCTTGATTCCGACCAGACTGAGGAAGTTGTCGTTGTCGTAGAGCCGTGCCAACGTGGATACTGGGAACCTCCGCTTGTCGGCGAAGTCCCGAAGTTCGGGATCGTCGTAGTCGACCCCCCGAAAGAGTCCAAGGATTCGGCTACGCGCGATGAACTTTCGCACACCGATGGTGGGGTACCCGGCAATCAACTCCTCAGGAGTTTTGCCTGCATCAAGTTGTGCCTGGAAGAACGCTGCCTGTCGTGCCGGGGTCCAAGCAACACGTTGGTTGCCGGTGTGAAGTGCAGCAATGAGTTGGTCGGCATCATCTTGAGTCGGCGCCTTCTTCACCGTGATGTAACGAAGTGCCTCACGATCCGCCACATCACCAGCGAGGCGCCCGATACGGGACTGGTGTTCAGGAGCCAGATAGGGGTTCTGAATCGCCTTCAGTGCGGCAACCCGTCGGTTGCCCTCAACCACGACGAGCCTGCCGTCGCGCTCAACGACAATAGGGACTTCGTGTGTCAACAGGCCGACCTTCGTGATCCCTTCGACCAAGTTGAGTGCCTTCTCATTGACGAAAAGGTCTTGGATGATGTCGGACTCAGGAACCCCGTCGGGGGTGTCAAGGCGCACGTTGCGGGGGTCGAGCGACACGCCCTCAACGACGTCTATCCTCATCTCTGCCCACGTCGACATGTCAATCACGGCTCGCCTCGCTTCGACGCTGCCGACTCGCCGCGGACGTACGCCAGCACGTCGCTCTTGAGAAACCTCCAGGCGCGGCCAACCTTCTCGCCGGGCAGCACTCCCGATCGCACAAGCTGGAGGACAGTCTTCGTCGAGACTCGAAGGAGCGCGGCGGCCTCGTCGGTGGTGAGCACCTCGTGGTGGTCCGCCATCTTCGTCTAGCCTCCTTCAACGGGATGTAAGAGGACGCTATCAAGCGGTCGGCCGAGCCATGAAACGGCACGCCGACTTCCAGTCCAGTCCGCTCCTGGCCGACCAGCGAAGCGGTGCTCTCGCGGCGGAAGCGAGACCTTACGCGGCGTCAATCTCGGCGGCGAGTTCGTGGAAGGCCTTGGCGAGGGCGAGGATCAGGGTGGGGCGGCCGGGGGCGTCGGACCAGAAGTAGTCGGCGATCAGTTTGTGGGCGTTCTGGTTGTCGGCGACCGCGTCGACCACTGCCTCGTCGAAGTCGGGGCTCTCGGCGAACTGCTTCACCGAGTTCACGCGGGCCTGTTGGACGAGTCCGTCGTTCTCCAGCATCCGGTCGATGAGGGCGCGGACGAACGATTCGGGCTGGGACTGGGTGAACTCCTCGGCGCCGAACAGGTCGTTGAGCCGGTCGATGACCTCGGCGAGTGTGACGAGTTTGGGGTCCTTCTTCTCGGCGGTCCCGGCCTCGGTCATGCCCTTGAGGCCGACCTTGTGGCCGAGTCCGAGGTCGGTCTGGCCCTTGTCGATCTGGCGTACCGCGACGAGTGAGAGGGAGGAGAGGTCGATGTCGTCGGCGTCGGTGCGGTCGTGGAGCCGTTTGGACAGCAGCCGGTAGAAGATCGACCGCTTCTCCAGGTCGGCGCTGCC
>JASGDS010000128.1:0-5701 GCA_047607025.1 Microbacterium sp.
GAGGTGCCGGCGGGGACGGCGGTGGTGCTGACGACATCCGGCTCGACGGGCGTGCCCAAGTCCGTCGCGCTCTCGCGCAACGCGCTGACGGCGTCGGCGCTCGCGACGGCGGCACGTGTCGGCGAGGGGCAGTGGCTGCTGGCGCTGCCCGCCACCCGCATCGCCGGCCTGCAGGTGCTGGTGCGCTCGCTCATCCAGGGCACAGAACCGGCCATCCTGTCCGGACACTTCACGCCCGCGGCGTTCGCGCACATCACGAGTGCCATGCACTCCTCACGCGGCGGTGAGCGCGTGCCGACTTACACGTCGCTCGTGCCCGCGCAGCTGCAGGCGCTGCTCGACGACGATGAGGGGGCGGCCGCCCTCGCGACCTTCGAGGCGGTGCTCGTCGGCGGGCAGTCGGTTCCCCTCGTGCTGCGGGAGAAGGCCGAAGCGAAGGGTGTTCGCATCGTGCGCACCTACGGCTCGACCGAGACGGCAGGCGGCTGCGTGTACGACGGCATTCCGCTGCAGGGCGTGCGGGTGCGCTCGCAGCAGGGCGAACTGCAGATCGCCGGCCCCACACTCGCCGACGGCTACCTGGGCGACGACGAGCGCACGGCAGAGGCCTTCGTGACGGATGCCGACGGCGTCCGCTGGTACCGCACGGGTGACGCCGGCGCGGTCACGGATGGCGCGGTCACCGTGACGGGTCGCCTCGACAACGTCATCATCTCGGGCGGGGTGAACGTGTCGCTCGATCAGATCGAACGCGTGCTGCACGAGGTGCCTGGCTTCGGCGGGTGCGTCGTCGTCGGCGTGCCGGATGAGCGCTGGGGCGAGACGCCCGTTGTCGTGACGACCGGTGCGCCCGAGCTCGACGCTGCCCGCGCCGTGGTCGAAGCGGCACTCGGCAAGGCGGCCCGGCCATCCCGCATCGTCATCGTCAACGCCATCCCGCACCTGCCATCCGGCAAGCCCGACCGCAGGGCCCTGACCGATATCGTGCGCGCCTGAGGATTCTCGGGCTGATGAGCGGCACCTCGCACGACGGCATCGACACCGACGAGGAGGAGGCCGTTCTCATGGCGCAGCTCGACCCGCTCACGCTTCCCGACCGGTGGCAGGCTCCTTCCGCACGTCGAATGCAACCCATAGCGAAAACCCCCTAAGATCGGATGCCGTGGCACAGACGAAGAACCGCGCGCACGTCAGCGGAAACCCGGCCAAGCGAGGGTCGGTCAAGGCACCGGCGCCGAAGCCCGTCACCCTCGGCGACTGGATCGGTGCGGCGCGGCTGCGCACCCTGCCGCTCGCGGTGAGCCCCGTGCTCGTGGGAACGGGCGCCGCGGTGCTCGCCGGGCACCTGTTTCACTGGGTCATCGCGCTGTGCTGCCTGGCCGTCGCGGTCGCGCTGCAGATCGGCGTGAACTTCGCGAACGACTACTCCGACGGCGTGCGCGGCACCGACGACTACCGGGTCGGCCCGAAGCGCCTGACCGCATCGCGTCGGGTCAAGCCGAAGACCGTGCTCATCGTCGCCCTCGTCTTCTTCGCGATCGCCGCCATCGCGGGCGTCGCCATCGTCATCCGCACTCAGCAGTGGTGGATGCTGCTCGTCGGTGCCGCGTGCATCGCCGCCGCCTGGTTCTACACCGGCGGCAAGCGCCCCTACGGCTACTACGGCCTCGGCGAGCTGGTCGTCTTCGTCTTCTTCGGGCTCGTCGCCACGCTCGGCACCACGTGGGTGCAGGCGCAGTACCTGCCGCAGGAGGCCTGGCTCGGCGCGGTCGGCATCGGCCTGCTCGCCTGCGCCGTCCTCACCTCGAACAACCTGCGCGACATCCCGCAGGACCGCAAGGCGGGCAAACGCACGCTGAGCGTGCTCATCGGCAAGCGCGGCTCACAGGTCCTCTACACGGTCTTCGTCGCGCTCGCGCTTGCCATCCCGGTGTTCCTCGGCATCTTCTACCCGATCGCCTGGCTCACGCTGCTCGTGCTTCTCGCGATCGGCCCCGCGATCGCGATCGTGTGGAGCTACGAGAAGCCGCGCGAGCTCGTGCTCGCGCTGGCCCTCACGAGCCTCGGCTCGCTCGCCTACGGCGCGTTCCTCGCCTGGGCGCTCGTCGGCTGACGTCAGTCGACGTCTTCGGCCTCGGCGTCGAGCTCGGCCTGCGTGGGTTTCGTGCGCGCGGCCGCCCGCTCGACCAGCCTCTCCGATGTCTTGCCGAGCGGCTTCGACAGCAGGATGACCGACAGGCTCAGCCCGATGATCGCCGCGAAGATCGCCGCCAGCCACCACAGCTGCTGAAAGATCGGCAGCATCAGCATGAGCAGAAGCGGCACGACGAAGAACGCGATGCGCAGCACGGTGTAGAGGATGATCTGGCCCACGTTCTTGCTCACCAGACCATCCTAAGAAACGTCTGCTGAGTGCCGTCAGAGCACGGTCGAGAGGTGAGACCGGGCTCTCAGCCTGCGAACGTAGACTTGGCCCATGCCACGGGCGCTTATTCTTCTTGCGGTTGCAGCCTTGGTGTTCTGGGTGTTCACTCTTGTCGACTGCGCTGTTCAGCCGCGCTGGCGGCACCGCGGAGTCTCGAAGCCGCTGTGGATCGTCATCGTCGCCGTGCTGCCCGTCGTCGGCGGCGTGCTGTGGCTCGTGATCGGTCGTACGCGACCCGATGCGCAGCGCGTGATCGCGCCGGATGACGACCCCGACTTCCTCGGCACGCTCGGCGGAGCGACCAGGCTCACCGAGCGCGAGCGCGCCGAGCAGGATCTGCGCATCCGTCGTCTCGAAGAGGAGTTCCGCGACGACCGCGACCATCCGGATGGTGCCGCCGGCCGCGCCGACGGCGACTCGACGCGTGGCTGAGAGCCGTTCAGCGGCATCCGATGCCGCCTGGGCGCTGCTGACGGAACTCGTGCGCTTCGGTGTGCGGCACGTCGTGGTGTGCCCTGGCTCTCGCTCGCAGGCGCTCGCGCTGGCGGCTGCCCAGCTCGAGCGGGCAGGCTTCATCCGGCTGCACGTGCGCATCGATGAGCGCGTCGCCGGGTTCACGGCCCTCGGCATCGGTCGCGAGACGGGGGTGCCGGCCGCCGTCATCTGCACCTCGGGAACCGCCGTCGCCAACCTCGCCCCCGCCGTGCTCGAGGCGCATCACGCCGGAGTGCCGCTGCTGCTGCTGACCGCCGATCGTCCGCCCGAGCTGCGCGGCATCGGCGCGAATCAGGCGACGAACCAGGTCGACTTCTTCGGCGATTTCGTGCGGCTGTCGGTGGATGCCCCGACCCCCGAGGGGGGTGAGGGGGCAGCCATGCGGGCGCTCGCGGTGCGCGCCTTCACCGTCGCTGTCGGCGGAGCACCCGGTCCTGTGCACCTCAACCTGCCGTTCCGTGAGCCGCTCGCCGGCGCGCTGCCGCCCGGCCCGCATGCGCTCGACGGCGGGTACCGTGCTGTGCCGGAGCGGGCCGCGCCCGTGTCGGTTTCGCCCGGCCCGCGCACCGTGGTCGTCGCCGGCGCGGATACCGGGCCCCTTGCGGTCTCGTTCGCCGAAGGGGGCGGATGGCCGCTGATCGCCGAGATCGTCAGCGGCGCACGGTTCGGGCAGAACGTCGTGCCCGACTATCGTGGCGCGCTGCGCGCCCTCGGAGGCCAGGTCGAGCGGGCGATCGTGTTTGGCCATCCGACGCTCTCGCGCGAAGTGACCGCCCTGCTGTCGCGCGCAGACGTCGAGGTGATCGCGGTGCGGTCGGGCGGCGAGGCGCTGAACCTCAACGGTCGCTCGCGGGCCGTGGAGGCCGTGGAAGCCGCGGGCGAGGGCGACGCCGCTTGGCTCGCGACCTGGAGCGGCTTCGGAAGGAGAAGCCCTCTTCCGAAGGACGAAGCTTGCACGAACCGTCCTTCCGAAGCCGAGATCTCCTCCCGAATCGATCGGGATGCCCTGGTTCGTGCGGTCTGGGAGGCCACGACTCCGGAGGATCGACTCGTCTTCGGCTCGTCGCGGCTCGTGCGGGTCGCCGATCAGGTGATCGACGGCGGGCGGCAGCGCGTGCACGCCAATCGGGGCCTCGCCGGCATCGACGGCACGATCGCCACGGCGACGGGCATCGCCGTCGCCCTTCGACAGGCTCAGGGACCAAGCGGCATCACGCGCGTGCTGCTGGGCGACCTGGCGCTGCTGCACGACGTGGGCGCGCTGCTGATTCCGGATGGCGAGGAGCAGCCATCCCTGCAGATCATCGTGGGCAACGATGGGGGCGGCACGATCTTCGACGGGCTCGAGGTGGCGCAGGTGGCGCCGGAGGCCGACATGGCGCGGGTGCAGTACACCCCGCAGTCGGTGGATCTGGCGTCGTTGGCGAGCGCGTACGGCTGGGAATACGTGCGCGCGGACTCTCTCGACGCGCTCGGGTCCGCCCTGGCATCCGGCCGCCGCCTATTGATCGAGGCGCCGCTCGACCGCTGAAAACGCCGGAGATGTCGAGAATGCCGGAGCGAATCGGTGCGAGGTGGCCGGTGAATCCGATATCTCCGGCGTTTCTGCGAGGATGAGGGCATGAGTGCGAGGTGGGCGAAGGCGCTGCGCGTGGCAGGCGGGTTCCAACTGGCGGCGGTGGACACCGACAGCACACCCGGGTACAAGGGTGACAAGAAGGATGGCGCGCAGGACCTCGCCAAGGGCCTCGAGCGCCTCGACGAGCTGCAGGAGCGGCTGTATGCCGAGAGGTCGGCCTCCGTGCTGCTGGTGCTGCAGGCGATGGACTCGGCCGGCAAGGGCGGCATCGTGCGGCACGTCGTGGGCGGCGTCGACCCGCAGGGCATCGAACTGGCCGCCTTCAAGAAGCCCACGAGGGAGGAGCTCGCGCACGACTTCCTCTGGCGCATCGAGAAGCGTGTGCCGCAGCCAGGGTTCATCGGGGTGTTCGACCGCTCGCACTATGAGGACGTGCTGATCGGACGGGTGCGCGAGCTCGCGCCATCCGACGAGATCGAACGCCGATACGGCGCCATCGACGACTTCGAGGCGAAGCTCGTCGACGGCGGCACGCGCGTCGTCAAGGTCATGCTGCACATCTCGCACGAAGAGCAGGGCAACAGGCTCATGGAGCGGCTCGACCGGCCGGACAAGCACTGGAAGTACAACCCGGGCGACGTCGACGAGCGCGCGCTGTGGGACGACTACCAGGCCGCCTATCAGACCGTGTTCGAGCGCACCTCGACCGAGACCGCGCCCTGGCACGTCGTGCCGGCGAACCACAAGTGGTACGCGCGTCTCGCGGTGCAGGAGCTGCTGCTCGAGGCGCTGGAAGAGATCGACCCGCAGTGGCCAACCGCCGATTTCGACGTCGAGGCCGAGAAGAAGCGCCTCGCCGCCACCATGCCCTGACGCTCGCGGACTGCCTGCGCTCTCTGAGACTGCGCGTGGCACGCGCTGTGTGGGAGCGGGCGCGCTACACGAGCAGCTGGTGGCGGGCGAGCTCCCGGTAGAGGGGCGTCGACTCCAGCAGCTCGGCGTGGGTGCCGATGCCTGCGACCTCGCCATCCTGCAGCACCACGATGAGGTCGCTGTCGACGACGGTCGCGAGCCGGTGGGCGATGACGAGCAGGGTGTGGCCGGTGGATGCCTGATCGATCGCCTCGCGCATGCGCTGCTCGTTGCGGCCATCCAGTGACGAGG
The DNA here is from genome assembly GCA_047607025.1 of Microbacterium sp. Taxonomy (GTDB): domain Bacteria; phylum Actinomycetota; class Actinomycetes; order Actinomycetales; family Microbacteriaceae; genus Microbacterium. Next base: position 5,664 of record JASGDS010000128.1, read on the forward strand.
TCGACTCATCGAGCAGCAGGATGGGCGCACCGGTCAAC
>JASGDS010000129.1:0-4765 GCA_047607025.1 Microbacterium sp.
GAGTGGCGTCGCGGTCGACGAGTCGGTGCTGCTGCGGCTGACCGCGCACAACCTCGAGCAGCTGCACGTGAACAGCGACGCGGATGTGGCCATCCTGCTGATCGACGAAGGCGCGATGGAATCGCTGCACGTGCAGTGGATGGACGAGCCGGGCCCGACGGACGTGCTGAGCTTTCCGATGGATGAGCTGCGGCCTGGCACCGAGGAACGGCCGACCCCGGCGGGACTGCTCGGCGACATCGTGCTCTGCCCGCAGGTCGCCGAGTTCCAGGCGGAGGAAGCGCGGCACTCGCTGATGGATGAGCTGATTCTGCTCACCACGCACGGACTGCTGCACCTGCTCGGCTACGACCACGCCGGGGCCGAGGAGAAGCGCATCATGTTCGGCATACAGGATCGGCTCATCGCGTCGTTCCTGCGCGAAGAGCGTCACCGCCAGGCGACATGACGACGACCCTCCTCATCCTCGCGGCGGTGCTGCTCGTGATCGGCGCCGGCGTGCTGTCGGCCATCGACGCGGCGCTGTCGGTATCGTCGCGTTCCGATATCGAGGAGCTCGCCGGGTCGGGGCGCAACGATCGCGCCATCCTGAAGATCGCCCAGGCGCCAGACGAATACGCGATCGCCGTCGTGCTCGTGCGCGTGCTGTGGGAGGTCACGGCCACCGTGCTCGCGAGCGTCGCCCTCGTGCACCTGCTGCCGGACGGCGTCGCCGCGGTCATCTCGGCACTTGCCATGGCGGGGCTCGTCTTCATCGGGGTCGCCAGTGCGCCGCGGTCTCTCGGACGCCGCTTCTCGGAGCGCATTCTCGTCTGGTTCGCGCCGACCATCCGGTTCATCGGGGTCTGCATCGGCCCGCTCGCTCGTGCGCTCGTGTTCGTGGGGGACACGGTGACCCCGGGCGGGGCGCGCCGTCAGTTCGACAGCGAGGAGCAGCTGCTGAGCATGGTGGACGAGGCCGTCAGCCACGACCTGCTCGAAGAGGACGACCGCGACCTCATCCACTCGGTGTTCGAGTTCACCGACCAGATCGTGCGCGTGGTCATGGTGCCGCGCACCGAGATGGTGACGGTGGACGCCTGCGACTCGCCGCACGCCGCCGTGCAGGTGTTCCTCGAGAAGGGCATCTCGCGCATGCCCGTCATCGACGGCGAGGTCGACGAAGTGGTCGGCGTGCTCTATTTGAAAGACCTCGTGCAGCACGCGTTCCGCGACGGCACGGGATGGCAGAACGCGGCGGCAGTGGGGCCGCTCGCGCGGCCTGCGGTGTTCGTGCCTGAACAGATGCGCGCCGAGACCTTGCTGCAGCAGATGAAGCGCGACGCCGTGCACGTGTGCATCGTGATCGACGAGTACGGCGGGGTCGCGGGCATCGTGACCCTGGAGGATCTGATCGAGGAGCTCGTCGGCGAGATCGCCGACGAGTACGACGCGCCGTCGCGCGAGGTCGTGCGGCTCGACGACGGCTCGTTCCGGGTGAACGCGAGCCTCGGACTCGACGAGGTGGGCGACCTGTTCGGCTTGGAGCTGGAGGATGAGGACGTGGACTCGATCGGCGGTCTGCTCGGCAAAGAGGTGGGGCACGTGCCGCAGCCGGGTGACACCGTCACCACACAGGGTCTGTTGCTGACCGGAGGCACCTCGCGCGGACGAGGCAGAGGCATCGCCACGGTCTTCGTGGCACGGGCGGAGGAGAACCATGACTGACACCACCAGAAGCGGGTTCGTGACGTTCGTCGGGCGGCCGAACGTCGGCAAGTCGACGCTCACCAACGCCCTCGTCGGCGAGAAGGTCGCGATCACCAGCGACAAGCCGCAGACGACGCGCAGGGCCATCCGTGGCATCGTGAATCGGGATGGCGGTCAGCTGATCGTCGTCGACACACCGGGTGTGCACAAGCCGCGCACCCTGCTCGGGCAGCGGCTCAACGACCTCGTCGAGTCGGTGCTCGGCGATGTCGACGTGATCGCGTTCTGCGTGCCTGCGGACGAGAAGGTCGGTCCTGGCGACCGCCGCATCGCGGAGTCGCTCAGCGGCTACGGCCGGGCGACCAAGGTGGCGCTTGTGACGAAGACGGATGCCGCAGGCGCCCAGCAGGTGGCCGAGCGGCTGCTCGAGGTGGACGCGCTACGGGACGACTGGGCGGCGGTCATTCCGCTCTCCGCCGTCACCCGCGACCAGCTCGACGTGCTGGCCGACGAGCTGCTGACGCTCATGCCCGAGGGACCCGCGCTGTACCCGGACGACGTCGTCACCGACGAATCGCTCGAGGACCGGGTGGCCGAGATCATCCGCGAGTCGGCGCTGCAGGGGGTGCGCGATGAGCTGCCGCACTCGATCGCCGTCGTGGTGCAGGACATCGCGCCGCGCGAGGACAACGCCGAGCTGACCGACATCTGGGCGGACATTGTCGTCGAGCGCGACAGCCAGAAGGCCATCATCATCGGACACAAGGGTTCGCGGCTGCGCGACGTTGGCGCCCGCGCGCGGACGCAGCTGGAGCCGCTGATCGGCACCCGCATCTACCTGTCGCTGCATGTCAAGGTCGCGAAGGAATGGCAGCGCGACCCGAAGCAGCTGGGGCGCCTCGGATTCTGAGGCGACCCAGCTGACTGGGATGTCGGTTTTCAGGCGCCCGGCTGGCCGCCTGTGTTGCCGCCGCCCGCGCCGCCGGCGAACTGGTTCGTGAGCTCGGTGACGGTCTCGCCGTTGACGGTGAGCGTGCCACCCGTGTAGGTGCCCGTCCCGTCGTAGTCGAATGCCGACTGACCCGTGATGTCGATCGTGCCGCCGGTGATCGTCAGGTCGCCGTTGGTGTCGAGCCCATCGGTGTCGCCGTCGGCCATCACGATCGTGAGGTCGCCGCCGTTGATGGTGATCGAGAGGCTGTCGCTCGCGTAGTCGGACTCTGCGGCGTTGATGCCGTCGTCGCTGGCGGTGATGCTGATCGTGCCGTCGTCGATCACAACGACCGGCGCCGAGATGCCCTCGACCGCAGTGATGTCGAGCGTGCCGCCCGCGATCTGCACCAGCTGCTCGCCCTGGATGCCCTGAGAGCCGGAGGTGATGGTGATGTCGCCGTCATTGATGGTGACGACTCCCGCGCCCTCATCCGTGGAGTTGGTCGCCTTGATGCCGTCGCCTTCCGCATCGACCGTGATCGTGCCACCATTGATCGTCAGCGAGTCGGTACCACGGATGCCGTCATCGACGCTCGTGACGCTGATCGTGCCCTCCTCGATGACGAGGTCGTCCTTGCCTGCAATACCGTCGGCGAAGTTCGCGGTGACGGTGAGCGATCCCGTGCCGGTGATGTAGAGGTCGTCGGACGAGTAGATCGCGCTGTCGATCTCTTCGTCGGTGCGGGAGGCTGCATCAGAGACGACGTTCTCGGTGCCGTCCGCCAGCTCGATGATGGTGGCTTCTGCACTGTCGACCTCGATGGCCGCGCCATCCGTGCTTTCGATCGTCGCGCCATCCAGAATGATCTTCACGTAGCCATCCGTGTCGACGATGATCTGGCCGGTCGTCGAACCGCTCAGCACGTAGGTTCCGGCCTCGGTGATCGTGAGGCCGCCATCGGTGAGGGTGACATCGGTCGTCGGCAGCGCGTCCCAGTCGACGTCGAGGTCGTCCACCGTCGTGGTCGTCGAGGCGGTGATTGTCGACCCGTCCGAGCTCGTGCTCGTGGTGCTGCTCGAGGAGTCGGAGTCGAGCGCGCCGAGAGAGGTGGCGGAGCATCCGGCGAGCAGCAGGCTCGATGCGAGGGCTCCGATGACAATGATCTTCGTTCGACGTTTCATGATGTTCCTTCCGAGCGGTGGCTTCAGTCAACCAGCCGGCGCTATGCGAAAGCTATGTGTCGACCATGATGGGTGTGTGGTGCTCGGCGCGGTGTTTAGTGCTACCGTGGAATCATGCGCTTCGGTGGGCAGCTTCTTCTTAGCCGCCGCGACGAGACCTCGTTCTAGGGCCTTCCTCGTCGCGGAGCTTTCTGCTGGCCCGAATCCCTCTTGATTTGGAAGAAGCTTTCCCATGCAGAACAACCAGAAGCCCAGCACCATGCCGGTGCACAGGTACCGCCCGTTCCACGAGCAGATCGCCGTCGATCTGCCCGACCGCACCTGGCCATCCCGTCGCATCGAACAGGCACCGCGCTGGTGCGCCGTCGATCTGCGCGACGGCAACCAGGCCCTGATCGACCCGATGAGCCCCGAGCGCAAGCGCGTCATGTTCGAGCTGCTCGTGAAGATGGGCTACAAGGAGATCGAGGTCGGGTTCCCGTCGGCCAGCCAGACCGACTTCGACTTCGTGCGTCAGCTGATCGAAGAGAACCTGATCCCGGATGATGTCACCATCCAGGTGCTGACGCAGGCGCGCGAAGAGCTGATCAAGCGCACCTTCGAGGCGATCTCGGGGGCCAAGCAGGCGATCGTGCACCTGTACAACTCCACCAGTGTGCTGCAGCGCGAGGTCGTGTTCCGCACCGGCAAGCAGGGCATCATCGACATCGCAATGCAGGGCGCGCTCTGGTGCAAGCAGTACGAGCAGACCGTTCCTGGCACGACCGTGTACTACGAGTACTCGCCCGAGTCGTACACCGGAACCGAGCTGGAGTTCGCCGTCGAGGTGTGCAACCAGGTGATGACGGTGCTCGAGCCGACGCCCGAGCGCAAGCTGATCCTGAACCTGCCCGCCACTCGATCGAGTCGGCGTAGACGTTGGGCGTCGCCATCTCGACGGTGGCGGGCAGGTTCAGGATCA
>JASGDS010000130.1:0-18561 GCA_047607025.1 Microbacterium sp.
GCCGACGGCGACGCCGCCGCGCTCACGGTGAGCGCCGCGCCCGCGCGCAGGCCGGCGGCGATCACGCGGACGGCCCGGGCCTCACTCGTCCCCTCCAGGCGCACGGTGACCGGAACCGCCTGGTAGCGCAGGGCGTTCTGCTCGCACTCGAGGCCGGTCACATCGCGCACCGCGCCGAATTCGTCGCGGTGGGTGGCGATGTCGGTGGCGAGCGCCGCGCCGAGCCAGGCCCGCTCCTCGGCGCCCGATCCGGCGCACGCGGCGAGGGCGGCCTGCGTGAGCGCGTCCTCGCCGTGCTCACCGGAGGTGGCAGGCAGCGGCGCGTCCTCCCAGTCGACGAGGCCTGCGACATAGCTCGGCCCGCCGGCCTTGGTGCCCGTGCCGACGGCGGCCTTCTTCCATCCGCCGAACGGCTGACGCTGCACGATCGCGCCGGTCGTGCCGCGGTTCACGTACAGGTTGCCGGCCTCGACGCGCGCGAGCCACCGGCCGATCTCGGCCTCGTCCAGCGCGTGCAGGCCGCTCGTCAGCCCGTAGTCGATGGCGTTGACGAGGTCGATCGCCTCGTCCAGCGTCTCGGCGGTCATGATGCCGAGCACCGGCCCGAAGTACTCGGTGAGGTGGAACGGCGACCCCGGCTTCACCCCGGCGCGGATGCCCGGGCGCCACAGCGCGCCGGCGTCATCGAGCCGCTCGGGCTTCAGCACCCACCTCTCGCCCGGCTCGAGCGTCGTCAGCGCGTGCCGCAGCTTGCCCTCGGCCGGGCCGATGAGGGGCCCGATGCGGCTTGTGCCGTCGCTCGGGTCGCCCACCGGGTAGGCCTGCACGGCGTCGACGAGCTGGCGCCGGAACCGCTTGGAGCGGGCGACCGACCCCACCAGGATGACGAGCGAGGCGGCCGAGCACTTCTGGCCGGCGTGCCCGAAGGCCGAGTACGCGACATCCTTCGCCGCGAGGTCGAGGTCGGCGCTAGGCGTGACGATGATGGCGTTCTTTCCGCTCGTCTCGGCCAGCAGCTCGAGGTCGGGACGGAACCCGCGGAACAGCTCGGCGGTCTCGTAGCCGCCGGTGAGCACGACGCGCTCCACGGCGGGGTCGCTCACGAGCCGCTCGCCGAGCTCGCGGCCGTCGAGCTGGACGTACTGCAGCACCTCGCGGGGCACGCCGGCGGCCCACAGCGCCTCGACCATGACGGCGCCGGAGCGGCGCGCCTGGCGGGCGGCCTTGATGATGACGGGCGAGCCGCTCGCGAGGGCTGCGAGTGTCGAGCCGGCGGGGATGGCCACCGGGAAGTTCCATGGCGGGGTCACGACCGTGAGCCCGACGGGCCGCGGGGTCGCCCCCTCGACGTGCGCCAGCGCGCGGGCGCTCTCGGCGTAGAAGTGCGCGAAGTCGATCGCCTCCGACACCTCGGGGTCGCCCTGTTCGAGCACCTTGCCGCACTCCGATCCCATCACCTCGAGCAGCTGGGCCCGGCGCGCCTCGAGCTGCTCGCCGGCGCGGTGCAAGATGGCGGCCCGGCCGTCCGCGCCCAGCTCGCGCCAGGCGGCGCCCGCGGCGACGCCGCGGGCGATCGTCTCGTCCAGGACGCCGGCGTCGGCGATCGTGTTCGCCGCCACGGTGTCCTCGCCCAGCGTCGAGCCGGTCATGCGCGCGCGGATGGCGTCGCCCCAGGCGCGGTTGGCGGCCAGGCTCGGGTCGGTGTCGGGCGTGTTGCGGAAGCCCGGCGCGGGCGGGACGGGCGCCGCGCTGCGATCCTGCGTGCGGTTCGGCGCCGACACGTCGGCGGGCATGGCCGCGATCGAGGCGAGGAAGCGGTCGCGCTCGCGGGCGAACAGCTCGGGGCGCGAGTCGAGGTCGAACACGGCCGACATGAAGTTCTCGTCGCTTGCGCCCTCCTCCAGGCGGCGGATGAGGTAGGCGATCGCCACGTCGAACTCGCCCGGGTGCACGACCGGGGTATAAAGCAGCAGCCGGCCCACGGTCTGGCGCACGACCTGCGCCTGCGCCGGGGCCATCCCGAGCAGCATCTCGAACTCCACGCCGCCCTGGGTCGTCGAGCCTGTCGAGACGCCGCGCCGGTTCGCCAGCAGCCACGCCAGCGCGACGTCGAAGAGGTTGTGCCCGGCGATGCCGAGGCGCACGTTCGCCGTGCGCTCGGGGGTCAGGGCGTAATCGAGCACCGCCTTGTACGAGGCGTCGGAGGCCTGCTTGGAGTGCCAGGTCGCCAGAGGCCAGTCGTGGGTCTCGGCGTCGACGCGCTCCATCGGCAGGTTGGCGCCCTTCACCACGCGCACCTTGATCGGCGCGCCGCCGGCCGCCACGCGCTCGGCCGCCCACTGCTGAAGCCGCATCATGGCCCCGAGTGCGTCGGGCAGGTAGGCCTGCAGCACGATGCCGGCCTCGTAGTCGCGGAACTCGTCTCGCTCGAGCAGCGCCTGGAAGACGGCGATCGTGAGGTCGAGATCCTTGTACTCCTCCATGTCGAGGTTGATGAAGGTGCCGCGCGCCTTCGCCGCGGCGAACAGCGGGGCGAGCGCGCCGGTCGCATGCGCGACGGCCTCCTCGAAGGCCCACGGGCTGTGCGGGGCGACGGTCGAGGACACCTTGATCGACACGTAGTCGACGTCGTCCCGCTCAATGAGCGCGCGCGTCCCGGCGAGGCGGCGCGCGGCCTCCTGCTCGCCGAGGATGGCCTCGCCCAGCAGGTTGATGTTGAGCCGGATGCTCTCGTCGTGCGTGATGCGCCGGATGGCCGAGCCGAGGCGGGCGTCGGAGGCGTCGACGATGAGGTGGCGCACCATGCGGCGCAGCACCCGGCGGCTGACCGGCACCACGACGCCGGGGAGGGCCGGCGCGAGCGCGCCGCCCAGGCGGATGGCCGCGCGCAGCGGCAGGGGCAGGAAGCCCGGGGTGAGCGGCGTGATGCGCTTCAGGTTGTGAGCGGCGACACGCAGATCCTCGGGGCGCACGACGCCGTCGACGAACCCGCTCGTGAACTCCAGGCCGTCGGGGTCGCGCAGCACGCCGGCCAGGCGCGCGGCGGCGGGGTTGACGGGGAGAACTGCGGCGGCTTTCAGCCACTGCTCGACGAGGGCGATCGCGTCGCCAGCGAGCTCGGCCGCATCGGTGCGCACGGGGGTGTCAGCAGGAGTCATGGTCACCAGTCTCTGCCGCTGGTATCATCAAGTAAAGCGATGATTTTCGAACCTGACTATTCGACTTTGACGAATGATCCATTCCGATCCCTGCGGCCTGTCCTGCGGCCTGTCCTGAGCCTGTCGAAGGGCCTGTCGAAGGGCCTGTCGAAGGGGCCGTCGCAGTTCTTGCGACCAAACGGCGGTTTTGCCCGCCGAAAGTGCGACGGGAACCGCGCGGGACGACCGAAAATGCGATGGGAAGGATGGCCGTGTTCGAGCTGAGACGACTGCGGCTGCTGCACGAGCTGAGCCTGCGTGGCACGATCGCGGCCGTAGCGCAGGCGCTGTCGTTCAGCCCATCGACGGTGTCGCAGCAGCTGTCGCTGCTCGAGCGCGAGGCGGGCGTCGCCCTGTTCGAGCCGGATGGCAGACGCGTGCGGCTGACCGCGCACGGCGAGCAGCTGGCCCGGCACGCGGCCGAGGCGCTCGCGCTCGACGAGCGGGCGGTCGCCGCGCTGGCGCAGCCGCAGAGCGCGGCCGTGCGCATCGCGGTGATGCCGACGGCGGCCGAAGTGCTGGTGCCCAGGGCGCTGACGCTGCTCGCCGATCGCGCGCCGGAGCTGCGGGTGGAGATGGTCGAGCTCGCGCCGGAGGAGGCGCTGTTCGAGCTGCGGGCGCGCGGCTTCGACCTCATCGTCGCCGAGCAGTACCCCGGCTTCTGGCGCGAGCTGCACACCGACCTGCATCGCACCGTCCTGGGCCGTGATCCGGTGCGGCTGGCGGTGCCGCCCGACGACGAGGCGACGACCATCCGGGATCTCGCCGACCACGCCTGGGTGCTCGAACCGCGGGGAGCGGCCGTGCGCGAGTGGGCGGTGCAGCAGTGCCGTGCCGCCGGCTTCGAGCCCGACGTGCGGTTCGAGGCAACCGACCTCATCGCCCACGCCCGGCTGGTTGCGGCCGGGCATGCGGTGGCGCTGCTGCCCGATCTGGTGTGGGGTGCGGTGGATGCCGATGTGCGGCTGGTCGATCTGCCCGGCCATCCGGTACGCGAGATCTTCGCCGCCACGCGCTCGGGCTCCCGCGCCGACCCGGCGATCATGGCCATCCGCACGGCCCTCGCCGACGCCCTCGGCTGAGCCATCACCCGCGCCCCGCGGCCAGAGCTCTCGCAACCGCCGACGGGGCGGCGACGCCGCGGATGGCCGAGAGCCAGGCGGTCGTCTGCGCGAGCGCGTCGAGGTCGATGCCGGTGGAGATGCCGAGGCCGTCGAGCATCCAGACGAGGTCTTCTGTCGCGAGGTTGCCCGTCGCGCCCTTCGCATACGGGCAGCGGCCGAGGCCGCCGACCGAGGCGTCGAACTCCGCGACGCCGAGGCGCAGCGCCTCGAGCACGTTCGCCAGCGCCTGTCCGTAGGTGTCGTGCAGGTGCAGGGCGAGGCGATTGATCGGCACCACGGATGCGACCTCGCCGATCACTCGCGCGGTGAAGCCGGGCGTCGAGACCCCGATCGTGTCGCCGGGCGCGATGGTGCGGGCGCCTGCCTGGTGCAGAGCCGCCGCCAGGTCGCGCACGACGACGGGGGAGACCTCGCCCTCCCACGGGTCGCCGAACGCCATCGAGATGTAGCCGCGCACGGGGACGGGCGAGGCGTCGATCACCGCGATCGCCCGCGCCAGCGCCTCGTCGCGCGTGGCGTTGAGGTTGGCGCGCGCGAAGGATTCGGTCGCGCTCACGACGACGGCGACCTCTCGCACACCGGCATCCAGCGCCCGCACCAGCCCTCGCTCGTTCGGCACCAGGGCGATGCCGCGTGCGCCATCCGGAACGATCACGTCGCGCGCCACCCGGGCGGCGTCGGCGAGCTGCGGGACCCAGGTGGGCGGCACGAAGCTCGTCAGCTCGATGTCGCGCAGGCCGACGGCGTACAGCCGACGGCACAGCTCGACCTTGACCTCGGTGGGGATGGTGTCGCTCTCGGCCTGCAGCCCGTCGCGCGGCCCGACCTCGTACACCCGCACGCTCGCGGGCATCCCTGCCACGCGCTCGACTCGCGGCCCCGTCATGTGATGCTCCCCCTGCCGAGTAACCACTCTTTTGCCCAGAAACGGGCGAAATCGGGGGCTGCCGGGGCAGAAGAGTGGTCACTCGGCGGTTGGGGCGTCATCACGCCGTGCCCCGCAGCTCGGCGAGCACCTGCTGGGCGTGCTCGACGCGGATGCTCCCGTCGGCGATGATGCGCGCGGCGACCTCGCCGATCTCGGAGACGTCGGCCCCCGCGCTCGCGGCGATCGTGCGCGCGTGCAGTGTCATGTGTCCGCGCTGGATGCCCTCGGCGGCGAGCGCGCGACAGGCCGCGAGATTCTGTGCGAGCCCGACCGAGGCGATGACCGCCGCCAGTTCGCGGGCGCTCGTCGCCCCGAGCAGTTTCACGGCCGCCTGCGCGGTCGGATGGGCGCGCGTCGCCCCGCCGACGAGGCCCACGGCCAGCGGAACCTCGAGTGTGCCGACGAGGTTGCCATCCGCATCCTTCTCGAACGTGCTGAGCGCACGGTACTGCCCGTCGCGTGCGGCGTGCGAGTGGCATCCCGCCTCGACCGCGCGGGTGTCATTGCCGGTCGCGAGCACGACGGCCGTGATGCCGTTCATGATGCCCTTGTTGTGGGTCGCCGCGCGATACGGATCGGCGGTGGCGAATGCGCTCGCCGCCACGATGTCGTCGACCACCTGCGCCCCGCCCAGCAGCCCGGCATCGAAGACGCCGCGCGCGCGGGTGACGCGCCGGTCGGCCTTGTTCGTCAGGATGCGCAGCAGCGTGCGCGCGCCGGTGAGCTCGGCGACGCGCGGCGCAAGCGCCTCGGCCATCGTGTTCACCGCGTTCGCGCCCATCGCGTCGCGCACGTCGACGTGCAGGTGCGCGATCACCTGCGTTCCCGAGCGTGTCTCAAGCACCCTCGCGGTCAGGTCGAACGCGCCGCCGCCGACCGAGACGAGCATCGGGTCCTGAGCGTTCGCGAGCGTGAGCAGCTCGTCCTTCGCCTCCAGCAGCGCGAACTGCGCCGCAGACGGCGAGGCGGCATCCAGCACCTGGATCTGCGCCATCATCACGTCGCCGGTGTAAGAAGTGTGGAAGCCGCCGTGGCCGCGCGCCATCCGCGCCGCGTTCGCGGCCGCCGCGATCACGCTCGGCTCCTCGGTCGCCATCGGGACGAGGCGCTCCGTGCCGTCGATGACGAAGTTCGGCGCGACGCCGACCGGCAGCGACAGCAGCCCGATGACGTTCTCGACCATGTGGTCGGCCTGCTCCAGCCGCAGGCCGCCATCCGGTCGCAGCGCTGCAAGATCGCCGGCATCGACGCCCGCCGTCTCGGCGACGAGCGACAGCCGCTCGTCGGGTGTGTGATCGCGCAGTCCGGAAAGACGACTCGTTGCCATGGGGTAGCTCCTTCGATGGATCAGCGCGCGACGCGCACGCGCGGGTCGACCACGCCGTAGAACAGGTCGACGATGAGGTTGAGGCCGACGACGAGGAACGCCGCGAACAGCGTCAGCCCGACGATGAGCTGCAGGTCGAGGCCGGCGACGCCCTCGATCAGCAGGGTGCCGAGGCCGGGGATCGAGAACACGCGCTCGATGATGACGGTGCCGCCGAGCAGCGTGCCGAGGTCGAGCCCGAACACCGTGATGACCGGCAGCAGGGCGGTGCGCAGGCCGTGCCTGGTGACGACGCGCGACTCACGCAGCCCCTTGGCGCGGGCGGTGCGGATGTAGTCCTGGCCCATCGTCTCGAGCAGCTCGCCGCGGGTGAGGCGCGCGTAGACGGCCGCCGACACGAACGCGAGGGTCACCCACGGCAGCACGAGGTGCGAGAACCACTCCCACGGGCTCACCGCGAACGGCACGTAGCCGCTCACCGGGAACCACCGCAGCAGGAACCCGAAGACGAGAACCGCCAGGATGCCCGCGAGGTAGACGGGCGTCGAGACACCGGCGATGGCGACGGTCATGATCGTACGGTCGAGCGCGGAGCCGCGCCGAAGTGCCGAGACGACGCCGGCGATGATACCGATGATGAGCCACAGGAGGGCCGCGCCCAGCGCGACGGAGGCGGTGAGAGGAAAGCGCTCGATGATGAGGTCGGTGACGCTCGCCGACCGCTGGAACGAGTAGCCGAAGCAGGGCGCCGCGCACTGCAGTTCGCCGAAGGTGCGCCCGGCGATGATGCCCCAGAGGAACCCCGCCAGCTGCAGCGGCCACGGCTTGTCCGTGCCCATGAACGTGTTCGCGCGCGCCAGCGCGGCGGTCGAGCAGGGGCGGCCGCAGCTGAGCTGGGCGGGGTCGGATGGCAGCAGGTAGAACACCGCGAAGGTGATGAGCGCGATGACCAGCAGCACCACGATCATCCCGACGATGCGGCCCGAGAGGTAGCGGACGAGGGTCATGTCGTCACCGTCCTCGGGTCGAGAGCGTCGCGCAGTGCGTCGCCGAACAGGTTGAACGCGAGGGTGATGAGGAACAGCGCGGCACCGGGGAAGATCAGGTACATCGGGCTGGTGCGCACCCAGCCGATCGCCTCGCCGAGCGTGCGTCCCCAGGAGGGCGTGGGCGGGGGGACGCCGACGCCGAGGAAGGACAGCGCCGCTTCCGTGCCGATCATCGCCGGGATGACGATGGTCGTCACCACGACGATCGTCGCCAGGGCGTTCGGCAGGATCTGCCGGAACATGACGTGCCATCCCGGCGCGCCCATGGCGATGGAGGCCGTCACGAAGGTGCGCTCGCGCAGCGACATGACCTGCCCGCGCACGAGACGCGAGATGCCCGGCCATCCGAAGACCCCGATGACGAGCACCATGAACGGTGGGCGGGGGAGCGAGGTGGGGATGATCGCCATCAGCGCGATGAGGAAGACGAGCACGGGAAACCCGAACATGACGTCGACGAAGCGGCTGCCGATGCGGTCGACCCAGCCGCCGAAGAACCCGGTGACGAGGCCGACGATCGTGCCGATGAGGGTCGCGATGACGGTCGCCGACAACCCGACGAACAGTGAGGTGCGCGCGCCGTGCACGACGATCGCGAACAGGTCGCGGCCCGTCAACGGTTCGAGTCCGAACGGGTGGGCGGCGCTCATGCCGCCGCCGAAGCCGACCGGTACGCCCTTCGAGGTGAGCAGATCCTGATGGTAGGTGTAGGGGTCGACGCCGACGAGTGAGGTGATGGGACCGGCGAAGATCGCGGCGAGCAGGAACACCGCGATGACGATGGTGGATGCCACGGCGACCGGGTCGCGCCTCAGGTGCCGGATGACGCGGCGGGCACCGCCATCCACGACGGGCGCATCGGTGAGCGGACTGGCCGAGGTCATGCCGCCGCCTCCTGCCCGAGTTGCCGTCGCCGACGCTGCTCGTCGGGGTCGGCGACGGGCACGGCCGCAAGAAGGTGTCGCGTGTAGGGGTCGGAGGGAGCGGAGAGCACGCGGTCCGCCGGCCCCTGCTCGACGACGCGCCCCTGCTGCAGCACGACGACTCGCGAGGCGAGTTCGCGCACGACGGCGAGGTCGTGGCTGATGAACAGGCAGGCGAAGCCCAGATCGCGCTGCAGCTCGGCGAGCAGCCGCAGCACCTTCGCCTGCACCGAGACGTCGAGGGCGCTCGTCGGCTCATCGGCGATGAGCAGCTCGGGGTCGAGCGCGATCGCGCGGGCGATGCCGATGCGCTGCCGCTGCCCGCCCGAGAGCTCATGCGGATGCCTGTCGATGACGGATGACGGCAGCTGCACCGCGTCGAGCAGGGTGAGGGAGCGCTCGCGGCGTGCGGCCGCCGACTTCGCGGTGTGCACTCGCAGCGGCTCAGCGATCGCATCGCCGATCGTGAGCCGAGGGTTGATGGATGAGGCAGGATCTTGGAATACGTAGCCGATGCGGCGCCGCAGCTCGCGCAGCGCGCGGCCCCGCGCGCGGGTCACATCGACACCGGCAACGGTGGCAGTGCCCTTGGTGACGGGCACGAGACCTGCCAGCGCCCGACCGAGCGTCGACTTGCCCGAGCCGGACTCGCCGACGAGCCCGACCGTGCTGCCACGCGGAATCGTGAAGGTGGCATCCTGCACCACCACACGGGTTGCTGAGCCTGCACGGGTTGCTGAGCCTGTCGAAGCACCGTAGGCGATCGACACGTTCCCGACGGCCGCTGCCGTCTCTGCCTCAGGCTCGTCGAGTGCGGCGCGCGGCGCACCCGGTTGCTGCGGCCTGTCCTGAGCTTGCGGCCTGTCCTGAGCTTGTCGAAGGGCCTGTCGATGCACGAGCCACGGAACCGCGTCGAGCAGCTCGCGGGTGTACTCCTGCTGCGGAACGGAGAACAGGTCGGCGACCGGCGCACGCTCCACCACCTCGCCGCCGCGCAGCACGACGACGTCATCGGCGAGATCGGCGACCACGCCCATGTCGTGCGTGATGAGCAGGATGGCGCATCCCCGCTCGTCGCGCAGCGACCGCAGCAGATCGAGGATGCCCGCCTGCACCGTGACATCCAGCGCCGTCGTCGGTTCATCGGCGATGAGCGCGACCGGGTCGCACGAGATCGCCATGGCGATCATGGCGCGCTGCAGCTGCCCGCCCGAGAGCTGATGCGGAAAGGAGCGCGCGATCCGTGTGGTGTCGGTGATGCCCACCGACTCGAGGAGCTCCATCACGCGCCGCTGCACCTCGGCGCGCGGCATCTTCACATGGTGCGCGCGGATGGCCTCGGCGATCTGCCATCCGATTCTGTACGCGGGGGTGAAGGCGCTCATCGGCTCCTGGAAGATGGTGCCGATCCGGCCGCCGCGCACCGCGCGCAGCCTCTGCGGATCGGCGCCGATCAGCTCCGTCTCGCCGAGGCGAGCCGTGCCATCCACCCGCGCGGTGTCGGGAAGAAGCCCCAGCAGGCTCATCGCGCTCGCGCTCTTGCCCGACCCCGACTCGCCCACGAGCGCGAGCACGCGCCCCGCGTGCAGGTCGAAGTCGATGCCGTTCACGGCAGGGCGACCCTGACCGCCGAACGCGATGGTCAGCGCGTCGACGGTCAGGATCGGGGAGGCGGGTGAGGTCATTCGTCCAGCTGAATCGTCAGATAGTTCTGGAACGACGGGTACGCAGGCACCTCGGCGGTCACGTTGCTTCCTTCGAGGAACGCGCTGCGCGTGTAGAACAGCGGCACGGTCACCGCGTCGCCCAGGATCTGCTTCTCGGCCTGGCTCCACAGCCCAGCCGCCGCATCTGGATCGCTTTCGGCGATGGCCTGCGCCATCAGGTCATCCACGTCGGGGTTCGAGTAGCGAGAGAAGTTGCTGCCGCCGTCGATCATCGAGGTGTCGTAGCGCAGCTGCAGGCTCGACGCGCTGGCGTAGTCGGGCGTGAACCAGCTCAGCAGCAGGTCGTAGTCGGGGTTGCCTCCCATGACATCGCCATACATCGTCGCGAAATCGAGCGGATGGATGTTGACGGTGATGTTCGCCTGTGCAAGAGACTGCTGGATGGCCTGCGCCTGCGCCTGATCGCTGTCAGAGGTCGATGCCCAGAGCTCGAGGGTCACGCCGTCGGGGTAGCCCGCCTCGGTCAGCAGCGACTTCGCCTTGTCGACATCGGTCGGGTAGAGATCGAAGTCGGTGTGGCCGGGAAGGCCCGGATCGATGAGCGTCGTGGCGGCGGCTGCGGCCTCGTCGCCGCCCGCGGCGATGACGAGCGACTTCCTGTCGATCGCGTACTCCACGGCCTGACGCACCTTGACATCCTTCAGCGCGTCGCGATCGACATTCAACGCGAGGTAGTTCAGCAGACCGCCATCTGATCGGATGAGCCGGTCGGAGGCGCTGGGATCGGCGTCGACGAGGGCCAGCTCGGTCGCGCTCAGCGGGTCGGAGTTGATCGAGTTGCGGGCGTCGCCGAGGTCGGCGATGAGCGACTGCGTGGTCGTCGTGAGGTTCTGGTTCTGCGTGAAGACGATCTTGTCGGCGTCGATGGTGCGCACGTCGTCAGTGTCTGCACTCCACTCCGGGTTGCGCACGAGCACCGTCTCGCCACCCGCCTTGTTCGACTCGACCTCATACGGCCCGCTGGCGACCGGGTCGGTGCCGTACGTCGCGGGGTCATCCTTGTCTTCGGGGACAGGGATGAAGGGATTCATCGCGGTGATCCACGGCCAGTCGCCGTACGGCGTCGTGAGGTGGAAGATGATGGTCTTGTCGTCCGGCGTCTCGATGCCGCTGAGCTCGTCGCCGTCGTAGGGCCCGGTGTAGTCGGAGTCGCCCTCGATGAGGCCGACGTGGTAGGTCAGGCCGCCGGCGAGCTCGGGTGCGTAGGTGCGCTCGACGCCGTACTTGATGTCGGCCGAAGTGATGGGAGTGCCGTCCTCGTAGGTGATGCCATCCTTCAGTGTGTAGGTCCAGGTGAGACCGTCGTCGCTCACCGTCCCGGTGTCGGTGGCGAGGTCGGGAACGACCTCTGGCACGCCGCCCTCCGACACCTTCCAGGTGGTGAGGCGGCGGCCGACGAGGCCCAGCCAGGTGGTGGGAAGGTCGACGGCGGTGGCGGGGTCGAAACCGACTTCGGTGGCCGAGGTCAGCACGTACAGGGTCTTGTCCTCGGTGTCATCGGATGCTCCCGAGCATCCCGTGACGATCAACGCGGCGGCCGTGACCGCGGCGACGGCGCCGATGACTCGGCGTGCTCGATGGTGCGACATTGCTGTGTCTCCTCGCTGCGGGTTGGGGTGGAGCATCGTGTTGCCCGAGGCTAACTGCGGCGCACGCGGGCGAGATATGTGGGAGGTGGCCACAATGTGGCGGGTGAACCGGGTGCGAGCGGCCATACTCGATGCCGCGATGTTCGACCATCCTGGTGAGTGACGAGAGGATGGCACGATGCCGCACACGAGCACGGATGAGACCCGCATCTATTACGAGGTCGACGGCGCCGACGACGCTCCGGTCATCCTGCTCATCGCGGGCACCGGCGCGCAGTCGAACTTCTGGCATCCCGACTTCGTCTCACTGCTGGTCGCGGAGGGGTTCCGCGTCGTCCGGCCCGACAACCGCGACACCGGCCTCTCAGCGCGCTTCGGCGACGAAGAAGACCTGGATGGCGGCTATCACCTCGCCGACATGGCGGGGGATGTGATGCGCGTGCTCGACGATCTCCGCGTGGCCGCCGCGCACCTCGTCGGTCACTCGATGGGTGGCATGATCGCACAGATGGCGGTGCTGGAGCATCCCGAGCGTGTGCTGTCGCTGTCGCTCGTGTCGACCATCCCCGGACAGAGCAAGCGATACGTGCTGCACGGTGAGGCGGTGATCGAGCAGCCGACGCGGTTCACCGTGGACGAGATCGTCGAGTTCGAGCGCGTGGGTGTCGCGGCTGATTCGCCGGGAACGTACGAACACAACGCCGACTGGTACGCCGAGACCGCCCGCGTCGCCTACGAGCGCGGGTATTCGCCCGAGGGCGTCGTGCGTCAGGTGTCGATGCTCGTGCGGGCGCCGGAGCGCCTCGCCCGGCTGGAGAAGGTGACGGTGCCGACGCTCGTGTTCCACGGCCGTGACGACCCCGCGCTGCACTGGCACGCCGCGCTCGACATCGCCGAGGCCATCGCCGGCTCAGAGCTTCAGGTGCACCCAGGTATGGGGCACCTCGTGCCCTTCGCGCTGTGGCCCGAGCTCGTCGCCGGCATCGCCCGCACCGCCCGCCGCGCGCAGTGAGTTGTGCACCGTTTTGCGCCCTCACAGGTGCGCACAGCACTGCACCTCGGAGTGGCGCGGCGAGGCGCAGTGCCGTATGCGCCCGCCCGGGCGCCCAGCGGTGCGTAGGGCACTGCGACTACACGGCGCGCAGTCGCCGACGGAGGTGCTCGAGGCGGGTCGCCGCCTGCAGGCGGAAGCGGAACTCGGGGTCTGACATGTCGCCATCCAGCAGCGCCTGAATGCGCTCGAGTCGCTGCTGCACCGTATTGGTGTGGATGTGCAGCGCGGCGGCGGTGGCAGGCCGCGACTCGCCACCGTCGAAGAAGGCGATGAGCGTGTCGAACAGTTCCGTGCCGCGCTTGGCATCCCAGGTGATCACGCGCCCGAGCAGGTCCTGGATGAAGGCGTCGGTCGTCGCGGGGTCACCCGGCGCGAGGGCGTGGTATGGCGCGAAGGCATCGGATGACACGGTTGTGCCCGTGACCCCGAGCGCGGGCAGCAGGGCGGCATCGCGCACCGTCTTGGCGACCGCGGCAGCGAGATCGGATGGCGCCAGTTCGCGCACCCGAACGACTGCCGATACGTCGGGCTCGCGCAGCGCATCCGAGAGCACACGTCTCGCGCGCTCGGTCGCGTCGAGCACATCGGGGATCGTCCACGCCACGATGATCACCCCCTCGCGCTGGGCGACGAAGCCGCGGTCGCCGACAGCCCGCGCGACGATGCCCGCTGCGGTGGCAGCACGCACAGCGCCGAAGCCGATCACGGCGCATCCGGTCAGGTGCTCGGGTGGCACAATGAGCGCTTCGCTGTCCGCACGTGAGTCGAGGGTCGCGAGCAGCCAGCGTGCGCGATGCTCGTCCTGGATGGCGGTGACCGCCTCCCGCTTCAGGGAGACGAGTGCGGCGACGTGTGCTGCGCGCTCCAGCGTGCGCTCCGCGACATCGTCGGCGAGGTCGCCTCCGTCTTCGGCGATGATCGCGCCGAGCACGCGGTCGGCGCCGAGGATGGCGCTCACCAGCCATCCGCCCCCGTCGATCTGCACCGACGAGACGTGGCCGGATGCCTGGCTCGCAGCGATCGCCGGCCGCAGCAGCGCCGCGCGAGGAGCAACGCCATCCGACCCCAGTACATGGCCGTTCTGGTCGAGCGCGAAGACGCGCCGATCGAGGCGCTCGGCGAGGGTCGCGACGACGTCGAGCACGGTGCCGCCCGAGACGACGGCGTTCGTCAGCTCCTCGTGCACGGCGCTGGCCATCTCGGTCGCGCGCAGGTGCTGCTCAAGTTCTCGATAGGCGTCTTCCGCCCGTTCGCGCGCCTCGCCTGCGGCTGCCAGCAGCCGGGCGTTCTGCAGCACCGCGGCGGCATGGTCGGCGAAGGCCTGCAGCAGCAGCACCTCGTCCGGCGAGTAGTCGTGCGCGAACCGGTTGCAGGCGAACAGGGCGCCAAGCACCTCGTCGCCCGCAATGAGCGGCACGCCGAGGAACGACACAAGCCCTTCGGCGATGACCGCCTGGTCGATGCTCTCGCCGTGCGGAGCGTCATCCATCGCGTCGTAGCGCGCCACCCACGCCGCCTCGCGCGTGCTCGCGACGAGACTCGTCAGGCCGATGCCAGCCGGCACCTGCAGGTTGCGGAACTCGGGGGTCACCGTGCCGGCCGAGAACTGCACCCGCATGTCGTCGGAGGCGGGCTCGTACTCGGAGAGATAGGTGACGTCGGTGCCCATGAGGTCGTGCGCTCGATCGACGAGGCGCCGAAGCACGGCGTCGACGTCCTGCAGTCTGACCAGCTCGCTCGCCGTTGAGAACAGCGCCTCGAGCTCCGCCGCGCGGCGACGCTGTCGGTCGTTGACGAGCTGCGCTTCACGCACCGCGTCGAGGCTGCGTGCGCGTTCGTCCTGTTCGGCTCCCGTGCCGTCGAGCATGGCCAGCAGGGATGGCGGCACGCGGCCGGGAGCCGCGCGCGCGGCCGTCAGCAGCTCGCGCGCGAACTCGTCAACCGCCGTCATCTCCATCTCCTCATTCTGCCGCGGGTCATCCGCCGCAGTCCGCGACGTCTGCAGGCCCTTCGACAAGCCCTTCGACAGGCTCAGGACAGGCAACAGGAACCGGCGACGCCTGCAGGAGAGTCTTACCGATTTCCTCCTGCATCCGTCGAATGGCCCTGCATCTGTCGGGGTTCAGGGGCGGGCGGAGGGGAAGGCCGGCGGCCGCTGCTCGGCGAAGGCGGTGAGTCCCTCGCGGGCGTCGTCGCTGTCGAACGCCTCCTGGCCGATGACGGCCTCGCGGCGGAACGCCTCCTCCAGGGGCAGGTCGCCCAGTTCGCGCACGGCGCGCTTCACGACCGCCATCGCCGTGCGGCTTCGGGTCTGCAGCTCGCGGGCGATCTGCCAGGCGACGTCGTCGACCTCGTGCGAGGGCACGACACGATTCACGAGCCCGTACTGCAGGGCAGTGGTGGCGTCGATGCGCCCTCCGCGCAGCATCAGATCCATCGCGAACGCGTAGGGGATCTGCCGGATGAGCCGCGCGAGCGTCCCTCCCGCCGGCACGACGCCGACGCCGGTCTCCGGCAGCGCGAACCGGGCGTCGTCGGAGGCGATGCGGATATCGCACGACAGCATGATCTCGAAGCCTCCACCGAGGCAGAGGCCGTTGATCGCCGCGATCACCGGCTTGTCGAGAGTCGAATGCTTCTGGTGCGCGCCGTCCCACTCGGAGATGTCGAAGCGCCCCTCGGTGAGCGCGGGAATCGACTCGCCGAGATCCGCGCCGACGCAGAACGCACGGGAGCCGGCGCCGGTGAGGATGGCCACGGCGATCTCGTCGTCGTCGCGCACCTCGGCGAACGCCGCGCCCAGCTCGTCGTACATCGCGAGGGTCAGGGCGTTGAGCTTCGCCGGTCGGTCGATCGTGATCACAGCGACGCCCTCGACGCGTTCCAGGGTGATGCCCATCAAACGGTTCCCGCCGTGCGCAGTGCGGCGATCTCGTCGGCCGAGAAGCCGGCGAGGTCGGCGAGCACCTGGTCGGTGTGTTCGCCGACGGATGGCGCGGTCCCGCGTGCGCGGGGAGGCGTGCGGTCGAGCTTCACCGGAGACCCGAAGGTGCGCACCTCGCCGATACCGGGATAGGTCGATTCGACCACCATGTCGCGCGCGGCGATCTGCGGGTCGGCGACGACCTCGGCGATGTCCTTGACGGCACTGAGCGGCACGAGGTTTCCCGCCAGCTCCTCCAGCTCGGTCTTGGTGCGGTGAGCGAACCATCCGGTGACCAGTGGCTGGACCTTCTCTCGGTAGGTCGTTTCGTCGAAGCGCTGCGCCATGGTCGCGAGGTCGGGGTCATCGCCATCGCCCGGCGCTCCGAACAGCTCACATGAGATGGCCCAGAACTTATCTGTATAGCCGCCGAAGAATACAAAGCCATCCGCGCACGCGAACTGCTCGTACGGGCGCACGAACGGATGTTGGTTGCCCAGGGGAGAGGCGACCTCGCCTGTTGCCGTGTAGTTCACGACGGCGTTCTCGGTGAGCGACAGCACCGAGTCCTGCTGCGAGACGTCGACCAGCTGCCCCTCGCCCGTCCGATCGACATGCCGAAGGGCCGAAAGTATTCCGATCACGGCATATAGGCTGGCCGCGAGGTCGCCGATGATGGTGCCCACGCGCAGCGGCGGGCCTCCGACCGGGCCGTTGATCGACCAGAGCCCGCCGGTCGCCTGGGCGCTGTTGTCGTAGGCGGGGCGCAGGCGGGAGGGGCCCGACTGCCCGTAGCCGCTGACGGCGGCGTAGACGAGGCGCGGGTTCACTTCGCGCAGCCGCTCATATCCGACGCCGAGCTTGTCCATCGTGCCCGGTCGGAAGTTCTCGACGAGCACATCGGCGCGCGAAGTCAGTCTTTCGAGCGCGGCGCGGCCATCCGGATGGCGCAGGTTGAGGGTCAGGCCCAGCTTGTTGCGATTGAACTGCGCGAAGAAGCCGCTCATCTCGCCGCCTTCTCCCTGCAGCATCGGCGGGAAGGCGCGCGTGTAATCGGGGTCATCCGGGTGCTCGATCTTGATGACCGTCGCGCCGAGGTCCGCGAGGATCATCGAGGTGTAGGGGCCGGCGACGACCCGCGTGACGTCCAGCACGACGACGCCGGCGAGGGCGCCAGGCCGAATGTCGTGACCGCCGAGTTCGGCCAGGCGTGCGCGCAGTTCCTCGTCGATCATCGGCATCCCTTCTTCGTGACGCCGTCGATCCTCTCAGCGAGCGCGGTGCGCGAGGTATATGGCCATCTCATACATTCCCTGTCTCCTATACGGCCCCAGATCACATCTCCGGTGAAACCGCTTCTCGCTGCCTGGTTCTCAAAACTTGAGCCTATCCGTATCAAGTTTCTTGACATCTGAGCAGACCTGGTCTATCCTTGAGTCATCGCGGCTCAAGTCCGCGGCAAGACTTAGCAGGCCAACAGAAGGAGCATCCAAATGGCACGTGCTGTGGGTATCGACCTCGGAACGACGAACTCCGTCGTGAGCGTTCTCGAGGGTGGCGAGCCGAAGGTCATCGCCAACGCAGAAGGTTTCCGCACGACCCCCTCGGTCGTCGCGTTCGCAAAGGATGGCGAGGTGCTCGTCGGCGAGACCGCCAAGCGCCAGGCCGTCACCAACGTCGACCGCACCATCTCGTCCGTCAAGCGCCACATGGGCACCGACTGGACGTTCGACGTCGACGGCAAGAAGTACACGCCGCAGGAGATCTCGGCGCGCATTCTGCAGAAGCTGAAGCGCGACGCCGAGCAGTACCTCGGCGACACCGTGACCGACGCGGTCATCACGGTGCCGGCGTACTTCAACGACGCCGAGCGTCAGGCGACCAAGGAGGCAGGTGAGATCGCGGGCCTGAACGTGCTGCGCATCATCAACGAGCCGACCGCTGCTGCCCTCGCCTACGGCCTCGACAAGGGCAAGGAGGAGGAGCTCATCCTCGTCTTCGACCTCGGTGGTGGAACCTTCGACGTCTCGCTGCTCGAGGTGGACAAAGACGAAGACTTCTCGACCATCCAGGTGCGCGCCACCGCCGGTGACAACCGCCTCGGTGGCGACGACTGGGACCAGCGCGTCGTCGACTGGCTGATCAAGCAGTTCAAGGACTCGACGGGCGTCGACGTCTCGGGCGACAAGATCGCGCTGCAGCGCCTGAAGGAGGCCGCGGAGCAGGCGA
Source organism: Microbacterium sp. (assembly GCA_047607025.1). Lineage (GTDB taxonomy): Bacteria > Actinomycetota > Actinomycetes > Actinomycetales > Microbacteriaceae > Microbacterium. The sequence goes on from JASGDS010000130.1 coordinate 18,071, forward strand.
AGAAGGAGCTCTCGAGCAGCGCGTCGACGAGCATCAGCCTTCCCTACCTCTCGCTGACCGATCAGGGCCCCGTTTCGCTCGCGGAGACGCTCACCCGCGCAAAGTTCGAGGAGCTGACCAAGGACCTGCTCGAGCGTACGAAGAAGCCGTTCCAGGACGTCATCCGCGAGGCGGGCATCAAGGTCTCCGACATCTCGCACGTCGTGCTCGTGGGCGGATCGACCCGCATGCCGGCCGTGAGCGATCTCGTCAAGAGCGAGACGGGCGGCCAGGAGCCGAACAAGGGTGTGAACCCGGATGAGGTCGTCGCCGTCGGCGCAGCCATCCAGGCCGGCGTGCTGAAAGGCGAGCGCAAGGACGTTCTGCTCATCGACGTCACCCCGCTGTCGCTCGGCATCGAGACCAAGGGCGGCATGATGACCAAGCTCATCGAGCGCAACACGGCCATCCCCACCAAGCGCAGCGAGACGTTCACGACCGCTGAAGACAAC
>JASGDS010000131.1:0-6607 GCA_047607025.1 Microbacterium sp.
CGCACGCAGCCAGGCTGCGTGCGGGCCTCTGACGTGCACCCAGGACGGTGCCATAGGATTGAGGCGAACTTCATCGCGTTCGCCAACCCCTGGCGGGCGATGCTCCCCCGAACCGGAGGCAGATCCGTGCCCGAAGCTCCCTTTGTGACGCACTCGGCGACCGTGCAGCTGCAAGGTCGTCAGATCGTCGTGTCCTGGGCTGCGGTGACAGATACCGGCAAGCGGCGCGAGATCAACCAGGATGCCATCCTCGCGCGATTCCCGCTGTTCGTCGTCGCCGACGGAATGGGCGGGCACATCGGGGGCGAGATCGCGTCGACGAGCACGGTGCAGCGCCTAAGGGATGCCGTGGAGCGGGGCGACCTCAGCCACGACTCCGTGGAGGAGGCCCTGGCTCGGGCGGTCGACGATATCGGATCTCACCCGGAGACCACCGATGGGGGGACGGGAACGACCGTCACCGGCATCTACCTGGATCAGACGCCGGGCGAGGAGCAGTGGGTCGTGCTCAACATCGGCGACTCGCGCGTCTACCTCGACCGCGACGACCACCTCGACCAGGTGACGACCGATCACTCGCTCGTGCAGGAGCTCGTCGCCTCCGGCAGGCTCAGCAGCGAAGAGGCGGAGAACCATCCGTACGGCAATGTGATCACCCGTGCCGTCGGCCCCAGCGAGTCGGTTGTGCCCGACTACGTCAACCTCGAGGTGTGCGCGGGCGACCGCTTCGTCATCTGCAGCGACGGGCTCACCAAGGAGCTGACCGATTACGGCATCCTGCACTTCCTGCGGCTGCACGCCGACCCGGCGGAGGCCGTCGGGGCGATGCTGGATGCCGCGATCGAGAACGGCGGACGCGACAACGTGTCGATCATCGTCGTCGACATCCACGATCCCGCCTGACGCCGACGTCCCGTCCACAGGCGGGCGACACGCGAGGAATCCATCCACAGCTCGCACACGCCTCTTCCCTGGGGTGCATCGCGGCGCTGTGATGGAGTCATGGACACCCGCACGCGCATCGACGAGCCCATCGCCCTGCCGCAGCCGGCACCGATGCCGCCGCGCCGCTCCTGGCCGCTGTTCGCGTCGATCATGCCGCTCGTGGGCGGTGGCGCGATGTGGCTCATCACCGGCTCGCTCGTCTCGCTCTGCTTCGCGGCGCTCAGCCCGCTGATGGCGATCGCCTCGGTCTTCGATCGCAGGCGAGGATCGACACGCGAACGACGGCGCGCCGAGGACGACTACGTCGCCTCCTGCGGGCGCGCAGAGCAGGAGATCGCCTCGCGACACCTGATCGAGACCGAGCAGCTGCGACGCGAGCTGCCCGACGCGCGAGCGCTCTGCGCCGACGAGCTGCGCCTCTGGCGGGCGGATGGCGATGCGCTCGTGCTCGGGGAAGGCGAGGTGCCGAGCCGGGTGCACGTCACGGGCGGCGAGGGCGAGCACGCCCAGCGGCTGCGGTCGCGGGCGGCCGTGCTCGAGAGCGCCCCCATCGCCATCGACCTCGCCGACGGCGTGTGCGTGCGCGGAGATCGGGTCGCCGCGCGCGCCGTCGCACGGGCGCTCGTGCTGCAGGCCTGCCTGCGGCTTCCGCCCGACGAGCTGTGCGTCACCGGCGTCGCAGAGCCCTGGCTCGACCTGCTGCCGCACCGAAAGGGCGCAGGGCGCCGACTGGAGTTGGTGCATGACGGTTCGGCATGCGCGGAGGACGCGGACATCGTCATCGCGTCGCTCGCCGCGGAGGAGGCCGTGCCCGCTCGCTGTGGCGCGGTGATCGACCTGGACGGCCTGCTCACAGGCACGCTCGTACGCGGCGTGCAGCGGCAGCGGGTCGATGTGGAGGCGTTCTCCGAGGCGCAGGCGCAGCAGGTCGCCTCCCGGCTGGCACAGCGCATGCCCGAGCGCCGTCACGAGGACATCGAACCGGTGCTGCTGGCAGATCTTGAGCCGATGGCGAGCACCGACCTCGCGCGTCTTCCCGCCGCGATCGGCACGGCCCAGGGCGCGGCCGCGGTGATCGACCTCGTCGCGGATGGCCCGCACGCGGTGATCGTGGGGACGACGGGAGCGGGCAAGAGCGAGCTGCTGCTGACCCTCGTGACGTCCCTCGCCCGCACCTACACACCCGACCGCGTCGTGTTCCTGCTCGCCGACTTCAAGGGAGGCACCGCGTTCGAGCCGCTCGCCGCTCTGCCGCACGTGACGGGTGTCATCACCGATCTCGACGGGGATGCCTCACGCCGTGCCGTCGAGAGCCTGCGTGCGGAGCTGCGACGCCGTGAGGCGAGGATGGCCGTGGTGGGAGCCCGCGACATCGCCCATCCCGGTGTCGACCTGCCTCGCCTCGTCATCGTCGTCGACGAGTTCGCCGCGATGCTCGCCGACCATCCCGATCTGCACGCCGTGTTCACCGATGTCGCCGCGCGCGGACGTGCGCTCGGAATGCATCTCGTGCTCGGCACGCAGCGGTCGACGGGCGTCATGCGCGATGGACTCGTCGCCAACGCGCCGCTGCGCATCGCGCTGCGCGTCTCCGAGCGCAGCGAGAGCAAGGGCCTCATCGGCACCGAGCAGGCGGCCGAGCTGCCGGGCGGGGTCGAGGGCAGGGGTCTCGCCTATGTGCGCCGCGCGGGCGACGCCGCGCCCGTGCTGACGAGGATCGCCCTGACCTCGCCCGAGACGATCGCGGCGCTGACGGCACCCGATGGCGCAGGCGTGCAGGGGCCGTGGCTGCCTCCGCTGCCGCGGCTGCTGACGATCGAACAGTGCCGCAGCCATCCGGGCGGCGACGCCGATGTCGTGCTGCTGGGCATCGCCGACGAACCCGACGCGCAGCGGCAGCCCGCCGTCGTGCTGCGCGTCGGCGCCGAGCGCGGCCTCGCCGCGATCGGAGGAAGCGGCAGCGGCAAGAGTGCGCTCGCGCGGCTCGTCGCCGTCCAGCGCAGTGACGCCACCGTCGTGCCGCGCGACGCCGAGGGTGCCTGGGACGCGATCGAACGCGCAGAGCACGAGGGCGCGTCCCTGCTCGTGATCGACGACCTCGACGCCGTCATCGCGCGCTACCCGCACGACTACGCCTCGGCGATGGCGGAGCGCATCGAGACGCTCGTGCGCGATGCGGGAGAACGCAGGATGACGGTCGTCATGACGGCAGCGCGACTCACCGGGCAGATCTCGCGCATCCTCGATCTCATCCCGCGCCGTGCCATCCTCTCGCTCGCCACGCGCGCCGACCATGCGGCGGCCGGGGGAGAGGCGGGCGACTTCGATGCGCGACGCGTGCCGGGACGCGCCGCGCTGGATGGCCGAGAGGTGCAGTTCGCCTTCGCGCCCGAGGCCCAGGCCACGCCGCAGGCGCCGCCCGCACTGTGGCAGCCGACCGCTCCGCTCACGGCGCTCGTGCTGCGCGCCGCCCACCGTCGGGTGCAGACGCTCGCCGAAGCCTGGCCCGACGTGCACGTCGTCGAACTCGACGATGCCGCGGCCGTGCTGCCGCAGACGGGCAGGCATCCCACTGTCGTCGTCGGCGAGGCGGAGAGCTGGCAGCGCCAGTGGGCGCTGCTGAACCAGGTGCGCTCGCACCTGCCCATCGTCATCGGCGCGGAGTGCGCCGGCGACATCCGCGGGATCACGGGCGAGCGCGAGCTGCCGCCGTATGCGCGCACGAGGGCGGGACGGGCGTGGGTGTTCGCCGACGGGGCGCCGCCCTTGCGTGTCGTTCTTCCCTGAATGCTTCCGCTGCGCTGGGGTCTGAGGCGGGCACCGGCGTGGAGTCTGAGCGGGGAGCTCTGTGCGATCACACGGTCGGGCGGATGCGGCCGACGACCGCGTCACCACCTCGCACCTGGAACAGCTCGCTCTCGGCGGCGAAGGCCGCCACGGCATCGGCGGGCAGGGCACCGGCCCGCGCGAGCAGCGAGAGCGCGATGAGCAGACCCGCGCGATTCGAGCCGTCGAGCACCTTCACGACGACGCTCGTGCCATCCGGTGCGATCATCGTCTGCACGCCCTCGGCACCGTACTTCGAGAACACGCCGAACGTCTCCGTCGCGACGGTGTCGGGGCGCGAAGGGCCGTCGATGACCCACGGGTGCGCGCGAACCGCGGCGACGAGCTGACCCGCGGTGCGGTGCAGCGCGAACGGCGAGCGCTCGGACGAGGTCGCGATGCGGTGCAGCGCACGGCCGAGCCCGGCGAGCGTGAGCGCATGCACGGGCGCGCCGCAGCCATCGACCACGGTCGCAGAGACCTTCTCGCCCGTGAGTCGTTCGATCACCTCGCGGATGTGCACCTGCACGGGGTGTGCGGCATCGAGGTAGCCGTTCGTCGGCCATCCGTTCGCGACGCAGGCGGCGAGCATCGCCGCATGCTTGCCCGAGCAGCCCATGCGGATGCGGCTCGGCCCGATGCCCTCCCGGATGAACTCGTCGCGGGTCGTGCGGTCGGCGGGCAGTGTGGCCGGGCATCCGAGCGCGTCTTCTGTGAGCTCCGCGGAGGTCAGGATGTCGAGCACGATGGCGGCGTGGCGGTCGGTGCCGCCGTGGCTCGCGGTGGCGATGGCGAGCTGCTCACCGGCGAGCGACGCGCCGGCCGAGACCGATCCGATCGCCTGCAGCGGCTTCAGCGACGAGCGGGGCAGGATGACGGCATCCGCCGCGCCGAGCGAGAGCACGCTCTCGCCGTCGGGGGAGAGCACGAGGGCGGCGCCGACATGCCGCGACTCGACGAACCCGCCGCGTTCGATGACTGCCAGTTCCACAGCGCCCGTTGCGCCGAACGTCTCTCCGCTCACCCGTCCAGCCTATCTGCGGGGTGCGAGACTGTGAGGATGACCGATCACCACTACGCGCTCACGGCCGAATGGACGGGCAACAGAGGAACGGGCACGAGCGGGTACCGCGACTACGACCGCGCCGTGACGCTGACCGTCGACGGCAAGCCGCAGCTGCTGGCATCCGCCGACCGCCCCTTCCGCGGCGACGGCGAGAGGTGGAACCCGGAGGACCTGCTGCTGGCGGCCCTGAGCGAATGCCATCTGCTGTCGTACCTGCACGCGTGCGTCACTCGGGGCGTGGTCGTCACCTCGTACACCGACGACGCCGAGGGCGAGATGGCGCAGGAGGGCAATAGCGGACGCTTCACCCGCGTCACGCTTCACCCACGCGTGACGGTCGCGGAGGCATCCATGGTCGACGACGCGATCGCCGCGCACCACGACGCGCACGACTGGTGCTTCATCGCGAGTTCGGTGAACTTCCCCGTCGAGCACGACGCGACGGTGACCGTCGGCTAGCGACGCTCGTCTCAGCTGGCGGCGTGCTGCGTGGCGAGGATGTCGATGACGAAGACGAGGTCCTGACCGGAGAGCTCCACGTCGTCCGACGCCTCGGCCCCATATGCCTCGGCGGCGGGGATGATGGCGACGACCTGCGAGCCGACGGTCTGGCCCACGAGCGCGGTCGTGAAGCCGGTGATCACGCCCGACGTCGAGAAGGAGACCGGCGTGCCGTTCGCCCAGCTCGAGTCGAACTCGTTGCCGTCGGCCAGCGAGATGCCGTCGTACTGAACGAGCACCGTGTCGCCGTCGGCGACCGTTGCGCCGTCGCCCAGCTTGAGCGTCTCGACCTGGGTCGTGTCCGACGCGGTCACGCCGGTGATGTCGACGGTCGGCGTGCCATCCTCCGCCAGGGTCACTGTCGGGAAGCCGTCCTCCGGGTCCTGGTCTTCGCCCCAGGCGGCGGTGGGGTTCAGGCCCATCTCATCGAACACGAAGATCACGGCGGGGTACGTGGTGCCGTCGTCGCCCGTGCTCGACGGCTGCGCGCCGATCACCCGGGTGCCGATCGCGCCGCAGCCGGTGAAGAACCCGACGGAGTCGCTCGACACCTGCAGCGGAAGCAGCGAGCCGTCCTCGTAGCCGACCTCGTCGAGCTTCTCGCCCGTCTCGGCGTTGTATGCGGTGTAGGCGTAGTTGAGCCAGTCGCCATCGGCGATCGCGTCGCCGTCGCCCTCGGAGACGACGGTGCTCTGCAGCTCGGACACCTCGAGCGGAGCGGTGAATGTCGCCTCGGACGGCGTGCCTGCGTCACCTTCGACCGTCACGGCCTCCACGGCGTCACCCGAGGGTGCGGCAGAGTCGCACAGCGCAGCGGCCGTCGCGCTGGGCGTGGCTGTGGCTGTGGCCGCGGCGTCATCGCCGGAGCTGGAGCATCCAGCCAGAGCAAGCGCCGCGAGGGCGGTGGTGGACAGCAGGCCGATGGTTCGAACGCGCACGGAGACCTCAATCAGATATGGGCAACTCCCCTATCCTGCCCGATCCGGGCTAAGCAGAGCCTGAACGCGCCGATCATCGGCGATTGAACGGATGGATTCCAGAATTGGCATATCTCGCCGATAATCTGGGGGGATGACCGATGCTCAGCCCGATGAGCCCGACGATGCTCCCTCGCGCCCTGGGTGGTTCTATCATTTCGGGCGCGCGGTGCTGCGGCCGATCGCGCGGCTGATCTTCCGCCCGATCGTCATCGGCAAGGAGAACGTACCGGCCGAGGGCCCCATCATCCTCGCCGCCAACCACATCTCCGTCATCGATTCGCTCGCCATC
>JASGDS010000132.1:0-6109 GCA_047607025.1 Microbacterium sp.
CCTGGATGCTGCGCACGCCCGGGCTGCTGCAGGCACCTGGGCAGAGCAACCCGAAGTCGGCGGCGACCGCGGAGACTGCGCAGTTTCCGCGGCTGCTGGGTGACCAGTATAATCTTCGCTTCGGATTCATCCTCGCCATCCTCGCCACCGTGCTGGTCTGGTGGCTTCTGGGCCGGTCCAGTCTCGGCTTCCAGTTCCGAGCGGTGGGCGAGAACCCGAGAGCCGCGCGGGTGGCGGGAATCAACGTCAATCGGATGTATATCCTGGGCATGGTGTTCGCCGGTGGCCTGCTCGGTCTCGCCGGTGTCAATCAGGTGCTCGGTACGACGACGACAGGCTTCACCAGCGGTGTCGACTCGGGGATCGGCTTCGATGCGATCACGGTCGCGCTGCTCGGAAGGTCGACGCCCTGGGGCACGTTCGCCGCCGGCCTGCTCTTCGGCGCGATGAAGGCGGGAAGCTTCACGATGAAGGTGGCCGAGCAGATTCCACTGGAGATCGTCACGGTTGTTCAGTCGTTCATCGTGCTGTTCATCGCCGCCCCACCGCTCGTGCGTGCGATCTTCTTCCTGCCCTCCGCGGAGCGCACCAGAAAGCGTGAGGCGCGACGAAGGAAGAAGGCGTTGCAGCACGAGGCGGCCGCGGCGGCTGCGGAGGTGGCCTCATGAGCACCGCATTGAGCGCTCCGAACCCCGCAGTGCCCACCGTGTCGGCAGCCGTCGTGCGCGAACGCAGCTGGAAGACGGTCATCGCCTTTGCGGTCTTCCTCGTGCTGTTCGTCATTCTGCTGATTGCCGTTCATCGGTCGGGAGAGGCGACATTTGTTCTGGCGACGTCGGCGGATGCGTTCAAGCTGCCTGACCTCGTTCTGCCCGTGGCGGTGACGACGTGGGTCTGCGTCATCGTCGCCGCGCTGATCACTGCGGCTGCTGCCTGGCTGACGTGGACACGTCGCCGAATCCCGCTCTGGCTGGTCGTGGCGTTCATCGTCGTGCTCGTGCTCGCCTTCCTCACGTGGGCCTCCAAGGGCGACAGCGTGCCCGTCGTCGGGCTGTTCTCCGGCGCGCTGACTCTGGCCGTTCCGTTGATCTATGGTGCCCTCGGCGGTGTCATCGGCGAACGCGTCGGAGTCGTCAACATCGCGATCGAATCCCAGCTGCTCGGCGGCGCGTTCACGGCCGCGGTCGTCGCCACGTCGACCGGGTCGCCGTTTCTGGGGCTCATCGCCGCGGCCTTCACGGGCGTCGTCGTCGGCGCGGTGCTCGCCGCGTTCGCCATCGTCTACTTCGTCGAACAGGTCATCGTCGGTGTCGTGCTCAACGTGCTCGTCGCGGGCCTGACGACCTTCTTCTTCTCGCAGGTGCTTCAGAAGGACTCCGCCCACCTCAATTCGCCGCCGCGGTTCGACCGAATTCCGATTCCGCTGCTCAGTGACATCCCGGTGATCGGACCCGTTCTCTTCCGGCAGACCATCCTCGTGTACCTGATGTACATCGCCGTGGCCGCTGTCTATGTGGCGATGTTCCACACCAGGTGGGGTCTGCGCCTGCGCGCGGTCGGTGAGCATCCGCAGGCGGCGGATACCGTCGGCATCAATGTCTCGCGCACCCGGTTCCTCAACGTCATGCTCGCCGGCGGCATCGCGGGCGCGGGTGGCACCGTGTTCACGGTGGGCACTGGCATCGCCTTCACGCAGGACATGACGGCGGGCGCCGGATACATCGCCCTCGCCGCGGTGATCTTCGGCCAGTGGCATCCGATCAAGGCGACGCTCGCCGCACTGCTGTTCGGCCTCGCATCGAGCCTGCAGAACATTCTCACGGTCAACCAATCGCCTGTGCCGAGTGAGTTCATGCTGATGCTGCCGTACCTGGTGACGATCTTCGTCGTCGCGGGCGTCGTCGGTCAGTCGCGACCGCCGGCGGCCGACGGCGTGCCGTACATCAAGGGATGACATGACAGGCATCGACTGGGAGGGGCTGCGGCAGGCTGCCACCTCCGCCATGAAGCAGGCCTATGCGCCGTACTCGAACTACCCGGTGGGGGCGGCCGCGCTCGTCGACGACGGCCGTATCGTCGTCGGATGCAACAGCGAGAACGCCTCGTACGGCGTCGGGCTGTGCGCGGAGTGCGGACTGATCTCCGCACTGACCGTGTCGGGCGGCGGGAAGCTCGTGGCGTTCACCTGCGTGGATGGCGCGGGTGCCATCCTGATGCCCTGCGGGCGCTGTCGACAGCTGCTGTACGAACACCACGCACCAGGTATGCTGCTGGAGACCGTCAGTGGCATTCGCACGATCGACCAGGTGCTGCCCGACGCGTTCGGTCCTGCCGATCTTGAGGAATACGCCGCACAATGAATGCCACTGCCCTTCGACAAGCCCTTCGACAAGCTCAGGACAGGCAACAGGACAGGCAACAGGACAGGCCTCAGGAACCTTTCGACGCCGTCGATGTGATCCGTGCCAAGCGCGACGGCGGGACCGTGCCGGAGGATGCGCTGCGCTGGATGATCGACGCCTACACCCGTGGCTACGTCGCCGACTCGCAGATGGCGGCGTTCGCCATGGCCATCCTGCTGAACGGCATGCAGCGCGACGAGATTCGCGTGATGACCGACGCGATGATCGCGTCAGGTGAGCGGATGAGCTTCGCGTCGCTCGGAAAGCCCACCGCCGACAAGCACTCGACGGGGGGAGTGGGCGACAAGATCACGCTGCCGCTCGCGCCGCTCGTGGCCGTGTTCGGGGTGGCGGTGCCGCAGCTGTCTGGGCGAGGGCTCGGGCACACGGGCGGCACGCTCGACAAGCTGGAGTCGATTCCCGGATGGCGCGCCGCGCTGTCGAACGACGAGATGTTCGCGCAGCTGCGAGACGTCGGCGCGGTCATCTGCGCGGCCGGGTCTGGACTCGCGCCCGCCGACAAGAAGCTCTACGCGCTGCGCGATGTGACAGGAACGGTCGAGGCCATTCCGCTCATCGCATCGAGCATCATGTCGAAGAAGATCGCCGAGGGCACGGGGGCGCTCGTGCTGGATGTGAAGTTCGGGTCGGGCGCTTTCATGAAGGACTTCGATCGCGCGAAGGAGCTGGCGCAGACGATGGTCGCGCTCGGCACCGACTCGGGCGTTGCGACGACCGCGCTGCTGACCGACATGTCGACACCGCTGGGACTCGCGATCGGCAACGCGAACGAGGTTCGCGAGTCGGTGGAGGTGCTCGCCGGTGGCGGGCCATCCGACGTCGTCGAGCTGACCGTCGCGCTCGCGCGCGAAATGCTCGCCTCGGCCGGCCAGCCGGACGCCGACGTCGAGGCGGCGCTCGCCGACGGGCGCGCGATGGACGTGTGGCGGCGCATGATCGCCGCGCAGGATGGCGACCCGGATGGCGCGCTGCCGACCCCGAACGAGACGCACACCGTGACCGCGCCGCGCGCGGGCGTCGTCTCGCGCATGGACGCCTTCGCCTTCGGCGTGGCCGCGTGGCGGCTGGGAGCCGGGCGTGCACGTGCGGAGGACCCCGTCGTGCATGCGGCAGGCATCGACCTGCTCGCGAAGCCGGGGGACTGGGTCGCCGAAGGCCAGCCGGTCTTCACGCTGTCGGCCGACGATGCCACCCGCATCCCGCGCGCACTCGATGCCCTCTCGAACGCGTGGGTCATCGCCGACGCGGCGCCCGCGCCATCCCCGATCGTGCGCGAGCGCATCACCGCCTGACCCCGCCCGGCGGGGGTGGCGGGGCAGTTCAGCGCTCGAAGGCGTCTGTGATGATGTCGATGAGCTCGTCGCGCTGCTCAACGGGCAGGAACGCGGCGGCGGCCGCGTTCAGCTGGAACTGCTCGATGTCGCTCAGGTCGTAGTCGAACGCGGCGACCAGCAGCGCGAGCTCGCGCGTGATCGTAGTGCGACTCATCAGTCGGTTGTCGGTGTTCACCGTGACGCAGAAGCCGAGCTGGTAGAGCAGGTCGAAGGGGTGGTCCTCGATCTCGCCGCCCCAATGGCGGATGGCTTCGGTCTGCAGGTTGGATGACGGGGCCATCTCGAGCGCGATCTCGCGGTCGCGCACCCAGCGCGCGAGATCGCCGAACTCCACCATCACGTCATCCTTCGCGCGCTCGACGGCCTGCAGGTCGCGCGCGACCGCGACACCATGGCCGAGGCGCAGCGCGCGGCCATCCAGCAGCGCTGAACGCACCGATTCCAGCCCGGCGGCTTCGCCCGCGTGCACCGTGACGGGGAAGAACTCTCCCGCAAGGTAGTCGAACGCGTCGCGGTGCTGCGACGGCGGGAACCCGTCCTCGGGGCCGGCGATGTCGAAGCCGACGACGCCATCGTGTCGGAACACGACCGCGAGGTCTGCGACCTCGTTCACGCGGTCGCCCTGGCGCATGGCGGAGAGGATCTGCCCGACGCGGATGGACCTGCCCGACTCCTCGACGAGATCCTCACCCTCTTCGATGCCCTCCTGCACCGCCTCGACGGCCTCTTCGAGGGTGAGACCCGCACGCAGGTGCTGCTCGGGTGCCCAGCGCACTTCGCCGTAGATCACGCCGTCATCGGCGAGATCCTGCACGAACTCGCACGCCACCCTGGTGAGGTTCGCGCGATCCTGCATCACGCCGATCGTCAGCTCGAACGTCTTCAGGTAGTCGACGAGCGAACCGCCTGTCGACTGCGCGTGAAACCACTCGCCGAGCGCGGTGGCGTTGTCTGTGGGCAGGTCGATGCCGGCATCCGGGGCCAGGTCGATGATCGTCGCGGGGCGCAGACCCCCGTCGAGGTGGTCGTGCAGTGAGATCTTCGGCAGCGCACGCAGCGCGATGCCGTCCACCCGCGGTTCGGACTCCTGCGCCATGACTGCCTCCCGATCGTGTCGTCCCTCAAGTATCCCCCGCCGAATGACCACTTGTTTGCCGATTCTTCCCGCTTTTTGGGCACTCTCTGTGCAATCACGTGGTCACTCGGCGGGGACGGATGCCCAGCGACGACAGGTACCGAGCGAAGGTGTCGCGATCAGCGAGCTCGGGGGTGCCGAAGCGGATCATTCGTTTCCCCGTTGATCCGCGAATCCAGTCTTCACGACGCTTCTCGTCGAGCACGACTTGTTCCGGGGTTCGTCCACGGAGGAACTCCGTGCGTGAGTACTTCACCGCCCCGTCGAACTCTGCGAGCACGCCGCAGAACTCCATGTCCACCTCGAAGACGGTGCCTTGGGGGCCGGGCACTCTGACCTGCAGCTCGACCGGACCTCGGCGCAGGTCGTACAGATAGAGGCGGGCGATGCTCTCTCCTGGGCTCTCTGCGCGAGCATCGCCCATCGCCCAGATCGCACATCTTGCGGGCTCTGCGGATGCCGCGGGCGCCGGAATGGGCGAAGATCAGTCGGCGAACCTCCTCACGGAACCGCTCCGCGGCATCCAGATCAAGGTTGCGCCTGTTGCGGGTGTTGGCGAGTGCGACCTGCCGCATGGCGGCGTCCATGACGGCGATGCCCGTCTCTTCGTCGCATGTGCGCAGGACGTCGTAGACCGTGCGTGCGAGGGACGTGGTGCGGATTCCATCGACGACGACCACATCTTCGGGCGTCACGTCATCCTCATGACGCAGAACGCGTCGATTCGACGCGGATGCCGACGTGCTGACAGACACCGTGTGGACGCGTTCGTCATGGACGCGAACCAGGGGGAGCTGGTGCTGGGCCGCCGCAGAGATATGGGAGAGCACGATCGGATGGGCACGAGAGTGCTCATGCGCAGCGCGGCAGAGCGTGCGCTGACGCGCTTCGATGTACGCGGTCTGCCAGGCCTCAGCGTCCGCGTAGCACCCGGCGCGGATGCGAACAATGCTGCCTTCGGCAACCGCGACATCGAGCGCGCGGCGGTCTGCTGCGGTGAGCAGCTGTTGTCTGGAGTGCACGTCGGGAGAGCTCATGCTTTCGAGCATGATTCCTGTGCGCAACGCGTGGTGGAGTATCCACAGGAGAATTTCGGGACACGCCGTGAATTGATCCCTGTGGACGGGAGGTCGGTGTGCCCAACCGCCGAGTGACCACTCTTTTGCAGGAGAACACCCGAAAATTCAAGGGTGGGTGGGCAAAAGAGTGGTCACTCG
>JASGDS010000133.1:0-15134 GCA_047607025.1 Microbacterium sp.
CCACTCTTTTGCCCGAGCGACCACGCGATTGCCGGCTTCTTGGGCAAAAGAGTGGTCACTCGGCGGGGGTCAGGGCGCATGTACTGCATCGTGTCGTCGATGCCGAGCATGGCCGCCGGATCGCGCACCATCCCATTTCCGCCCTCGGCAGAATGCAGGCGGGTCAGCCGTTGCCGCTGGAGCAGGTGGTCTGGGAGGCGTCGGTGCCGAAGACGTTGCTGCCCTGCTGACCAGCAGTGGACGTCGCGGTCGCGGTGGGCGTCAACGGGTCGGTGGTCTCCGGCTCCGTCGCGGTGTCGGTCGGGGTCGACGTCGCGCCATCCTCACCCTCGACGACGGCGCCGTTCGAGCCCGTGCCCGCGGTCAGCGTGATCGGCTCGTTCGCCTCGATCGCATCGAACAGGGTCTCGGCAGAGGCCGTGTCCGGGATGACGTGGTTGGCGTTGCTCGGGTCTTCGAGCACCGGGTACTGCACGAACACGAACTCGTCGAGGGGCACATCCGCCACCGCCATCGCCATCCGCGCAAGGGTGACCGGGTCGGTGAGGCTGGAGGTCGCTTCGACGTTCTGCACCACCGTGCGGCCGAGCGAGAGCAGCGTGACGGGGTTCGTCAGCACGCCCTTGCTCGTGAGCTTGCGCGCGAGCGAGGTCATGTAGACCTGCTGGTTGCTGATGCGGGCGAGGTCGCTTCCGTCGCCGACACCGTGTCTGGTGCGCAGGAACTGCAGCGCCTCGCGCCCCTGCAGCGTGTAGGTCTTGCCCGGGTCGAGGTAGGTGCCCGTGTCGTCGTCGTAGATGCCCTCACCCGCGACGCACACGTCGACGCCGCCGATGACGTCTGTCACCGCGATGACACCACCCCAGGTGATCGTGGCGCCATAGTCGATGTCGAGGCCTGTCAACTGCTCGGCGCTGTCGACGATGCACTGGATCTGCCCGCGGGAGTTGGCCTCATTGAAGGTCACGGCGTACTGCTCGGGCGAGGTGACGCCATCCTGATTCGTGCACTCCGGCTGCGAGGTGACGAGGTCACGGGGGATGCTGATGACCGTGACGCGCCGCGGCTCGGGCGAGATGTGCACGATCATGTTGACGTCGTTGAGCGCCGCGTCGCGGTCGGCCTCGCCGTAGTCCTGATCGGCGGGGCACCGGCTGCCGAAGGTGCCCTGAATCCAGTTCTCGCAGGCGTCGAGGCCGGCGAGCATGATGTTGACGCCGACATCGTCGAGCTCGCCGATGTCGGGCGGCGCGGCATCCTGCCCGGCAAGCACCGTGGAGCCCTGCTTGAGCGTCGCACCGAGGTCGATCGCGGCATATGCGACGACGCCGATCGCGCTCACGAGAACGACGCACGCGGCGACGGCGAGCAGCGTGCCGAGTTGCCGGATGGGCCCGGGCGAGCCGTGCTGCGTGTGACGTGCCAGCGATGAGCGCTCGTGTGCCATCCGGACCTCCTTCGCGAGAGTCTACTGGCGCGGGTCGCGATGTTCGGTGAGCGCGGCGTCATCGAGGAGGGTGAGCACCTCTTCGGCCCATTCGATCCACGCCTCTTCCAGCTGGATGCCCCCGCGCAGCACCGCGTGCCGCAGACGGCCCGGCTCATCGGCGGCGAAGCCGCGCTGCTCGAACTGCCGGTAGTCGGCGAGGCGCGCCTGCCGCACGGCGATCTCGTGCTGCAGCGCCTCGCGCAGTCCGTCCGTCGTGCCGAGTGCGGCGGCCGCCCTCACGCGCACGGCGAGCGGGGACCGCTCGGCTGGCGGCGCGTCGAGTTCGCTCACCCAGGCCGCGAGCGCGTCGCGGCCTGCTTTCGTGATCGAGATCGAGCGCGGCCTGCCGCGCTGCGGCGGACCATCCGGAATCTCGCTGTCGACGAGACCCTCGCCGCGCAGCCGGTCGACCTCGCGATAGATCTGCTGGTGCGAGGCGGGCCAGAAGTAGCCGTAGCTGCGATCGAAGCGCCGCGCGAGCTCGATGCCCGTTCCCGACTTCTCGGCGAGGGCGGCGAGGATGGCGAACCGCAGCGACATGTCAGGCGGTGATCCAGGCGAGCGCTTCGTCGTACTGGCGCTTCAGCTGCGCAATGAGCTCGGCCGTCGGCAGCTGCTTCTTCACGGCGCCGATGCCCTGGCCAGAGCCCCAGATGTCGCGCCACGCCTTGGCTCCGCCGATCAGGGATGCGAAGTCCATCTTCGAGGGGTCGGAGGCCGGCAGGTCATCGGGGTTCAGCCCGGCAGCGGCGATGCTGCCGCGCAGATAGTTGCCGTGCACCCCGGTGAACAGGTTGCTGTAGACGATGTCGCCCGCGGTGCTGTCGACGATCATCTGCTTGTAGTCGTCGGCCGCGCGAGCCTCGTCGGTGGCGAGGAAGGCGCTGCCGACATAGGCGAGGTCGGCCCCTGCCGCGCGGGCGGCGAGCACTGAGCGGCCGTGCGCGATCGCGCCCGAGAGCAGCAGCGGGCCGTCGAACCAGTCTCGGATCTCCTGCAGCAGGGCGAACGGCGACTGGGTGCCCGCGTGGCCCCCTGCTCCCGCGGCGACGGCGATGATGCCATCCGCCCCCTTTTCGATCGCCTTGTGCGCGAAGACGTTGTTGATGACGTCGTGCAGCACGATGCCGCCGTAGGAGTGGACCGCCTCGTTGACGTCTGGCCGCGCGCCGAGAGAGGTGATGACGATCGGCACGCGGTGCTTCACGACGACCTCCATGTCGTGCGCGAGCCGGTCGTTCGAGCGGTGCACGATCTGGTTGACGGCGAACGGTGCGACGTACGTGTCGGGGTTCGCCACGGCGTATGCGGCGTTCGACTCCTCGACCTCGGTAAGCCAGTCGTCCAGCGCCTCGGCCGGGCGCGCATTGAGCGCGGGGAACGAGCCGACGATGCCGGCCTGGCATTGAGCGGTGACCAGTTCGGGACCGGAGCAGATGAACATGGGGGATGCCACGACCGGCACGGTCAGCGGGCCAGACAGGATCTCGGGAAGCGTCATGCTCCGATTATTCAACTTGTTGCACAAAGATCGCAAGCCTCGATTTGTGAAAAACATGCAGCAGGTGCAAACTTGCAGTTATGCAAACTTCTAAGGCAACCCCGCTGAGCCGAAAGCAGATCAATCTGATCTTCGTCGGCCTCCTGGTCGTGATGCTTCTGTCAAGCCTCGGCCAGATGATCTTCTCCACGGCCCTTCCCACCGTCGTCGGCGAGCTCGACGGCGTCAGCCAGATGCTGTGGGTCTCGACGGCCTTCATTCTGGCGTCGACCATCACGATGCCGATCTACGGCAAGCTCAGCGACACGGTCGGCAAGAAACCGCTGCTGATCATCGCCGTGGCGCTGTTCGTGGCGGGTTCGGTCGTCGGCGGTCTCGCCCAGAACATGGCCACGCTCATCATCGCGCGCGTCGTTCAGGGTCTGGGCGCCGGCGGCCTCATGGTGCTGTCACAGGCGACCATCGCCTCGATCGTTCCCCCCAAAGAGCGCGGCAAGTACCAGGGCCCGATGGGCGCCGTGTTCGGCGTCGCGTCGGTCGCAGGCCCCCTGCTCGGCGGCTTCTTCACCGAGCACCTCACCTGGCGCTGGGGATTCTGGCTGAACGTTCCCCTGGGCATCCTGGCCCTCGTCGCAATCGTCTTCCTGCTGCGCGAGCCCATCCAGCAGGATGGCACGAAGGGCCCGAAGGTCGACGTGCTCGGCATCATGTTCATGTCGCTCGCCGTCACCTCGCTCGTGCTGTGGACCTCGTGGGGCGGCCGCGAGTCGTCGAACGGCTACGCCTGGAGCTCCTGGCAGATCCTGTCGCTGATCGGTGCCACCGCGGTCTTCGCGGTCGCGTTCGTCGTCGCCGAGCTGAAGGCATCCGACCCCGTCGTCCCGATGAGGTTCTTCGCCAACCGCGACTTCACCCTCACCACGATCGCCGGCCTCGTCATGGGCGTCGCGATGGTCGGTGCAATCGGCTACCTGCCGACCTACCTGCAGATGGTGCACGGCCTCGACGCCACCGAGTCCGGCCTCATGATGATCCCGATGGTCGTCGGCCTGCTGATCTTCGGCGTCGTCTCGGGCCTCATCGCGAGCAAGACCAGCCACTACAAGTGGCTGCCGATCGTCGGCACGCTCATCGCCGCGGTCTCGCTGTTCCTGCTCTCGACGATCGAGGTCACCACTTCGCTCACGATGCTCGGGGTCTACCTCGGCATCCTCGGCGCCGGACTCGGCATGTCGATGCAGATGCTCGTGCTGGTCGTGCAGAACTCGTTCCCGGTGACCGTGGTGGGCACCGCGACCGCGTCGAACAACTTCTTCCGCCAGATCGGCTCGACGCTGGGTGCGGCCCTCGTCGGCAGCATCTTCGTGGGTCGCCTGACCGACCTCATCACCGAGCGCCTCGCTCCCGTGATCGCGCAGATGCAGCAGAGCGGCGCCGACGTCAGCTCGCTCTCGGGCGGCACCAACTCGCTGACGCCGAGCTCGGTCGCCGCGCTTCCCGATGAGATCAAGACCCCGATCCTCACGAGCTACAACGACGCCCTCACCCCGATCTTCCTGTGGATGGTCGTGCCGATGCTCGTCGCGTTCGCGCTGCTGTGGTTCGTGCGCGAGAAGCCGCTGGCCAGCGAGCTCGACCTGGGCGAAGAGCTCGAGCTGTCGGCGGATGGCCCGGTGTTCTCGGCTTCGGATGAGCCCACTGCGGAAGAGATCGAGTTCTTCGAGCGCGAACTGCTGCAGACTGGTAGGACCAGAACCATCGAGTGAGAAGCATCGCCATGAGCACTGTCGCCGCATCGTCCGCCACTCCCGAACCGGGTCTTCGGGAGCGCAAGCGTCAGCAGACCATGGCCGCGATCGAACGGGCCGCCATCGAAGCCGCGTATGAGCTCGGCTTCGATGGCGCGTCCGTCGACATCATCTGCGAGCGGGCGGGCGTCTCGCCCCGCACCTTCTTCAACTACGTCGGCACGAAGGATCAGGCGATCGTCGGGCTGAACGCCGCGGCCTTCGACGCGGACGCGATGGCCGCGTTCGAGAGCGGCACAGGCAGCATCCTCGACGATGCGATCGAGCTCATCGACTTCACTCGCAAGGCGCAGGGCGGCGATCATGATCTTGCCCGCAAGCGCCGCGAGATCATCCACCTCAACCCGTCGCTCATGGACGGCTTCGGCGATCGCATGCGCGCCGTCGCCGACCAGCTGAACGCGGCCGTCATCGTCCGTCTCGCCCGCGAGCGCGGCGTGGAGCCGACCGCACCCGAGCTGGTCTCGGACGCGCGGATGCTGCTGCACCTCGTGATCTCACTCATGCACTATGTCGGCGACGCCATCGCCGCCGGCGCCCCCGATTCGAAGATTCCCGCACTCGTCGCCGACGGCAGGGCCGCCATCCAGCGCCTGCTCGACTGACCACGCCGACACCTGCAGGATGCGTTGCTGAAATTCTTCCTGCAGACGTCAGCGGCTCCTGCAGTCGTCAAACCGCTCAGTCCAGCGCGGTCGCCTTCCGGGAGGCGGCGAAGCGCAGGAGGTTCCGCACCTCGATCAGGAAGTGCTGCGCGTGCTCTTCGACAGAGACGGGCGGGCAGGCCTTCGGGTACCAGATGCGCAGGTCGAGCACCCGACGTTGCCGATCGGGGAGGAGTCATCCCGCAGCACCCTGATCCCGTCGGAATCCAGGCTGAACGTCGAATCTTACGAACACGCTGCACGATCAAAAGGTGCGGCGCATCGCGAGCAGAAGCTCCTCGTCTGCGGAAACGGGGGCCGGGCAGCCACAATGAGGTTCTGCGGCACGAGGAAGGGTCGCAACTCCCACGTCAAGTCGCCGCTGCCTGCGCACCATGGATGGTGACTGCGGCGTCTTGACACTGCAGCTCGGGGCGTCCATGCCCGCTGGCCGCAGGTGTGCAATGAGCTCCTGCGGCCACATTGCGACGAATTCTGCACCCGCGTCACGGAGCGCTTCGGGCGAGTGCATCCCCCAGCTCACCCCGACCACGCGTACCCCTGCCGACAGCGCGGCGGCAGTATCACCGGTCGTGTCGGTGACGAGTACCGTCTGCACCTGATCAACTGTGCTGCCCTCGTCGTAGGGTGCGACGCATCGGCGCCCTACGCCCTGCGCAGCATCGGCGACGAATCGCTGCAGACCCGCGCTCTTGTCAGGTTCGACGTCGCCACCGAACACGTGAGAGAAGCAGTAGGCGAGATCGTTGTCGATCAGTACCCGTCGGATGACCGCAGTCGAGTTGGAAGAGAGGACGGCGAGCGTGGCGCGGGATGCCAGAGCACGGACGACATCGGCGATGCCCGGCACAAGCTCTGGCCGGTAGTCGCTCTCCAGCTTCTCGAGGAAGCGTGCGGAAACGGCATCTGCGGTGCGCTCATCCGAGCATGCCTCACGGAGCGCGACGAACAGGTTCTTCTCCAGCAGCGCGAAGAACTTCTCGTCGGTGTCGATGCCGAGATCGAACTCAGCCTGCACCTCGCGGAACACCTCCCACGACGACACGCGGGTCTGCACCAGTGTGCCGTCGAGATCGAAGACGATCTGCCGGGCTGACATGCCCCTCAATCCCTCCGTGCCGCGGCAGAGGCGACGTCGGTGAGGAACTGCGGTCCGACGAAGTCCTGGATCTCCCCCCAGCCGCGCTCGGCGCCGCTGCACCACTCGGCGAGCACGTTGAACCCGACGGTGCCAGGACCCGCCTGCCAGGGAAAACTCGTTCTCCCGATGCCTGTGACTCGATGGGTCCTGCCACGAGCATCCTCGACCTCAATCTCAACAGCCTTGGCGTAATAACCCTGTCGCACCGTTCTGCTGCGCCCCGCCTTCAGTCCGATCAGTTCACCGTGATCAAGCACATAGCCGTGGGTGATCGGTCCCTCCGTCACCGCGTCAGGCCCGCCGGAATGATCGAAGTCGAAGATGCCGTGGATGGCGTAGTCCTTGGAGAAGTGCGCGTGCAGCCAGCTCATATTGTGATCCTGGTGCTCGCCACGCGGACCCCAGCTGTGGTCCATGGTCGAGACACAGTCGATGGTGTGGGTCACTCCGCGCAGGTTGAGCTCGCCTTCGAAATGGCCGGTCTGGTCGAAATGCCCCTTGTACGCCTCGCCCCAGGCAAAGGTCTCATCCTGGGCGGCGGCCGCCACGATCGGGTCCATCTCCGGATCCGAGATGTCATAGGCAGGAGCAAGTGCTGTGTACCTGAAGTTCAGATCGACGTTGCGCCCGTTGCTGAAGGAGACATCCCAGACCCGATTGGGTTCGAGGTTCTTGACCGACAGGCCGTTGGCCAGCGTGTAGTTGCGCAAATTGGCCGGCTGCGGGATGGCCAGGTGATGCTGCGGATCCCAATAGTCGCCCTCCCACGGCTTGTCGACGAACCGTGAGTTGATGTGGATCGTCGAGATGACCACACCGGCGTTCTGACGGAACAGCGCATAGACGCCGATGTTCAGATGCGCTTCCGGCACATAGCAGCCGAAGAAGTTCGTCTCTGCCCAGAGCTGAGTGTCGCTGGTCGGCGTGTGGAAATCGGCATCGGCGTCGGTGATCATGTCCGGCCCTCCTCATTGAGCATCGGCGGCACGCGGCCCGCACCACTCCCCCCAAGCATCGCGTGCACGAGCCGTAACGGCAATCAACGGAACCGGATAACGACTCCGGCGCACGCTATCCGAACGAGATAACTCAGACCTTTCGACTCCGACCCTAGTGTGGTGCCATCCTCAACCGAGGAGACAGCACACGATGACGGTGCCCCGGTGACCCCCGGGCGGCGCGCGAAGGAGCGGGCTCATGAGACTGGGACGAGTGATCGGCCAGGTCGTCTCGACGGCCAAGGATTCCTCACTCGCCTCTTTCACCCTGCTCATCATCGAGCCGATGCTGACGGGTGGCGACGAATCGTTCGTCGCCGTCGATCTCGTCGGCGCGGGGCGCGGCGAAGTCGTGCTGTGCACACACGGCAGCGGAGCGCGGGCAGTGTCAGCGACCGAGCACGCCGCGATCGACTGCGCAGCAGTCGCGATCGCCGACTCGGTGATCACCTCTGGTGAGGTCGTCTACAGCAAGTAGTCGCCCTCGACATCCACAACCCACCCACCACCTCAGAGAACAGGGAGTCGGAAATGGCTGCAACAGAAGGGACCGTTCGCCAGGGCGCGCTCGGCCTCATCGAGACGAAGGGGCTCGTCGGCGCGATCGAGGCCGCGGACGCGATGGTGAAGGCCGCGAACGTTCATGTGCTCGGCCATCGTGAGATCGGCGGCGGACTCGTCACCGTGCTCGTGCGCGGTGATGTCGGAGCGGTGAAGGCCGCCACGGACGCGGGCGCGGTCGCCGCACAGAAGGCGGGCGAAGTCGTCTCGGTGCACGTCATCCCCCGTCCGCACGACGAGACGGAAGACATCCTCTCCATCATCGTCAAGCCGAAGTGACCGCTGCGCCGCTCGCGGCGACCAGGGCAGAGAAGGCATGAACCGGGAGAGAGACCATGAGCACAGTGCTCGATGCGGACCTTGCCGCGATCGCAGAGGTTCGCCGCAAGGCCGACGCCGGCGCGCGAACTGCCGAGGCACTCGCTGACGCCGATCAGGCCTGGCTGGATGAGATCGTGCGCGCGATGGCCAAGGCGGGCTACGCCGCATCGGAGGAGCTCGCGCGGCTAGCCGTCGATGAGACAGGTTACGGCGTGTACGAGAACAAGGTCGTCAAGAACCGATTCAATACCGGATTCGTCGCCGACTGGATGCTCGAACGCCGCGCCGTCGGGGTGCTGTGGGTGGATGAGGAGCGCAAGGTCACCGCGATCGGGTCGCCGATGGGTCTCATCGCGGGCATCATCCCCGTCACCAACCCCACGGCGACCGTGCTGTTCAAATCTCTCGCCGCTGTCAAGGCAGGCAATGCGATCGTGCACGCTCCGCACCCGCGCGCCGCTCGCTGTTCTCACCGTGCTGCGCAGGTCATGGCAGAGGCGGCGGTGCGCGCCGGCGCACCCGAGGGCATCATCGACTGCCTCGAGACGCCCACGCTCGAGGCGACAGCCTCGCTCATGAAGCACCGCGCGGTGCGGCTCGTGCTCGCAACGGGCGGTCCAGGTATGGTCGCGGCCGCCTACTCGAGCGGCAAGCCGACGATCGCCGTCGGCGCGGGAAACGTGCCCGCATATGTCGACGCGTCCGTGGAGGATGTGCGAGAAGCAGCCACGATGATCATCGCGTCGAAGTCGTTCGACAACGGTACCGCGTGCGTCGCCGAGCAGTCGGTCGTCATCGCAGACCCGGTCGCAGCCGAGGTGATCGAGGCGCTCACGGCAGAGGGAGCGCACTGGATGAACGACGATGAGCAGGCCCGGCTCGTACGAACGCTCTTCGATGAGCGTGGCGGGCTGCGCCCGGATGCTGTCGGTCAGTCGCCCGCGAAGCTCGCCTCGATGTCCGGGTTCCAGGTGGCCCCGCACACGAAAGTGCTGGCCGCGCAACTCGACAGGGTCGGACGCGATGTACCGCTCAGCAAAGAGATCCTCGGTCCCGTGCTCTCGGTCTACCGAGAGCCGGATGTCGAAGCCGGTTTCCGCCGGTGCCGCGAGGTGCTCGCGCTCGGCGGCGAGGGGCACACGGTCGCCGTACACGCGACGGATGCGGCCGTGCTCGCGAAGTTCGCCGCACTGCCTGCAGGACGGATCATCGTCAACAGCCCCGCGCTGTTCGGCGGAATGGGCTACTCCTGCGAGGTCGATCCCTCGTTCCAGCTGGGAACGGGAACATGGAGCGGCTCGATCTGCTCCGATAACGTCACCCCGCTGCACCTCGTGAACATCAAGCGCGTCGCACACGAAGTGCGGGCTTGGCGAAGCGTGTTCGACTGATGATTATCGTGACCGACGCACCGCCGACCGCTGCCGCAACGCTGCTCCAACGCGCATCGGATGCCTTTCGCACGGTGCGCGAAGGCGATCAGGGCCCGCTGCGCTGCGGAATCGACCTGGGAACCGCGAGCTGTGTGATCGTCCTCGTCGATCAGCTGGGTCAGCCCGTCTGGGTCGACTCTCGCGAGACGGCCGCGGTGCGAGACGGCGTCGTCGTCGACTTCTTCGCCGCCCGTGACGCGGCAGCGGCGCTCAAGGCGGATGCCGAGCAGGCGCTCGGCATCGAGATTCTGCAGGCTGCAACGGCGCATCCTCCCGGTGTTCCTGCCTCAGAGGCTGCCGCGTGCCGATTCGTGCTCGAGTCAGCGGGAATCGATGAGGTCGTGCTCACAGACGAGGTGCGTGCGGCGAGCCGAGCGCTCGGCGTCATCGACGGCACGATCGTGGATGTCGGCGGCGGTTCGACGGGCGTCGGCATCTTCCGCGACGGAAAGTGCATCGTGGTCGATGACCGGCCTGGAGGCGGTCATCATCTCGATCTGATCCTCGCCGGGGCACTGGGAATCAACTCAGATGAGGCCAGAGTCCTCAAGCAGAAGGACTCCGCGCAGTATCGGGAAGTGCTGCGCCCCGGCATCGAACGAATCGCGGCATCCATCGATGCAATGAGCACCGATGCGAAGGATCTCGACGTGCACCTTGCAGGCGGCGCAGTCATGGTCGACGGGACAGCAGAGGTGATCGGAGCGACGCTCGGTCGCCGCGTTCACACCTACCCTCATTCACTGTTCATCACCCCTGTCGGAATCGCGAGGAGCCTGCCATGAGTTCGCTGCGCACATACGCCTTCATCGATCGCATGCAGCCGCAGTGCGCTGCGCACGTGGCGGCCACGAGCCCCGGCGATGTGCCCCTTGCCGGGATGGCCGAGCTCTTCATCGAGATGGCGCCAGGAAACGAAGTCTTCCGAGCAGCCGACATCGCGCTGAAGGCGGCAGGTGTGCGTCCCGCGCTGCAGATCATCGAGCGCGAGTTCGGCCTGCTGGAGGTCCACTCCGAGCAGCAGGCGGAGGTGCTGGCATCCGGCCAGGCGATTCTCGACGAACTGGGGCTCACCGAGAACGATCGGATCAAGCCGCAGATCGCCTCGACACAGTTCATCACGAATGTGCACCCCTATCAGGCGCAGCTGCTCAACAAGTGGCGAAAGGGTTCGCTGCTCATGCCGGGAGACAGCCTGTTCGTCATGGAGGTCGCCCCTGCCGCCTATGTGGCGTTGGCGGCGAATGAGGCGGAGAAGGCCGCAGACATCCACGTGATCGAGATCCGCGCCGTCGGGCGCTTCGGTCGGATGTTCCTCTCCGGCACCGAATCGGATGTGCGCACAGCCATGGAGGCGGCCGTCAACGCACTCGAAGAGGTGACGGGCACGGAGGAGGCGCGCAGATGAGCATCATCGGGGTCGACGAGGTCGAGGCATCCAACGGACGCCTCGTGCTGCGGCGCGGCGACCGGCTCACCCCGCTCGCGCGCGATCGAGCGCACGAGCTCGACATCGACGTGGTCGACGAGACGGCCACGGCGACGACCTCCTCCTCGGCCCGCCCTGCCGCACGCGAGGCGCAGCTGTCGAACCCCGGCGCCCTGCCCTCTCCGACCCTTCCCGCACTGTTTCGTCGTGGTGCCCCCTACCCTGGCCTGCGGGGCCGTACAAAGACGGCATCGGCATCCGCTCCCTCATCCGGGCGCGCACAACGCGTGACCATCGTCGGCTCGGGAAACGTGGGAACGCACACCGCGATGCGCCTGGCGGAAACCGACCTCATCGACGAGATCGTGCTGGTCGACGTCGTCGAAGGCCTCGCCAAAGGCGTCGCTCTCGACCTCGTCCATGCCTCGGGTCTGCTCGGTTTCGCCACCTCCATTCGCGGCGTCTCGACGGTCGAAGAGGCAGGACCATCCGACTACACGATCATCACCGCGGGCAGGCCCCGTACGCCCGGCATGTCACGCACCGATCTCACCGAGGCGAACGCGGCCATCGTCGGGCCCACGGCCGAGGCCGTCGGACGCGTCTCACCCCAGGGCGTGATCATCGTCGTGACCAACCCGCTCGACGAGATGACCCAGCTCGCCTGGCGTCGTTCCGGGCTCGACGCCGCACGGGTGGTCGGCATGGCCGGCCTGCTCGATTCCGCGCGTTTTCAGGCGCTGGCCGGCACCGCGGCGAATGCCCGCCCCGATCGGGTGTCGGCGTTCGCGCTCGGCGCGCACGGCGACGAGATGCTCATCCCGCTGAGTCAGGCTCGCATCGGCGACATCGCCGCCTCACGCGTCCTCGGGGAGAACACCGCGAGCATCGTCGATCGCACCCGCAGCTCGGGCGCCGAGGTGGTTGGGCTGCTCGGCAAGGGCAGCGCGTTCATCACGCCGGGACTGGCCGCGGCGAGGATGGTCGAGCAGATGATCCGAGGCGCCTCGTCCGTGCTCTCCGCAACCGTGCGTGCGCAGGGCGAATACGGCATCCATGACACGTATATCGGCCTTCCCGTGCGCCTCGGGCGCCACGGCGTCACGGACATCGTCGAGCTTCCGCTGACTAACGATGAGCTGCACGAGCTGCGCTCCGCGGCCTCGAAGATCGCCGAGCGCGTCCAATTGCTGTCGGCGGAAGCAGGCTGACCGTGCACGCCGTGATCTCCGATGGGACCGGCTCGGTCACCGTTATCGAAGTTTTCGAGCCTCGTGTGATCCGCGGGGATGAGGCCATCGTGCGGGTCACGCGCGCAGCCATCTGCGGCACCGACCTCGGGCTGCTGCGCACCGAGGGAGCGCTGCCGCACGGCACCCGAATCGGTCACGAGTTCACCGGTGTGGTCGAGAGCATCGGATCGCAGGTCTCGTCGGTCAAGCCGGGCATGCGCGTGTTCGGCTGCGACTACATCGCCTGCGGGCACTGCTGGTGGTGCCGCAGCGGCGACCACTGGCACTGCCCGGAAAGACGCTTCTTCGGCACGGGTGAGGCATTCGGTCCCGCCCTGGATGGCGCGCAGGCCGACCTGGTGCGTGTGCCCTTCGCGGATACGGTGCTCGCCCCCGTCCCCGACACGATCGACGACGACAGAGCCGTCTTCCTCGGCGATCTCATTCCCACCGGCTGGGCGGCCGTGCACCGCGCACAGATGCGACCAGGCGACACCGTCGTGGTCTCGGGCGGCGGACCCGTGGGGCAGATCGCCAGTCTCGTGGCGCAGGCGTGCGGCGCCGGCCCCGTGGTCATGAGCGAGCCAGATTCGAGCAGGCGCGACCTTGCAGCCAGGTGCGGCGCTCACGCCGTCGAACCGACGGCGGCACGACCCGCCGTCGATGCCCTGACGGAGGGTCGAGGGGCCGATGTCGTGATCGACTGCGTCGGAGGCGGCACAGGTCTGGCAGCCGCAGTGGCGCTGGTGCGCGCACGGGGAAGCATCAGTTCGGTCGGCGTTCCGCACGCCGACGAATGGTCGGCGCCCGTGAAAGACCTCTTCACCCGACAGATCTCATTGTCATTCGTCGTGGGCGACGCCATCCGTGATCGGCAGCAGTACCTGCCCCTCGTCTCTTCGGGTCTCCTCGACCCATCCGTCGTCGTCAGCCGCACCGTGGACATCCGCCAGGCCGTCGCGGGGTACGAAGCTGCGGCGGAACTGGCCGAGGTTAAAGTGCTCCTCTCGTTGTAGCCTGAATGCGTTCAAGGAGGTCGAAGATGACCCGTACTGAAACACACACAGCGTCGGCCACCGACAGGAGCGAACCGCCCACCGCGTTCACGGTTCTGCTGGATTCGACGCCTGCGAACACGATTGAAGCTCTTGCCCGCGCGACGAGCGTCTTGCCGACCATCCTGGGCGACGGCGCATGGACGATTGGCCGCTGCCGTCCCAGCGACCGAGGTGACTTCGTCCATCTCGGATTCGCTGTGAACGGCGGCGAGATTCCGAAAGCCGTCGAACACGAGATTCGAGCGATCTGCTCGTGGCTTCACCTCGTGGCAGAGAGAGACCAGCACAGGGTCGCGCTCTCCGCCGCCGCGGCGGAGTTGGAGTCACAGGCCGATGTCGCTGAGGAGATTCTCCGCATCCGCGACCTCGATCAACTGCTGCTGTCGATCGTCAACCGCACACTCGTGCTGCTGGACTCCGACATCTGCGGCATCCTCATGCGCGATGGCGACACGATCAGCATGAAAGCATGCGTCGGCCATCGTGTAATCGACACTGCTCATCTGAGCATGCATCGCGGGCAGGGCCTTGCCGGTCTGGTGTTCGCTTCCGGCCGCCACGGTCGAGTCGACAGCTATGTGGACGATCGCACGATCAGTCCCGACTTCGTCTCTCTCGCCGAGCAGGAAGAAACGCGCTCTGCGCTCGCCATCCCGCTCATCGCACGGGGCGACATCATCGGTGTGCTCGAAGTGTGGCGACGCCGCCCGAGTCTGTTCACCGAGGTGGATGTGCGCAGAATGCTTGCGCTGGGCACGCTCGCAACGATCGCGATCGAGAACGCCCGATTGGCGGATCTGCAGGCCGAGACCCTCACCAGGCTGAGTTCCGCGCACGAAGTGATGGAGCATCACGTCGCCCAACTCGATCGGGGCGCGAGGCTGCAGTCTGCACTGCTGCGCATCGTGCTCGAACGGGGAAACCCGTTCGATCGCATCATGCGCACGGTCGCGAATGAATACGGGTGCGCAGCGGTGCTCCGCCGTGAGAACGGATCGGTGGAGGCAGCATTTCCCCACCTCATCGACGAAGATCTCGAGGCGCTGCCCGCCCCTGCTCCGCGAGGTCGAACGCACGGGGAACCGCAGATGCAGGAGCTGGCAGACGGCAGACGCGTCTGGTCCCAGCCGGTCATCACTGCGGAGCACAGTGCGGGGACCGTCAGTCTGATCGGTGGCACCGCCGACGATGAAGAGCTGCGGACGGCCGTGACACAGGTGGCGATGGCCTGCGCCTTGGCCCGCCTGGAACAGCGTGCGGCGAGTCAGGCACGTAGCACCGCGTTCGAGCAGATCGTGTGGGACCTCGTCGAGGGTCCCCCGGAACATCGCTCCGCTGCCCTCAGCCGCGCAGGAGAGCTTGGGCTCAGCCTTGCCGGTACGCACCGCGTCGTGCGAGGAGCTTTCGACAATCTCGACCATCTCGCACAGGAGGGCGGCTGGGACACCGCCACCGTCGACGGCGTGCGGCGCAACGTCGTCTCGGCGATGCGCAAGAG
>JASGDS010000134.1:0-4465 GCA_047607025.1 Microbacterium sp.
CGCCGTGCTGTGGCCGAGTCGATCCCACGTCTTGTCGCCGAGCTGGCCATCCGACCAGTGCATGACGCGGCCGACGATGTAGCTCGAACCGAACTCGACCCATGACGAGAATTCCGGCCGTGCGACGTCGTTGATCTCGTGGATGAGCCGGCGGGCCTCGCCGACCTCGGCGAAGCCGAGCGCGACGCCCCACGTGACGACCGCGACGGCCTGCCCGAAGGCGTAGCCGTCGAAGGTCGTCACGAAGTTGTCCGCAGGAATCCACTTCTTCCCCGCCGACTTGCGCAGGCAGACCTCGCACGTGCCCACAGTGTTCACGAACGTGGTCGCCTCGCGCTTGTTGCCGCCCGCCTCGATGATCGCCTTCGTCCACTCTCGCGGTTTCGGCTCGCGGCCAAGCGTGGCGGCGAGATCCTTGCGGATGCCCAGCATCAGCACCCAGTCGTCGCGGCGTCGTCGCGTCTTTACGAGCCGATCGATGTTCGCCAGCCAGTCCTCCCGCGAGTGGAGACCCCACTGCTCGACGAGCGTGTCGCGGAGCTTCCCTGTCAGCAGGTTCGCCGTCGGGTCGTTCCAGTTGCCCGTCGGGTCGTTCACGATCTGGAGCAGGCCGAGAGCCAGTTCGTTCGCCTCTGTGCCTGTGGTCTCGTACTCGGGACTCGTCTTCAGCTTCGCGACGGGGGCGAAGAAGATCCAGATGAGGAACACGAGGATGAGGCCGACGATGACGTACACCCACCACTGGCCGACGAGCCAGTCGAGCAGGACGCCGAGATCGTTGAGATTGATGCGCGCGGCGGGTCTCATGAGAGTCTCCTAGAGGTCGTTGTCAGAGAGAAGCAGTAGTATTGACTGAACGGCCAGCCAACCGTAACACGAAAGTCACGACAGATGCCACGATCCGCTGAACAGAACCGAGAAGTGCGTGAAAGCACGCGCGCCCAGATCGTTCGCGCCGCGTTCGACGTGTTCAGCGAACAGGGGTTCACGGCTGCCACGATCGCCGACATCACCGCGCGCGCCGGCGTCTCCCGTGGTCTCGTCAGCTACCACTTCGGCAGCAAGGAGCAGCTGGTGCAGGCCGTGCTCGACGAATGGTTCGCCACCTTCGTCTGCATCGTGACCGAGGTCGAGGGCGCGCCGGACGAGCGGCTCGCGGCGATCATCGACAGCTCGCTGCGCGCAGCGGTCGACGCCCTGCCCGAGCAGCGCATCGTTCTCGCGCTCGCACTGCAGCCCTCCACGCACGAGATCTTCGCGCAGGGCGAGCGCAACAATGCGAAGCTGTCCGATGCCTTCATCGAGGCCGTGCGCGACGTTTTCCGCGAGCGAGGGGCAGACGACCCCGACGTGGAAGAGGTCATGCTGCGCAGCCTGCTGGAGGGCGTGATCGTCAAACGCGGCATCTACGGCAACGCCTACCCTGTGCACGCCGCGCGCCGCTGGCTCTACCGCACATACGGCCTAGGCGAACCCACGACCGCCTTCGATGCGCCCGCAGACGCGACGCCCATCCGGTTGGGGTTTCAGTCATAGAGTTGACACATGTCCCTCGTCTTCACGCTGCTGATGCTGGCGTTCACGGTGCTCACCGTGGTCGACATCATCACGCGCGACGAGTGGCAGGTGAAGCATCTGCCGAAATTCGTATGGCTGCTCATCGCCATTCTGCTGCCGACGCTCGGCGGCATCCTCTGGTGGGTGCTCGGGCGCGAATACCCCGAGCGGCAGCGGCAGGCGCCCGCGACCGGCTACCCCGCAGCGCCCTACACGCCGCCGCCGGTCGACACGCGCTCGACCGAGCAGCAGATCGCCGACCTCGAGCGGGAGATCGAAGAGGACAAGCGCCGTCGCGGCGAGCTCTGAGGGTTCCGCGGAGCGCAGATGCTGAAGTCAGGCCGTCAGCAGGTCGAGCAGCTCGCGGTAGCGGGCCGCGGTGCGGGTGACGATCTCCTCCGGAAGCTCCGGCGGGGTGCCCTGCTTGTCCCAGTTCGCGGCGAGCCAGTTGCGCACGATTTGCTTGTCGAAGCTGGCCATCCGCTCGTCCGGCGTCGTGCCCGTGCGCCACGCCTCGGCATCCCAGTAGCGCGACGAGTCGCTCGTGAGCACCTCGTCGGCGAGCGTCAGCACGCCAGAGGTCCCTGAGCCTGTCGAAGGGGTTCCTGAGCCTGTCGAACGGGTCCCTGAGCCTGTCGAAGGGCGGGTGCCGAACTCGAACTTGGTGTCGGCGAGGATGAGGCCCTTCGCCTCGGCGATCTCGGCCGCACGGCGATAGATCTCAAGCGACGTGTCGCGCAGCTCGGTCGCCCGCGCCTCGCCCACCAGTTCGACCGTCTTCTCGAAGGTGATGTTCTCGTCGTGCTCACCCATCGGCGCCTTGGAGGCGGGGGTGAAGATCGGCTCGGGCAGACGGTCGCCGTTGGCGAGCCCGTCGGGCAGGGGGATGCCGCAGACGGTTCCGCTCTGCTGGTACTCTGCCCAGCCTGTGCCCGTGATGTACCCGCGAACGACGCATTCGACCGGAATCATGTCGAGGCGCTGCACGATCATGGCTCGCCCCGCGACTTCGGATGGCACCTGTTCGCCCGTCAGGTGATTCGAGGCATCCAGCTGGTCGAACCACCACTGGCTGAGCGATGTCAGCAGCTCGCCCTTGCCCGGGATGGCGGGGCTCAGCACGTAGTCGAACGCGCTGACGCGGTCGCTCGCGACCACGAGCATCCGGTCGTTCGCGCCGTCTGCGGGCTCGTACAGGTCGCGCACCTTGCCCGAGTACACATGGGTCCAGCCGGGAATCTCCGTCACTCTCCCATTATCCCGATTAGGCGAGCGCATCAAGGCGGGCGTAGGAAGTAACGGGGCTCACGCCCCCTCAGCGCCAGACGTGGGCGGCGATGCGCCGGAAGTTCGCGAAGCAGACCGCGTCGATGTCGTCGTCGCTCCACCCACGAGCGCGCAGAGCGCCGGGAATGGTCGTCACCTGCTCGGGTGGGACCATCCGGATCTCCCCGTAGCGGGTGATCTCCTCAGGGAATAGCTCGGGGCTCTCGCGGATTTCGCGCGTGACCTCGTCGATGTCGAAGGAGAAGTCGGATCCGATCCCGACGTGCGCGACACCGACGGTGTCGGCGAAGTGCTCGATGTGGCGGACCATGGCGTTCACGGTGCCCTCGTTCTCGCCGAGGAAGATTCCGATGCCGCAGACGCCGATCACACCGCCGCTGCCCCCGATTGCACGCGCCTGTGCGTCGGTGATGCAGCGGCGTGCGTCGTGCAGAGAACGCGCGGCTGTGTGCGAGACGATGACGGGAGCCTCGGAGATATCGAGCATGTCGGCCATGCTGCGGGCGCTGACGTGAGCCGCATCGACGACCATCCCGACGGCGTTCATCTCGCGGACGATCTGCATGCCGTAGGCCGTGAGGCCCTCGTCGACGGCATCCATGCACCCGCTTCCCGCAGCGTTGCCCGCGTTATAGGTCGTGAGCATCGTGCGCACGCCCAGTGCGTAAAACTCGGCGACAGCGTCGGTTCGCCCGTCCAGAGGAGCCGTGTCTTCGAGATCGAACCACACGGCCGCCTTACCTGCCGCCAGAGCGGCATCGACCTCTGCCAGCGTGCCCGTGAAAGCGGCATCGTCTCGGCGTGCGAGCACTGTCTTGTGGTGCGCGATCGCGGCGCGCGACTGCGCGCCGGAATGCGGCGCATACCCAACGTTGAGACTGACGGCGCTGGGCGTTTCGTAGCGCCCGAGCGCGTCGAGCGACGCGGTCGTGGAGATGTCGGGGCATGCATGCTGATCCCAGAAGTATCCGCTCACGGTCGCAGCACCGCCGTACCCTCTTCGAGAGCCACCGACTGTTCAAGCACCGCACAGTCGTCGCGGAACTGCTGCAAGATTCGCTCGGTGCCCTCGGGCGACGCGGGCGATGGCCACCCTTGCACCCGCGTGGACGCATTTCGGGTGAGTTCGATCGGATGCAGGCGCAGCTCTTCGCACATCGCGTCGCGGAAGCTCGCTCTCGCGACGGCGCTGTCGAACCAGTGACCGGGAAGGGGGAGCAGTCGAGTCATCTGCTCGCTCGGGGTCAGCTCCGCCCAGTCGCTCCCGAGCGCACGTGCCAGATCGGGCTCGACGCCGAGGCCGCTGCCGAGCTCGAGAAAGAGGCTTCCGAGCCCGTAGAGAATCGGAGTGCCGCAATGGATCTCGGCGCCGCGCAGCACGTGCGGTCCTGTGACGACCCCGAGATTCGCTCCATGCTCGACGGCCTCATGGAACAGGTCGACGAGAAACCGCGGGGGGCGCCGGTCGTTCCCGGCCCCCGACGTCGACTCGTGCGCGTGTGCCGCGACGACGACGAGGTCTGCCGTCTGCGCGGCGGTGCGGACGGACCGTACGAGGTCGGCGCGGTCGCGGGGGTCGACATCGTAGCGAACGCCGGCGGCGGCGCCCGCGGCGAAGCGC
>JASGDS010000135.1:0-5544 GCA_047607025.1 Microbacterium sp.
CAGAGCCCCACCACGATCGCCGCGAACATCGCGCTGCAGTTCCCCGAAGCGACGGGCATCAAGGTGAACGCGCTGATCGCCAGCGGCCTCGTACTGTTCGTCGTGACGCTGCTGGTGAACCTCATCGCCCGCTGGATCGTCAATCGCCGCAAAGAATTCTCGGGAGCGAACTGATGGCCATCACCACCGAGCCGATCGTCGCCTCGCCCAGCGTGCGCATCACCGCGGGCCGCCTTCCGAACGCGGCGCCATGGCTGCTGCTCGTCGGGTCGCTCGCGGCAGGGGCCATCCTGTTCGGCGTGCTGGCGCTTGCCGGCGCCGTGTCCGGCTTCTCGGTCGTCGGCACCGTCATCGTCGGCGCCCTCGTGTACGTCGTGATGCTCTACCTCGTCTCGCGCATCGTCGAGGGCGCCCGCCGCGCGCTCGACCGGCTCATGTCGTCGCTCATCATCGCTGCGTTCCTGCTGGCGGTGCTGCCGCTCATCTCGCTTGCGATCACGGTGATCGGCCACGGCGTGCACCGCTTCGACGCCGAATTCTTCTCGCAGTCGATGCGCAGCGTCATCGGCGAGGGAGGCGGCGGCATCCACGCCGTGATCGGCACCGTCGAGGTGACGCTCGGTGCGGCCGTCATCTCGGTTCCGATCGGGCTGCTCACCTCGATCTACCTGGTCGAGTACGGCCGAGGCGCGCTCGCACGGGCGATCACCTTCCTCGTCGACGTGATGACGGGCATCCCGTCGATCGTCGCGGGCCTGTTCACCTACGCGCTGTTCGCGCTCATCGCCGGCCCCGCCATCCGCAACGGGTTCATGGGCGCGATCGCCCTCTCGGTGCTGATGATTCCGGTCGTCGTGCGCTCGAGCGAGGAGATTCTGCGTCTCGTGCCGAACGAGCTGCGCGAGGCGTCGTATGCGCTCGGCGTGCCGAAATGGCTCACCATTCTGCGCATCGTGCTGCCGACGTCGCTCGCAGGCATCACGACGGGCGTCATGCTCGCCATCGCCCGCGTGATCGGCGAGACGGCGCCACTGCTCATCGTCACCGGGTTCACCACGAGCATGAACTACAACCTGTTCAGCGACAGGATGATGACGCTGCCGGTGTTCGTGTACACGCAGTACACGCAGGCGGCGGGCAACAGCGCGCAGGCCGCCATCGACCGCGCGTGGGCGGCGGCGCTGACCCTCATCATCATCGTGATGGCACTGAACCTGCTCGGGCGTCTGATCGCCCGCGTCTTCGCCCCGAAATACGGCCGCTGAGCGGTTACGACAGAGAGAACACACGTGTCAAAGAGCATTGAAGTCGACAAGCTGAACGTCTACTACGGCGACTTCCTCGCCGTCGAAGACGTCTCCATCGACATCCAGCCGCGCACCGTGACCGCGCTCATCGGGCCATCCGGATGCGGAAAGTCGACCTTTCTGCGCACGCTCAACCGGATGCACGAGGTGATTCCAGGGGCGAGGGTCACGGGTGACGTGTTCGTCGACGGTGAGAACCTGTATGGGCCAGGCGTCGACCCGGTGCTCGTGCGGCGGCAGGTGGGGATGGTGTTCCAGCGGCCGAACCCGTTCCCCACCATGTCCATCCGCGAGAACGTGCTGGCGGGCGTGAAGCTCAACAACCGGCGCATCTCGAAGTCGGATGCTGACGACCTGACCGAGCGTTCGTTGCGCAGCGCGAACCTGTGGAACGAAGTGAAGGACCGCCTCGACAAGCCGGGATCGGGCCTGTCCGGCGGCCAGCAGCAGCGCCTGTGCATCGCGCGCGCGATAGCCGTCTCGCCCGACATCCTGCTGATGGATGAACCGTGCAGCGCCCTCGACCCGATCTCGACCTACGCGATCGAGGAGCTCATCGGCTCGCTCAAGAACGACTACACGGTCGTGATCGTGACGCACAACATGCAGCAGGCGTCGCGCGTCTCGGACCGGACGGCGTTCTTCAACATCGCCGGCACCGGGAAGCCGGGGCGGCTCATCGAGTGCGACGAGACGACCCGCATCTTCACGGCGCCGCAGCTGAAGGCGACCGAGGACTACGTCTCGGGTCGCTTCGGGTGACCTGGGAATAGTGCTGAGAGGCGCGCGTTACAGTGGAGTGGCCGGGCCGCAGTAACCCCGGGCTCCAATATTCGCCGCTTCGAGCGGCCTTCCGCCGTGAGGCGTTCATCTGCGGCCCGGCTTCTCCGTCGGCATGTCTTAAGAACGTGCGACGCCGGACCGCCTCGGCGCTGGTTCTTGAGACATGGCGGGGTCAGTCGAGGCTGTGATGGCGCCAGAGGCGGGCGGATGAGCCGAGCTCGGTCGCGAACGCCGACAGGCGCAGCGCGCGAGTGGTGAGGGCGGATGCCCGTTCGGGCTCCGTCTGCTCGTAATCGTCGGCGAGGTGAGTGGCTCCCGACGCCTCCACGCGGCAGAACGCGGCGGCTCGGTCGAGCGCGACCGCGAAGTCGCCGGCGAACGCGCCGCGCAGGATGGTGTCGATGAGGGTCTGCATCTCCTCAGGGCCCGCAGCGCTCGGCGCACCCGCGACGACGACGTCGGCCGTGCCGAGCGCATCCCGCCCCCGCTCGTACAGCAGCGCCGCCGTATGCGGGTCGTCATGGATGGACCGCTGCACGAGATACAGCCGCCACAGCACGCCGGGCAGCGTCGTCGCGGGCGCCTGCGACCACAGCGCGGCGAGGTCGTCGAGCCCGTGCTCGTGGGTGAAGCCGACCATCCGCTCGACGAGTTCGGCGTCGCCATCCTCGCGCACCCGCGTCAGCAGCGCCTGCGCCGTGGCGTGCGCGGCGCGCGACACCTCGGCGGGGTCAGCGCCCGCGAACAGACGATCGAAGACTTCCGCGGGGCGGCGAACGGGTTTCGTGAACTTCGCAGTCATCCGCTCCAGGCTACGCGCCCCACCGATGTCTGAGGTGGCAATCCCACCGGTCACTGAGCCTGTCGAAGCGTGCCCCCGGAGAATTACGATATCTCGACCCACCGGTTAAAAGCCGGTTGCTCTGCCTCTGAGCTACGGGGGCGCAAAGAAGTGCCTCAGAAGACCTGCGGCACTTGCCACGAGTCTAAGCCACTCAGCGACTTCAATCGAAAGCGGTCACGCCCTGACGGTCTTCAAGAAGTATGCCGCGACTGCAACCGCGAGTCAGCGCGACCCTACTATGCGAACAATCGCAAGAAGCACCTCCAGGTCATGCGCGAGCGCAAAGAGCGAAAACGCGTGGAATCGAAGGCCTTCCTCGTGACCTACCTTCGAGCGCACCCCTGCGTCGATTGCGGCGTCAGCGATCTTCGGGTGCTCGATTTCGATCACCTGCCAGGGAACAAGAAGCGCGGCGAAGTGATGCGACTCGTCGCAAACGGTTTCAGCGTGCCCACCGTCGAAGACGAGATCGCCAAGTGCGAAGTACGGTGCCGCAACTGCCATGCCATCGTCACGCTTGAGCGCGCCGGAAACACTTGGCGGTCACGCGCGATGCGACAGATCGGTATCGATTCAAGCCGCGGGAATGAGGACGGCGCCGGCGTGGGCGAGCTCGGCGAGGGCGGCCTCGGATGACTCGGGCGCGACCCCGGCGACGAGGTCGGTGAGCACGCGCACGTGCTGGCCGTGCGCGATCGCGTCGAGGGCGGATGCCCGCACGCAGTAGTCGGTGGCGATTCCTGTCACGTCGACCTCGTCGACGCCGAGCGCGGTGAGGATCTCCGCGACCGTGCCGCCGCCATCCGTCGTGCCCTCGAACATCGAGTAAGCGGGCCGCCCCTGGCCCTTCTTCACATGGTGGGTGACGAACGACGTGTCGAGCCCCGGGTCGTATTCGGCGCCATCTGTGCCCGCCACGCAGTGCACCGGCCAGGTGTCGACGAAGTCGGGCTCGCCCGCCGCAAAGTGTCCGCCGTTGTCGTTGTCGGCGTCGTGCCAGTCGCGCGAGGCGATGATGGCGGCGTACTCCCCCGCATGCGCCTGCAGGTGACGGGTGATGCCCTCGGCGACGGCGTCACCGCCCGTGACGCCGAGCGCGCCGCCCTCCGTGAAGTCGTTCTGCACATCGACGATGAGGAGTGCTCTGGCCATGTTTCGACCCTACGCCGGATGCGAGAAGGGCGCCCCGTTCGAGGCGCCCTTCTGATGGAGCCGCTTGTCGGAATCGAACCGACGACCTATTCATTACGAGTGAATCGCTCTGCCGACTGAGCTAAAGCGGCCAACCCTTCGAGTCTACAGGATTCGGCTGGCCCTCGAAAATCGCCGACCTCGAGAGAGTGACGCCATAGATCAGGCACTGCTGCGACCGGAACTGCGCGAGGCGGGCGTCGACACGACGTTCGTCGCCGCGCCTGGCGCCACTCACGGGTTCGAGTCGTTCGCCGGCAAGACGGCCGCGGCCCAGGAGTACCTCGACGGCGCCTACCGCTGGCTCGCCGACCGCCTCGGCATCTGGGCGCTCGCGGCTACTGACAGGTCGTGCCGTCTTCGGGCACGGTGTCGTCGAGGAAGAACGCGTTCACGGCCGAGTCGATGCATTCGCTCTGCCCGCCGTACGCCGTGTGCCCCTCGCCCTCGTAGGTGAGCAGCACGCCGCTGGAGAGCTGATCAGCCAGCGACTGCGCCCACTTGTACGGGGTCGCAGGGTCGCCCGTCGTGCCGACCACGACGATCGGCGCCGCACCATCCGCCGTGATCTTCTCGCGCGTGCCCGTCGGCGGATACGGCCACCACATGCAGGGGTCGGAGCCGCTCCAGTACGGGGCGATCGTCGGCGCCTTCTCGGCGATCTCGGCATTGATCGCGTCTTCGTCGGCGTCCGACTCCTCCGGGTAGTCCATGCAGTTGTAGGCGGTGAAGGCCTCGTTCTGGTTGTCGGTGTAAGTGCCGTCCGCGTCACGCGAGTTGTAGAAGTCGGCGATGTTCAGCGCGTAGTCGGCGCCACCACCGAGCACGTCCGTGAGCACCTGCGTCATGGTCGGCCAGTTGCCCTCCGAGTACAGCAGTGTGGCGATAGCGGTGAACAGCGTGTCACCGCCGACCTGACGACCATCCGACCCCTGCAGCGGGTTCGCGTCGACGGATGCCAGCAGATCGGAGACATCACCCATCGCGTCATCGACACTGCCGGTGAACGGGCACTCGCCCACGTCGCCGTCGAGACACGACTGCATGTAGGCCCGCAGCGCGTTCTCGAAGCCCTCGGCCTGGCCGACTCCCACGTCCGTGGCAGACGAGGAGGGGTCGATCGCGCCGTCCAGCACGACATGGCCGACGTTCTCGGGGAAGTTCTTCGCGTAGGTCGCGCCGAGGAAGGTGCCGTACGAGAAGCCGAGGTAGTTCAGCTTCTCGTCGCCGAGCACCGCGCGCAGCAGGTCGAGGTCGCGCGAGGACTGGTCGGTGGTGATGTACTGCAGCAGGTCGCCGCTGGAATCGCTGCAGGCGTCGGCGAAGTCCTCCGCCCGCTGATCGAGCTCATCCTGCCACTGGTCGCTGCCGCGCGTGCCTGCCGGGATGTCGTAGAGGTAGCTGTCCATGTCTGCCGCG
>JASGDS010000136.1:0-5546 GCA_047607025.1 Microbacterium sp.
CACGTGTCACGCGCAGTGTGGGAGCGTTCGCGCCGTCTGACGTACGGTGGGGGCATGGATGTGCCGAGCAGCAGGGCGGCGCCAGCGGCACGCGTGCGCGAGGCTGCGGAGCTGTTTGGCCGCGACGTCGTGATCGACTGGTGCGAGCAGCTGCTCACGGGTGCCGTGACCGATGATGACCCGAGCTATCCCGACATCTCCTGGCTGAAGGGCACGATCGGATGGCCCGACCACTGGCGTCGTGTCTGGGGTGCACGAGGTCTGCTGCACGTCGGTCCGCCCGCACATCCCGAGATCGTGATCGGCGCCCTGGACGACGGTGCGTGGCGGGTGCGAGAGATGGCGCTCAAAGTGATCGCCCGACACGGGCTCGACCTCGATGGAGTCACGGCACTGGTGAGCGACGAGAACGAACGCGTGCGCCTCCAGGCGCTTCGCGCCCTCGGCGTTCCGCCATCCGATCGATGAATCACACGACAGGAGTGAGTGCCGACCACACCTGCACAATCCCTTCGCCGTAGGTCTCGTCGTAGCGCGCCTGATACAGGCGTCGTCGTAGATCATCTCGATCTCGACGTGTCCGCGGGAGCCGTGTCGTCGACAACCGACACGTTGAGGATTGTGTGCCCGGGGTCGTTCGTCGGGTCTCCGTCGAATCCGTCGCTCTCACCGGGCTCAGCTGTTCTGGGTCGCTCGGTTCCGCCTCCGCGGCGCACCCGCTGAGCAGATCAGCAGCGCCACCGAGGGCTGCGACACACGCGACACGTCGCAAGGTGTTCATACCTCGTAGTGTCGCGCGCGCGCCGATCGTCTCACCAGGGCCAGAGCAATGGCGTTCAGAACGGTGCCTTGTCGTCACTGGGGACGAATCGGACGACAGGGGGCGGCTTGTCGATGTAGGTGGTGCCCGTCGGGCTCGTCCATTCGATGACTCCGCCTGGCAGCTGTTTCGGTTTCCACGCGGTGTTGTGTCTCATCAGATGGTGGTACCCGCAGACCCTCTCGAGGTTGCCGACGTTCGTCTCGCCGCCCTGTGAAGAGGGGATGGTGTGATCGGCGTCGCATCGTCGAGCCTTCCGCCGGCATCCAGGGAAGCGGCAGTGCTCGTCACGGGCGTTGAGGAACCGCTTCTGAGCGGCGGTGGGACGGTATTGGTCCACGGTCAGCAGCACCCCCGTGTCGGTGTCGGTGAACAGCCGCTGCCACAGACCGGTCGCTGAGCTTGTCGAAGCCGCCCAGGCGAACGCCGACGCCGAGGCGGTGTCGATCGGCCCGTAGCCTTCCAGGAATGCGGGCTCAGCTTCTGCCGAAGGCTCGGTGATCTTCTTCAGCGGGATGGTCGCCTGCACCGTCGCCTGGATATCGCCGAGCCTTCCGAGTGCGCCGCCGAGATCGGTTGCGGGGGCTCCCGCCAGCAGCAGGTCGCAGAACACGTCGGCACGCAGCTCGTCCAGTCCTCGTTCATCGGTCTCATCCGTTCGCCCGCTCTTGAGCGTCTTCCCCATCTGGGTGACGCGGTCATAGATGCCGGCCGCGAGCACCGAAGGGATGTATGCGGTGACTTTCGACATCGCATCCTCTTCCGGGGCGACGATGACATAGCGGTTCGCCTTCGCGCGCGCATGGCGTACATCCAGCGGTTCGCACATCAGGTACTCGGCGATGTGCTTCGCCACCGGGCGCAGCCGACCGGTGGGCATCGGCGCCTGCCGGTATCGCTTCAGCATCTCATCTTCGTAGGCGGCCATCGACTGCTCGTCGAGGCGCTCGCCGTGCTCGATGATCACTCGCGCATGCCCAGCGGACAGTTCACCCTTGGCGAGAGCGAAGAACGTGTTCTTGAAGAATCGGGTCAGCAGCAGCGCGTCGTTCATCTTCCGCTGCACGGTGATCGACGACTGCCCAGTTGCGCCGGCGACTTCCTCGGCGATCGCCCGGTGCGGCCATCCGATACCGGACCCGCCCGACGAGGCGATCCTCATGTCCTGCGCGTCGGCGATCTCGTTCAGCTCGGCAAGGGCCTTCGTCTCGGCCGCGTCGGCGCGGTTGCGGGCACGATTCGCCTTCTCGATCTCGTGGATGAGCACGGACATGCGACAACGCTCCCACTCTGTGGGTGCGCCGGCCCGAGTCGCCTCGGTGTCCGTGAACCTCTTCATACTTCAATTCTGCCGAGGGCGTCCGACATTCACCGGCCCGAAAAGGCCCGTTTCGATAGCTGAAACTGAGTATTTCCTGATAACTTTGAACGATGCTCGTGCGGGGCACCCCGATACTCTCGAGTGAGGGATCCAGAACCCGGGAGGCCTGATGCGCATTGTCGTGCTGGACGACTATCAGGGAGTCGCCGGGCAGCACGCCGACTGGAGTCGGCTCGATGCAGACGTCGACTTCATCGGGCAGCCCATCTGCAACGACGAAGCCCTCATCGAGATCGCATCGGGGGCCGAGATCATCGTCGCCATGCGGGAGCGCACGGCGTTCACGGCCGAGCGGCTTCGTCAGCTGCCCGCGCTTCGGCTGCTCGTCACCACGGGAAAGGCGAATGCCGCCATCGACCTGGATGCTGCGCGCGAGCAGGGCGTCGTCGTGTGCGGCACCGAGTCGCCGTCGTCGTCCACGCCCGAATTGACGTGGGCACTCATCCTGGGAGTGCTGCGGTCGATCCCGGTCGAGGACGCGGCAATGCGCGCTGGCGGCTGGCAGACGACGATCGGCGGCGATCTCGACGGCCATCGACTGGGGGTCGTGGGCCTCGGCCGGCTCGGCGCGAGGGTCGCACGCATCGGCCAGGCATTCGAGATGGACGTGGTTGCCTGGAGTCAGAACCTCGACCCGACGCATGCGTCTGATCTCGGCGTCACCGCCGTGTGCAAAGACGAGCTGTTCTCGACGAGCGACGTCATCACGCTGCACTACAAGCTCAGCCCTCGCAGCGTGGGCATCGTCGGTGCGCGCGAGATCGGGCTGATGCGGCCATCCGCCATCCTTGTCAACACGTCGCGGGGCCCGCTCGTCGACACCGAGGCGCTCATCGCGGCGCTGCAGGAGGGGTCGGATCAGGGGTGCGGGGCTGGATGTCTACGATTCCGAGCCGCTTGCCGCCGACCATCCGCTGCGAAGCCTCCCGCGCACCGTGCTCACACCGCATCTCGGCTATGTGACCGACGACACCTACCGCGTGTTCTACCCGCAGGCGGTCGACGCGATCGACGCCTGGATGGCCGGGGCGCCGATTCGGAGGCTGGCGTGACGATCGCAGAGGAAGACCTGCACTGGGCGCGACCGGACCGCCCGAACGGCACCGGAGTGCTCGTCATCTCGGGTTCGAGCGGTCGCCTCGAGGCCGAGCGGGCCGACTTCCTTGCGCGCCAGGGCGCGACGGCGCTTGCGCTGCGCTGGTTCGGGGGAGTGGGCCAGCCGGCCATCCCACGCGAGGTGCCGCTCGAGACCTTCACCGCGGCACTCGATCTGCTTGCGGTCGAATGCGACAGGCTCGCGATCATCGGACTGTCGTACGGTGCCGAGGCGGCACTGCTCACGGCCATTCGTGACCCCCGGCTCGTTTCGGTGATCGCCATCGCGCCCACGGATGTCGTATGGGAGGGCGCCATCCAGCACGACGATGACCCCGCTCGCTCCAAATGGACGTGGCACGGTGAGCCCGTCCCGTTCGTGCCCTTGGACCGGACCTGGGAGTCGGAGAGCGAGCCACCCTCCTTCACGCCGTTCTACGAGCAGAGCCGCAGTGTTGCAACCGAGGAGGTTGTGGCTGCCGCGACGATTCCGGTCGAGCAGTTCCACGGCGAGCTCGTACTCATCGCCGGCGGCGACGACCAGGTGTGGAACAGCGCCGCACACGCGGGCGCAATCGCCGCCCGACGTGAAGGCCACGGGCTGTCCACGACCGTCATCGAAGATCCGGATGCCGGTCATCCCGTCGTTCTGCCGGGGGAGAATCCCGCGAACCCGGCTCGCGCCTACCTGGTCGGAGGCGACGCCGGTGCCCCCGAGCGCCTCGGCGCGCTCGCCTGGCCATCCATTCAGCGCGCTCTGGGGCTGCCGTACCTCAGATCAGTTCCTGCAGATCCGTCATGATGTCACGACGACTGTGCAGCACGCGATGGATGCGAACCGCGTCGGCGTCATTCGTGTAGCAGAGCAGGTATGGCACCTCGCGCAGAGCGAGCGTTCTCAGCTCGGGAAGCCGCAGTTCAATCGCAAGCCTCGTAGAGCCAATGTGGGGGTAGTTAGAAATCAAGTTCCTCGCGAAGCGGAGAGCGTCGACGAACTCGGTCGCTGAATCTCGAGCGCCCGAACCGACGAGGAACTCAACAGCACCGTCGATGTCCTCGTCTGCGCGCGTCGTCGTCACGACGCGTCGTGCACTCATGCCGCGTCAGCCTCGGCCCTCCGTGCCTTCTTCCGCAGCCTCTCGAAATACGCATCGTCCATTTCGGAGCCGACTCCACTGTTCATTCCGTCGACGATTTGAGTTCTCAGTTCTGACCGTGCCTGC
This sequence comes from Microbacterium sp., assembly GCA_047607025.1. Taxonomy (GTDB): domain Bacteria; phylum Actinomycetota; class Actinomycetes; order Actinomycetales; family Microbacteriaceae; genus Microbacterium. The sequence goes on from JASGDS010000136.1 coordinate 4,520, forward strand.
TCCATTCGAAGGAGTTCTCGCACAAACTCACTGCTCGTGCCGTACCCGCGCTCGGCGACCTGCGCTTCGACGAACTGTTTCAGAGCGTCCGGCAGCGAGATATTCATTGTGGCCATACCCGCATCGTACGCCTCATGGCAGACTTTGTCATGGATCTGCGCGGCCGCAGACTGCCACCGGGTCACCGCGGTTCGTCGGGGGAGGGGGACTGCTGTGTGCGCTCATCCTGCGACTGCACCTCGACATACGTGTCGTAGGCGGTCGAGTGGAACCCCTGGTCGTAGGCCGCCATGGCTGCGGCGATCGCCTGGCCCGCGGTGCCGCGCCGCTTCACGCGTCGGGCGAGCAGCAGCAGACCTGCCATCACCGCCGCCATGAGCGCGATGAGGCCGACGCCGACCATCCAGCCCATGCCTCCAGCTTCCCACAATGCGCAACTCCGCATCCCCGCGTCAAACCCGCAGGGGAGGGCTGCAGGGTTGGCGCGGGGATGCGGAGTTGTCGTCAGGGCACGACGCCGATACTCCCAGCGCGGCCAGGCGCACCTGCCTATGCTTATTCCGTGACACAGGAGACACCCCCATCCCGCGTGAAACGCGCGGTCGGATGGTGCGCGGCGGTCTCCGACGTGCTCACGCCCGCACGAATCGGCATCCTGCTCGCGGCCGCGCTGCTCGGTGTCGTCGCGCTGTTCGGCGGCTGGGGGTCGGTGACAGATGCCGCCGAGGACACGGCCATCGTTCAGGCGGGCGATGAGATCGACGCGGCGCCGTTCACCATCACGGTCACGCGCGCGCGGGTCTTCGACGAGCTCCTGCCCGGACTCCCCGCGGAGGACGGCATGCGCTACGTCGCCGTGCTGATGGACGTCACGAACACCACGGATCTGCCGGTCGCCGGGGGAGTGCTCGACGCATCCGCTGTCATCGACCTGCCAGGGCAGGCGACGATCGCGCTGGATTCTGGACCGGTGAACCAGGAGCCATCCGTTCTGCGCACGGCGGACAGCCTGACCGAGCGCACCTTC
>JASGDS010000137.1:0-17597 GCA_047607025.1 Microbacterium sp.
GATGAAACCGAACCCGAAGTGCCGATGGCAATGGTGCTGACATGATCCATCCTCCCAAATGGAAGGGAATCACGATCAGTACCGCCACGGAACCCCAAGTGAGCCAGCGTTCAACAGAAATGATTTAAGGCCCGCAGCGCGACATCATCCATATTGAAGACTCGTTCGGCCGTGGTGCGCCCCCTGAAGGGTCGCACCATCCACTCACATCCGTTGCGGCGCGTCCTCGGTCATCCAAGACTTCTCGAAGCGCATGTCCCATTGGTTGCCGTTGAAGGGCACCTCCTGAACATAGTCATTATGCAGCCCCATCTTCCGGTAGAAGGCCGGGATGATATAGGGCAGCTCGTCGCGCAGCTTCTGCTGCAAGTCGGCGTAGATCTTGCCACGCACTTGCGGATCAAGCGTGGCGCGGGCGGATTCGATCATCCGGTCGGTTTCCGGGGTGCCCCATTGCACATCGTTGGTGCCCTCGGTCGTGTGCAACAAAAGCGTAAGCATCGCGTCGATGGATGCCCGCGCCCCATACCAGCCGACGCTGTTGACCCCCGGCTTGCCCCAATATTTCTGGTCGAAGACAAGGCTGTCGACCATCTCAACCTCGAGCTCCAGGCCGATCTGGGACGCCATAGCCTGCATCAGCTCGGACTGGCTGCGCCGGTCGACGCCCGAGGAGGCGATGACGAATTTCGCCGAGGCGCCGCCGCCATATCCCGCCTCCTGCATCAGCTGCCGGGCAGCGTCCAGGTCATGGGTGATAGGGCCACTGCCGGGGCTGAAGAATTCGTAGATGTCGGAAATCGGCTGGTCATCGCCGATGGTGCCGGTGCCATGGGTCAGCGCCTCGACCATACCGGCGCGATCCAGCGCCATGGCAAGCGCGCGGCGCACGCGGATGTCGTCGAAGGGCGGCTGGGCGCGGGTCACGCGAATGGGATAGATGGTGCCGCCGCCCGCCAGCATGCCGCTGGTTCCCGGCAGCGCGACGCCGCGGCTGTAGACATCGCCGGTGACCTCGCAGATCACGTCGATTTCCCGGTTGCGCAGCGCGGCAAGCTGGGTCGTTGCATCGGGCAATATACGCACGATCAGCCGGTCCAGCGGGACCGGCCCCCGGAAGTAATCCGGGTTGCGCTCCATCACCAGTTCCTGGTTCGGGGTGAAGCTGACCATGCGGAACGGCCCTGTCCCGGCGGGCTGCGAGTCGAGCAGGTCGAAATTCTCCAACGCCTTGTGCGAGATGATCTTGGTCGAGGCGAATGCCAGTTGCCGGGCAAGCTCGGCAGTCGGGGCTTCCAGCGTGATGCGGACGGTCAGGTCGTCCAGGGCCCCGACATTCGCGATGGGCGCGACATATTGCCGGGCGGTGATATGAGGCTGCATCAGGGTATCCAGCGTCGCCTTCACATCGCTTGCGGTCAGGGGCGTGCCGTTATGGAATTTCACGCCGGGCCGCAGCTTGAAGGTCCAGACGTCCAACCTGTCATTCGCCTCCCAGCTTTCGGCAAGTTCGGGCTCCACCTTGCCCTCGGGCGTCAGCATGGTCAGCGTGTTGTAAAGATTGGCGATGACCAGCCAGCCATTGCCCGTCGTCCGCGCCATCGGATGCAGCGAGGGCAGCGTGTCGATGAGCGAGGCGATCAGCGTGCCGCCCTGCCGCGCCTCTTGCGCGCGGGCGCGGCGAAGATAGGGCGAGGCAAGCAGCACGCTGCCCGCCAGCACGGAACTGGTAAAGGCGCGGCGGCTGATTGCGGTGGGACGTGGGTATCTGTTCATTCTTGTTTCTCCCAGTTGGTCGGATGCGGGCAGCCGAAAACCGCTTCTTGTCCTTCAGCGCGGATTTTCCGGATCCCCTTGTTCCTTCACGATTTTCCGGCTTTGCGCAGAACGTCGGAGCCGACGATATATCCCCAGGTCATGTTCGGCCCGATGGTGGTGCCGTTGCTGATCGCCCTTTTGCCGATCGGGTTGGCCATCGCCGCCCCCGCAGCGTAAAGCCCGCCCAACACGCCGCCATCCAGCTTGATCGCCCGCCCGCGCGCATCGGTGCGCAGCCCGCCCTTGGTGGACAGGACCGAGCGGTTGAACCGAATCGCGACATAGGGCGGCCGGTCTATGGCCGAGACCAGGCGCAGCGTTTCGGCCATGCTTTTCTGATAGGCGCTTTCGCCGCGATGGAAATCACCGTCCCGCCCGCTGTCGGAAAAGCGGTTGAAGCGGGCGACGGTCTCTTCCAGCACGGCGGGATCCAGGTCCAGCTTTTTGGCCAGCCCGGCAATCGTGTCGGATTTCTGGATCAGGTCGGGCTCGAGCCGCGCCTTCCAGCGCAGCACCGGGCGCAGCAGCCGCGTGTCGCCGATCAGCCAGACCGGCAGGCGGATCGGCTGGTTGGTCACCGGGTCGCGCTCGTCCAGATCCTCGCCGATGCTGGAGGCGTATTCCGCCATGAAGCGCCGCCCGCTGCGGTCGATCAGGAAGGAACCCGGCTCGATATGGATCGGCGCGGGCATCCCCAGGATCTTGCCCCGGTATCTGGTCGGAATCGTGGGGTAGTAAAGCGCCTGGTCCATGCGCTCCAGCCGGATGCCCAGGTCTTGCGCCATCCGCACGGCATCGCCTTGGTTTCCGGGGCAGCTTCCGATCCGGTCGATGGGGCCGGGAAGGAAGCGCGCCATCAGTTCCGGGTTCCACTCGAAACCGCCGGTCGCCAGCAGGACGCCGTGGCGGGCCCCGATGCGCGAGCGGCGCCCGGCCGACATGGTCTCGACTCCCAGGACTCGGCTCTTGCCGGGGTCGGTGATCAGGCCGGTGGCGGGGCAATCGGCGCGGATCGTGCAACCCTGCGCCAGGCAGGCATTCACCAGTCCTATGATCAGCCCCGTCCCCTTGGCCCGCCGCCCGGTCAGATAGCGCCAGGCCAGGCGATGCCCCAGCCTGAGCGCCGTCCTGACCGGCTGGCGGTAAAGGTCATGCGTCATCAGGTCTTGCGGCGTGAACACATGCGGCAGGGTCGAGGGACGCAGCCTGTTGCGGAACGGCCCCGCCAGGCGCTTGGCCAATGGCGCGGGCGTCACCATCCGGCCATGGGCGACGGCGCCAGCAGCCTGGTCGAACACATCCGGGATGTCGAGGATTTCAAAGGCGAGGGGCGAATTCGCCTCGACGAAGCGCAGCATCGGACCCGCGTTCTCGGCCATCGCCTGCCACAGCGCATCCTCGTCCTGTCCCCAGCCCGCGGGCGCGGTGGCGCGCAGATAGCGCAGAGCCATGTCGGGGCTGTCCTGCACACCGGCCCCCTGGGCCAGATGGTTGGCGGGCACCCAGGTCGCCGCCCCTGACATGGCGCTGGTGCCGCCGATCAATTCGGTCTTTTCGCAGACCAGGACCGACAGCCCGCCATGCGCGGCCCGCAGCGCCGCCGTCAAACCCGCCGCGCCCGATCCGACGACGATGAAATCGTAAGCCTCGTCGAAGGGCCGCCCTGCTTGCGTCATGGCCTTGCCCCGCTCAGCTTCGGCTCGGCGCCTGATCGGTGAACCAGGTCTTGTCGAAGCGCATGTCCCACTGGTTGCCGGCGAATGGCACGGCCTGAACATAATCGTTGTGAACGGCCATCTTGCGATAGAAGGCGGGAATGATCATCGGCACCTCGTCCCGCAGGCGCTGCTGCAATTCGGCATAAATCCTCCCACGGAAGGCCGGGTCGCCAGAGGCGCGAGCCTCATCCAGCATCCGGTCCGTTTCCGGCGTGGCCCAGGCGGTATCATTTACGCCCAGCTTGCTGTGCAGCATCAGCGTCAGCATCGTGTCGGCCGAGGCGCGCGCGCCATACCAGCCGATGTTGTTGGAGTTGTTCTTGCCGTAGTAAAGCTGGTTGAACACGACGGAATCCATCATCTCCATCTCCAGATGCAGGCCGATCTCGGCGGCCATGGCCAGCATCAGTTCGGTCTGGCTGCGCCGGTCGGCGCCTTCAGCCGTGACGCGGAACACCGCCGAGGCGCCGCCGCCATATCCGGCCTCCTTCATCAGCCGGCGGGCTTCGTCCAGGTCGAAGGGCGGCACGCCGCTGCCGGGGGAGTAGAACTCATAGATCTGCGACAGTGGCTGGTCGTCGCCCGGCGTCCCGGTCCCGTCGGTCAGCGCCTGCACGATGCCGGCCCGGTCCATGCAAAGCGAAAAGGCGCGGCGCACGCGGATGTCGTCAAAGGGCGGTTCGGCGCGCAGCATCCTGACCGGATAGATCGTGCCGCCGCCCGCGATCAGCACCTCGACGCCGGGAATGGTCTTGGCCCGGCGGTAGGTGTCGCCCGTCACCTCGGCGATGAGGTCAATCTCGCGGTTGGTCAGCGCGGCGACCTGGCTGGTCGCGTCGGGCAGGATGCGAAAGATCACCCGTTCCAGCAGGACCGGGCCCAGGAAATAATCCGGGTTGCGCTCCATCACCACCTCGACATTGGGTGTGAAGCTCTTCAGAATGAATGGCCCGGTGCCCGCGACTTTGTAGTCGAGCGCGTCGAAGTCATCCATCGCCTCGACCCCGATGATCTTGGTGATCGAAAATGCCAGTTGCCGGTGCAGTTCGGCATAGGGCGAGGAAAGCTTGAACAGGACCGTATGATCGTCAAGCGCCGTCACCGTCTCGATCGGGCCGATGTTGCGGGCCTCCTTGTTGACCAGCACGGGGTCCAGCAGCTTGTCAAAGGTCGCCTTCACATCCGCCGAGGTCAGCGGTGCGCCGCTATGAAATTTCACGCCCTTGCGCAGGCGAAAGGTCCATTCGGTCAGGGCGTCGTTCACCTCCCAGCTTTCGGCCAGTTCCGGCCGAACCAGCCCGTCGGCGGTCAGGGTGGTCAGCGTATTGTAGAGGTTCGGCGTGATCAGCCAGGAGTTCCCTGTTGTGCGCAGCATGGTATGCAGCGACGGCAGGGTGTTGAGCAGCGAGATGATCAGCGTGCCGCCCTCTCGCGGCGCGGCGGCCTGCGCGCGCAGAATGTTCGGGACCATCAGCAGCCCGGCGGTCCCAAGCAGGAGCTTGCCCGCCTGGCGGCGATTCAGAAATCCGGCGGAAACCTTGTCGATCATCTCTCACCTCATATGCGTTGCATTGGCAAGCACCTGCGACGGATGCCGCAGGGGGATAGTCGTCGGAGATCGCAGGGCGCTCCCTTCAGTCCACTCTCACTTATTCAATCAAATATTATATATTCGATCGTTCGTTATATCCCTCAATAGCCACGCTGCCGATCCACGAGACTGAGCAATGTCCCGCCGGCGCGGAAACTGCGTATCTGGCGGGCAACTTCCGCCACGTTGTCCTCGATCCGCAGGGTCCCGGCGATATGGGGGGTCAGGTCGACCAGCGGATGGGTCCAGAGCGGATGCCCCTGCGGCAGCGGCTCGGTTTGGCAGACATCCAGCGTCGCCCCCGCCAATTGCCCGCTGTCCAGTGCGGCGATCAGGTCGTCCTCGACCACCTGTTCGCCCCGGCCAACGCTGATCAGCCGCGCACCCTGCGGCAGTTGTGCGAAGAAATCGCGGTCGAGCAGCCTCCGCGTGGCGTCGGTCAGGGGCAGCAGACAGACGAGGATGCCGGTCTGGGCCAGGAATCGCGGCAACTCCTCGGCCCCGGCGTGGCAGGTAATGCCCGGCACGGATTTATGCGTGCGGCTCCAGCCGATGACTTCGACGCCCACGGATTGCAGCACCTGCCCGACCTGGCCGCCCAGCGTCCCCAGGCCCAGGATCCCCACCCGGCCCGCCGCCGGGCCCAGCGTGGGCTGGCGCAGCCAGACGCCCGCCCGCTGCTGGCGGCCATATTCGTCAAGGCGGCGGACATATTTCATCACCGCGCCCACGACATATTGGGTCATTGTCATCGCTTGCCCCGGATCGACCACCCGCGACACCGCGACATCGGCGGTGGTGTTGCGCAAGACGCCGTCCACCCCCGCGCCAGGCACGATGACCAGCCGGACATCCCGGACCGCATCGCGATGCTCGTCCCGGATGGTAAAGCCTACGACCACGTCAGGGCGTTCGTCCTGCGGCAATTCGGGCCAGACGCGGACGGTCAGTTCGGGGTCGTTTTCGGCCAGCAGCCGAAGCCATGTCTGCGCGTCGGGCAGCGGGTTCACCAGCAGGACGGGGGGCGCGGATCGGGTCATGCCTTCAGCCTCACACGATGGCGTCGAACGAACCGAAGGACTTGCGCGCCAGCGCCGCGAAGAACAGCCCGCCGCGCCGGTCGTTGGTGCGGTTCATCATCGCGCGGCGGCGGGGATAGCCCTCAAGCACCTCCTGCGGGATTTCCTGCGGCGGGCCGGCATGGCTGTAGGTGACAAGCTGGATCTCGCAGGCGCGTTCCAGCAGCCACATGGTCTCAAAGGTCTCGGGAACGTTGGGACCGACGGTCAGCAACCCGTGATTGCGCAGGATCAGCACGTCATTGGTCGGGCCGAGGCTTTCGACCAGGCTGTCCTTTTCTTCCTCGTCGGTGGTGATGCCTTGAAAGTCGTGATAGCCGATCCGGCCATAGAACCCGGCGCTGTTGAAATTATCGTAGCGCAGCCCGTCGGCCTTGCAGGCCACCGCCATCCCCGCGACGGAATGGGTGTGGATGATGCAGGCCGCGTCGGGCCGCGCCTTGTGGATGGCGCTATGGATGATGAAGCCCGCCGGGTTGACCGGATATTCGCTTTCGGCCAGCTTCTTGCCGTTCCAGTCGATCTTGACCAGATTACTGGCCGTCACCTCGGAATAAAGCAGGCCGTAGGGGTTGATCAGGAAGGCGCCTTCCTCGTCCGGCAGGGCAAGGCTGATATGGTTGTAGATCGTCTGCGACCAGCCGAGATCATAGGCCAGCCGGTAAAAGGCCGCCAGTTCCAGACGGGCCTGCCACTCAGAGGCGGACATCCCTTCCGGGCGGAACCGCATCGCTGGCGCAAGGGCATTGGCGAGTGTGGTCATCGTATTCTCCTGAGGCAAATGATTTCGCGGTTCGGCATGGCGGTCAGCACCCGGCCTCCTCCAGCAGGGCGGCGATGCGGCTTGGCGTCATCGGCAGTTCGCGCACCACGATCCCCAGGGGCCGAAGCGCATCGCCGACGGCATTGCCCAGGCAGCCGCCGGGCGCGCCGATCCCGCCTTCGGCGGCGCCCTTGACCCCCAGCGGGTTGCGGGCCGAGGGGTATTCGGTCAGCGTGATGGATTCGACCACGGGAAAATCGGTCGCGACCGGGACCAGATAGTCGGCGAAACTGCCGGTCAGCAACTGCCCGCTGGAATCATAGACGAATTCATCCAGGAAGGCCGGGCCCATGCCCTGCACCGTGCCGCCGATGGACTGGCCATGCGTGGTCAGGGGGTTGATGACGCGACCCACATCCTCGGAGGTGACGAAGCGGATCACCTCGACCTTGCCGGTATCGGCATCCACCGCGACATGCGCGACCTGCGCACCATAGGTATAGGTCAGTTCGTTGGTCTCGTAGAGGCCGGGCGCGGCAAGAACCGTGCGCACCTCGTCCGCCCCGATCTGCTCGGCAAGGCTGTCGAGCGTCGCAAGCGGCGTATCCTTGCCGCGCGGATAGACGGCGCCGGCGCGATATTCCAGGGCCTGGCTGCCTAGCCCGGCGCGGTCGGCGGTCAATTCGATCATCTGGTCGATCAGCGTCCTGGCGGCATTGGTGATCGCATTGCCAGCCATCACCGTGCTGCGGCTGTGCCACGAGCCATAGCCATAGGGCAGTTTCGCGGTGCCGCCGTGATGCACCACGATGTCGTCGAAACCGATCCCCAGCTCATGGGCCAATATCTGCGCCATCGAGGTCTCGTAGCCCTGCCCCGCGCCCGACGATCCGATGTAAAGATGGACCTTGCCCGGCCCCTCGACCTCGATCAGCACATGCTCGCCCGGACCGCCGCCGGCCGAGGCCACGAAACAGCACATGCCGATGCCGTGATAGCGCCCGTCGATCTTCCTGCCGCGCAGCGCCTTGATCCGGTCGTAGTCGATCTTTTCCAGCACGCAGTTCAGGGTCGAGCGATAATCGCCGGTATCATAGGAATCCGGCCCCAGATAGGGCACCAGGCTGCCGATGTCATAGGGCTGCTCGGCGGCGGTGATCAGGTTCTTCAGCCGGAACTCGGCCGGGTCCAGCCCCAGATCCGCCGCCGCCAGGTCGATGATCCTTTCGCGAAAGAACGCGGATTCGTAGCGCCCCGGCCCGCGATACGAGGCGGCGGGGGTCTTGTTGGTCTGGACGGTGGTGATCTCGCACTGGTAATGCGGAATGCGGAAAGGCCCCGGCAGGGCCTGGCCGCATTTCGCCGGCGCCACTCCGGCGTTCGGGCGCACATAGGCGCCCAGATTGACCGTCACACTGGCCCGCAGCCCGGTGATCATCTGATCGGCATCGACGGCAATCTCGATCTCGCATTCCATCTCGCGACCATGGGCGGTGGCCATCAGATGCTCTCGCCGATCCTCGATCCATTTCACCGGCCGCCCCAGCCGCCTGGCAAGAAAGGGGATCAGAAAATCCTCGGGGTAGAATTCGCCCCGGACGCCGAAACCGCCGCCGACATCGCTGGCCAGCATGTCGATGTGCTCGGGTTCCATCCGCAGCATCCGGGCCACCATGTCGCGCACGGCGAAGGGCACCTTGTTGACGCCCCAGATCCGCATCCGTTCCGTGTCCGGGTTCCAGTCGGCGATCAGGCTGCGGGTTTCCAGGGGCACGCCCGAATGGCGGCCGGTGCGGAACCGCTCCTTGCGGGTATAGGCGGCATCGCGGAAGGCGGCGTCTATGTCACCGCGCCCGACGGTGTAATTGGTCGAGATATTGCTGCCCAGATCCTCGTGCAGCAGGGTCTCGTCCCTGCGGGCATCCGCAAAAGTGACGACGGCGGGCAGTTCCTCGAATTCGACGGCGATGAGTTCGGCGGCATCCTCGGCCTCATAGGCGCTGCTGGCCACGACGACGGCGATCGGCTCTCCGACATAGCGCACCTTGTCGCCTGCCAGGGGCATTTGCGAATATTCCTTGAACCGCCCCGGAAGCTGCGCCAGCCGCACCGGGATGGGCTGGGCGGTATCGGCGATGTCGGCAAAGGCGATCACATCGACCACCCCCGGCATCCGGCGCGCCTCGTCCGTGTCGACGGACAGGATGCGCGCATGGGCCATCGGACTGCGCAGCACGACGGCATGGACCATGCCGTCAAGCTGGATGTCGTCGGTGTAAAGTCCCTTGCCGGTCAGGAAGCGGACATCCTCGCGCCGTTCGATGGGCTGGCCAAGGGGCGAGGCATTCGGGTCGACCGGATCGTGGTTCATTCCGCCACCTGCTGGGCCGCGCTTTCCCGACGCCCCGCCGCGACCTCCAGGATCGCGTCAATGATCGGCACATATCCGGTGCAGCGGCAGATATTGCCGGACATGGCATGGCGCACCTGATCCGGCGAGGGATCGGGGTTGTCGGCCAGAAGCTCGGTCGCGGCCATGATCTGGCCTGGGGTGCAGAAACCGCATTGCAACGCGTGGTTGCGCTGGAATGCGCGTTGCAGGTCCGAAAGCTCGTCGCCCTGGGCGATGCCTTCGATGGTGGTGATGTTCGCGTCCTGGGCCTGAACAGCAAACATCAGGCAGGCCCGGACCGAGCGCCCCTCGACAAGCACCGTGCAAGCCCCGCAGGAACCATGTTCGCATCCCAGATGCGTGCCCGTCAGGCGCAGCTTGTCGCGCAGGAAATGGGCAAGGCTGTGCCTGGGCTCGGCCAGGGCCGAGCGCCTTTCGCCATTCACCACCATCGAAACTTCGATCAACTGGGTCATCCGTCCTGCTCCGTCTTGATCCCAAGGGCAGCGCGCAGCGTCCTGCCGACCAGTCTTTGCACCAGCCTGCGCCGATAGGCGGCGCTGGCGTGAAAATCGGAATCGAATTCCAGCCCCTCGTCCGCGCAGGCGATGGCCGCCGCTACGGCCGCCTCTTCCGGCACCCGGCCCAGCAGCGCGGCAGAGGGCGCATCCAGCAGCAAGGCCCGGTCGCCCAAGCCAAAGGCCACGATTCGCGCCGCGTTGATCCGTCTATCCGTGCCCAGATCCAGAACGCTGGCGATGCCGATGATGGCGAAATCGCCGGCGCGGCGGGACACCTCCTCGAAGCCGAAGCGGCGGTTTGCGGGCCAGGCGGGGAAGATCACCTCCTCCAGGATCTCATCCTCCTCGCGCGAGGTGGTATAGGGCGCCAGCGGAAACTCCTCCGCCGTGACCCGCCGCCGCCCGCGCGGGCTTGCCAGGACGATCTCGGCCTCGCAGGCGATGCAGAGCGCGGGCCATTCCGCCGAGGGCTCGGCCAGGCACAGGCTGCCGCCGATGGTGCCGCGATTGCGGACGGCTACATGGGCGACATAGGGCATCGCGGCATGGACCAGGGGCAGATGCCGGGCGACCAGCGGGCTGAGTTCCACATCGCGGTGACGGGTCGTCGCGCCGATATGCACCGCGCCGTCATCGCCCAGGCGGATGCCCGAAAGGCCCACAATCCGGTTGATGTCGATCAGCAGCGCCGCCCCCGCCATGCGAAAATTCAGCATCGGCGTAAGGCTTTGCCCGCCGGCGATGATCTGGGCGTCGTCGGGATTGGCGGCCAGCAGCGCGATCGCCTCGTCCAGGCTTTCGGGCGCCACATAATCGAATTTCGCCGGCTTCATCCGATCACCTTCCTTACCGTGGCCCCATCACGCGGGCACATTGGCGGCCAGATAGTCGATGGCTCCCTGCGCGCCGCCCTTGCCATGCGGGATGTCCAGCGCCCGCATCGCCATCTCGATCACGCCCAGCACACCCAGCACCGTGGGCGCGTTGGTGTGGCCCATATGGGCGATGCGGAAACCGACGCCGGCCGATTCCCCCAGGCCCACGCCCAGGATCACGCCGCATTTTTCCCGCGCGTATTTGCGGATCACCTCGGGGTGGAAGCCGTCCACCGCCACATTCGTCACCGTGTCCGAGCATTCCGCCGGGTTCAGGATGTTCAGCCGCATGGTCCCGGCGCTGCCCCAGATTTCCACCGCGCGGCGCACCGCGCCGCCCAGCAGCCGGTGGCGCCGGAATGAGTTTTCCGGCCCTTCGCGCTTGAGAATGTCCAGCGCCTCGCGCAGCGCATAAAGCAGATGCAACGGCGGCGTGCCTGCATATTTCTGGTAATGCGTCTCGCCGTCGCGCGGCGTCCAGTCCCAATAGGGCGCGCGCATGTCGGCGGTCCGATGCGCCGCGAGCGCCCGGTCGCCGGCCACCACGAGACCAAGGCCCGGCGGCCCCATCAAGCCCTTTTGCGAGGCGGACATGGCCAGGTCGATGCCCCATTCGTCCATCGCGAACGGCATGCAACCCAGCGAGGCCACCGCATCCACGACATAAAGCGCCGGATGGCCGGCGGCACGGATGGCGCGGCCGATGGCCTCGATGTCGTTCACCACCCCCGAGGCGGTATCGACCTGCACGACCAGGACCGCCTTGATCTCATGCGCGGTATCCTCGCGCAGGCGCCGCTCGACCTCGTCGGGACGGACGGCTCGGTTCCAGGCGCCGGGCAGCAGTTCGACCTCGGCGCCCAGGGCGCTGGCGACCCGCCCCCAGCTGACCGCGAAGACGCCGCTTTCCAGCACCAGCACCTTGTCGCCCCGCGACAGAACATTGGTCAGCGCCGCTTCCCAGGCGGCATGGCCGTTGCCGATATAGATATAGCTGCGCCCCTTGCTGCGGAACAGTTCGGAAATGTCGCGTTGCAGAACACGGGTGAATTCCGTCATCGGCTCCGAATAGATATCGGTCGACGGGCGGTGCATCGCGCGCAGCACCTCATCAGGAATGACGGTCGGCCCCGGTATCGCCAGAAACTCCCTCCCCGCGCTCACGACCATGATTCACTTCCTTCCAGATTCGCCATAGATGGCATTATTTAGCCAAATACTAAATATTTGATCATATTTTACAACTGAAATCCTGGCCTGCTTTCCATATGTGATTGCGAAACGAGCAGGCATTTTCCCGGCCTAGACAGCCATCGCGGCACGGAAGCCGTCATAGATCGCTTCCTCCGCCGTGCGGGGGGTCAAGCAGTCACCGACCAGATGCAGCGCGGGGCCGAAATCGCGCAATTCCTGCGCCAACGGATCGTGGCGGCGCATGCCGCTGGCAAGGACCAGCGTGTCCACATCCTCCAGCACCACGGCATCGCGGGTGATGATGTGCTGGAAATAGACCGTGCCGGAATCGGCGCCGAATATGCTGAGATAGGGCAGGATTTCCACCCCGGCGCGATGCAGTCGCCCGATGGCGTGATAGCGCGTGATCCGGTCCAGCAGTTCGCCCGCCGTTTCCCCGTTCACGCAAAGCCGCACGCGGCGCCCCTGGGCTTGCAGCATTTCCGCGACGCCGATGCCGACCCAGTCGCAGCGCCAGTCGGCGATAACCACCGAGCCGCCCACCTTCGCCTGTCCCGAGACCACGTCATTGGCATGGACACTCATGTCCTGAAAATCGCCTTCGAGCGGCGGAGCATAGGGCAGGCTTCCGGTCGCCAGGATGACGGCATCGGGCGACAGGGCGCGAATGTCCTCACCCGTCGCCTCTTGCCGGCGTATATCGGCGCCGAAGCGCAGAAGCTCGGATTGCAGATTGGTGATCAGGCCGCCGAACTCGGCCCGGCCCGGCAGGCTTTGCGCCAGTTGCGCCTGGCCACCAAGCTGCTTTCCGGCATCGAACAGCGTCACGTCATGACCGCGCTGCGCGGCGACCGAGGCCGCCTTCATCCCGGCCGGGCCGCCGCCGACCACCACAACCCGCCGCCGCTCATCCGCCAGCGGAATCCGGGTCGGATAGCGGGTTTCGCGGCCCGATTGCGGGTGCTGGATGCACGAGATGCTGCGATTGCGGTCGAAATGCCCGATGCAGGCCTGGTTGCAGCCGATGCAGGCGCGGATATCCTCGCCACGTCCCGCCGCCGCCTTTTCCACGAACAGCGGGTCGGCCAAAAGGGCGCGCACCATGCCGATCATGGCGATGCCGCCCTGCGCGACCAGTTCCTCTGCAAGCTCGGGCGTGTTGATCCGGCCGGTCACGAAGACGGCGGTGTTGATGCGCTTCTTCAACTCCTTCGCCGGGCCGCCAGCATAGGCCGAGGGCGTGTGCATCGAGGGCACGATCCAGGGCGCCCCCTCCATCGTGTCCTTGGACCCGGCGCGCAGGCTGATGTAATCAACCAGCCCATGCTCATCGAGATAGTGGCAGATATCCAGGATTTCCGAGGAAAGCGCCCCGCCCGGCTCGCCCTCGTTCCCCGAAAGGCGGACGCCCAGGATCAGATCCTCGCCCACCCGGCGGCGCATCTCGCGCAGAGTCAGGTCCAGGAACCTCATCCGCCCTTCGAAGGACCCGCCGAATTCATCCTCGCGATGGTTGAACTTCTCGCCCAGGAACAGCCAGTGCAGATAGCCCGCGACGTTGATCTCCACGCCGTTCACGCCGGCGCGGCGCATCCGGTCGGCGGTATGACCGAACTGCTCGACCAGTTCCAGAATCTCGTCATGGCGGATTTCGCGAGGCATGACGCGATACAGTTCGTCGGGTTGATCGCTGGGCGCATAGCGCATTTCATAGACGCCGTCCGGCCCATAGGCAGTGCCATGGGTCTGGTGCAGGATCTGGGCGACGACCCCGGCGCCATGCGCCCGGCAGGTCTCGACGATGGCACGCACCTTGGGGATGCAGGAATCGTCCGCCCCCGTCCGCGCCGGTGGGCGCTGCGTCGGCAGCACGACCGCATAGGCTTCGGTGACGAACATCGCCACCCCGGCCTGCGCCCGCAGGCGATAGAATTCCAGCCGGTCGCTTTCCTGCGCCAGGCCCTGCCCGTGGTTAGCCATGAAGATGCGGTTTCTGAAGGTCTGCCCCCGAAGCGTCAGGGGAGAGTTCATGGCGGGGTAGGATCTCATCATAAGCTGGCCTCAGATAGACTGCGAAGGCGGGCATGGGAGAGATGATTTCGCCGCGTGGCGGCGGCGAAATCGGTCCAAGCGGTGGGATCAGCTCCGCTGCGGCGCCGCTTCGGTCATCCAGGTCTTGTCGAAGACCATGTCCCATTGGTTGCCCGGGAAGGGCACGTTCTGCACATATTCGTTGCAAACCCCCATCTTCCGGTAGAAGGCCGGGATAATATAGGGCTTGTCGTCGCGCAGGCGCTGCTGAAGCTCGGCATAGATCTTGGCGCGCACGACCGGGTCAAGCGTGCCGCGTGCGGTATCCAGCATCTTATCGGTTTCCTCGGTTCCCCAGCCGACGTCGTTCAGGCCCTGCTTGGTGTGGATCATCATGGTCAGAAGCGCGTCGATCGAGGCGCGCGCGCCATACCAGCCGACGTTGTTGTTATCCAGCTTGCCCCAATATTGCTGGTCGAAGACGAGCGTATCGACCAGTTCGATCTCGAGGTTCAGGCCGATCTGTGACGCCATCGCCTGCATGAGCTCGGTCTGGTTGCGGCGATCGACGCCCGAGGACGCGATCACGAACTTGGCCGAGGTGCCGCCGCCGTAACCGGCTTCCTTCATCAATTGCTGCGCGGTCTCCAGGTTGTATTGGTCCGGCCCGGTGCCCTTGTCATAGAATTCATACATCTCGGACACGGGCTGGTCGTCGCCGATGGCACCCGTGCCATGGGTCAGCGCGTCGACGAAGCCCTGCCTGTCCATCGCAAGCGCGAAGGCCCTGCGCACGCGAAGGTCGTCGAAGGGGGGCTGGATGCGTGACATGCGGATCGGATAGATCGTGCCACCGCCCGCCACGAGCCCCGTCGTCCCGCCCAAGGCAACACCGCGCGAGTAGGTGTCGCCCGTCGCCTCGCAGATGAGGTCGATCTCCTTGTTCTGAAGCGCGGCAAGCTGCGCCGTCGCATCGGGCAGCATCCGCACGATCACGCGCTCCAGCGGCACCGGGCCGAGGAAATAATCGGGGTTGCGCTCCATCACCACCTCGCTGTTGGCGGTGAAGCTGACCAGGCGGAAAGGTCCGGTGCCGGCCGGCTTGGTGTCAAGCGAGCCGAAATCGTCCAGAGCACTTTTGGCCACGATCTTGGTCGGCGCGAAGGCCAGTTGCCGCGCCAGTTCCGCGAAGGGCGAGAACAGCTTGAATCGCACCGTCAGATCATCCACGGCCTCGACCGATTCTAGGGGGCCGACATCCTGCGCGTGCCGGGCCACCAACTCGCGGTCCATCAGCTTGGCGAAGGTCGCCGTCACGTCCGCGGCGGAGAGGACGCTGCCGTCATGGAACTTCACGCCGGGGCGCAGCTTGAACGTCCATTCGGTCAGCGCATCGTTCGCTTCCCAGCTTTCGGCCAGCTCCGGTTCGACCCCGCCTTCCGGAGTCAGCCTGGTCAGGGTGTTGTAAAGGTTGGACACCACGCGCCAGGCATTGCCGGTGGTGCGCAGCATGGTGTGCAGCGACGGCAGCGAATCCAGCAGCGAGATAATCAGCGTCCCGCCCTGCCGCGCATCCTGCGCGTTCGCGCGCCGGATATAGGGCGAGGCCAGCAGCGTGGTGCCGGCAAGAAGCGTCCCGGTGAATCGGCGGCGGTTCATTCGTATCTGCATGAGTGCGTTTCCCTGTTGCTGGCATCCACGGCTTGGCCGCTTCGATGCATCCAACGGCTGTCCAGCCATTATTTTATTTGATCGAATTTTTCATATTCAACATAATCTCGCAAGAGATTTTCCATGCCGCGCAACCGGCACCGACGGGTCGATCGCAAGATGACCATCATTGAGGCACCGCTCCGGCCAAAACCTCGGCAAGCACAGAAACCGCCAACGTCCGCGCATCGCGCGTCGAGGGGATCAGCCCGATCGGCCCGCGCATCCGCGCCAGCGCCGCCTCCGGCAGCCCCATCGCGCGCAGGCTTTCAAGGCGGTTAGCGGCCGCCCGTCGACTGCCCTGCGCGCCAACATAGAAGGCATCGCTTCGCAGCACCGCGGCCAGTATCCCAGGCTCAAGATCGTGGTCGTGAAAGAAAAGTGTGGCGGCGGTATGGCTGTCGAAAAGCCCTGCCTCCAACCCGCCGCGCGCAGGCAGGGGGCGCAGCTTCAAGCGCGGATGCTCGGAAAGGGCCGACAGCTCGTCCTCGGGGGCAAAGATCAGCGTCTCATAGCCCGCCCCGGCGGCCATGCTGGCAAAGGCCATCACCTCGGGTCCCTTGCCGAAGGTGACGAAGCGCAGGTCTGGCAGCACGCGGATGTGCAGATCGGCACCCTGTCGGTCCTGAAGCGTCAGCTCATCCCCGGACAGGAACAGATCGACCGGCCGCCTTTCGCGCAGGCTTTGCCGCAGACCGTCCAGATCGCCGACCGCGCCGATCGGCAGCACGCGAATATCCAGCCCGCCGCCGCAGGGCAGCACCAGATCGCGAAAGGGCGAGCCCAGCCCGTAACGCAATCGCTGCGCCTGCCCGGTTCGGACGACCTCCTCGGCCCAAAGCAGGATGTCGGCGTCGATGCAACCCGAGGACAGATTCCCCGCATGGCACCCCCCTGCCCCGATCACCATGAAGGCGCCGGGCGGGCGGTAGGCAGGCCCGTCGGTGCGGGCGATCACCGCAACGGCCTGGGGTTGGTCCACCCCGTCCAGCGGCAAGTCCGCCGCCCGGATCGTCACCGTTTCTCGCAGGGCGGCAGCATTCCGGGCAAGGTCGGGGGAGATGACCTGCATATGCGTCAATCGCGATAGTCCGGCTCGCTTTTGTCGAGCAGCCGCTTCAGCGCCGCAAAGTGATGCTCGCTGTTCTTCTTGCCGCCATACATCTTGGGCGGCTGCTTGTAGGCCTCCATCGTCGCCTGCACCATCTCGTCGGGCAGGATGCGCAGCGGCTTGCCGGTCCACATCGCGTAAAGCTGCACCTGCGCCGAGCGTTCCAGATAATAGAGCCGGTCCCAGGCTTCGGCCACCGTGCGGCCCACGACGGTCACGCCGTGGTTGGCCATCATCAGCACGTTGCGACTGCCCAGGACGTTGGTCAGCCGCTCGCCCTCGGCCGGATCATAGGCAAAGCCGCCATAGCTCTCGTCATAGGCGATCTGGCTGATCGTGCCCAGTTCGGTCTGGCCGATCGGCAGGATATGCTGGTCGGCCAATCGGGTCAGCGCGCTGGCATGGGGCATATGCGTATGCAGCACCACGGCGGCATGATCGGCCAGCCGGTGCATCGGGCCATGGATGCAGATGCAGGAAAGCTCCGCGTCACCGGTGCCCTTGTGGATGGTGCCGTCATAGCCGACTTCCATGAAATGAGAAGCCTGCACCTCGGCCCAATGCGTGCCGAAGGGGATCTGGTAATAGCGGTCGTCGGTGCCGGGAACGCGGGCGGTGAAGTGGTTGAAGATGCCCGAGTTGTAACCGTTCTGCACCGCAAGGCGGTGAACGGCGGCCAGATCGACGCGCATTTGCCAGCAGGCGTCATCCTCGTCCTCGCGCCGGGTATTGATGGGAGGAAAACCCATGTCCTTCTCCTGTGTCAGACCTGTGTTGATGTCGCGGTCGAAGGC
>JASGDS010000138.1:0-4187 GCA_047607025.1 Microbacterium sp.
CGGCTCGAGCCAGCGCAGCCTCGACCGCCAGAACCGTGTGCTGCGCAGCATGCGCGAGTTCGGCGTCACCGGCGTCATCATCGCGGCCGTCGAAGACACGATGCCGCAGGTGGTCGAGACCCTGGATGCCGCAGGCATCGCCGCGCTCAGCTACTCGCGCATGGTGCCGGAGGGCATGGTCGACTACGTCGGACCAGACGATGTCGCCGGCGGCAGGCTCGCCACCGAGCACCTGCTCGCGCACGGCGTCGAGCGTCTCGCCTATGTCGGCGCCGATCGCCCTTCCTCGGCCTCCGAGCTGCGCCGCCAGGGCGCGCTCGACGCGCTGCGCGCCGCCGGGCGTCCAGACGCGCTCATCGAGGCGGCCACTGCGCTGAGCGCCGAGGGTGGCTTCCAGGCCGGCCGCGAGCTGCTGGCGCGGGACGAGGTTCCAGACGGCATCCTCTGCATGAGCGACATCGTCGCGTTCGGCGTGCACCGTGCGCTGGCGGATGCCGGTGTCGAGCGCGTGGTGCGCATCATCGGCTTCGACGACGTCGAACTCGCCGCCTACTGGAACCCACGGCTCACGACCGTGTCGAGTCATCCCGCGCAGATGGGACGGGCTGCCGCCACCGCGCTCGTGAGCAGGCTCGCCGACCGCGAAGGTCCCGCCCGCGCGCATTTCCTCGATCCCGAGCTCGTCATCCGCGAGTCGTGTGGGTGCGCCCCGACGGTCACAGAACGGTAGCGAATCTCGCGGCAGCCGTTGACCTGGCCGGATGGTCGTGTCACAATCGTCGCATTGCTAGATCGATCTAGCATCCACACGAAGGAGTGTGAGGCCATGACCTCATCCGCACATCCCGCAGCGCGCAGGCGCGTGCTGCCCGCCCTCGCCACGGTCTGTGCGCTGACGCTGCTCGCCGCCGGCTGCAGCGGCGGAGGCGCACGCACGGGAACCGATGACGAGCCCGTCGCCGACACCAAGGCGCTCGATGCGGCATCCGACGCCGACGCGTCGGGCGACATCACCGTCTGCGGCGGCAAGGACAACGGCGTTCAGGGCGATGTCGTCGACGCGTTCAGCGCATCGCAGGATGCCGTGAAGGCGACCTACGTCGCCCTCGGCCCCGACACCGACAAGGCGCGCACCGCCGCGGTGCAGCGCCTCGAAGGCGGCAGCGACGAGTGCGACGTATACCTCACCGACGTCACCTGGACGGCCGAGTGGGCGTCGCAGGGCTGGCTCTACGACCAGACCGAACTCGTCTCCGAGATCGGCGACGGCATCCTGCCGTCGGTGCTCGCGACGACCGAGTACGGCGGAAAGAACTGGGGCACCCCGTTCTACACGAACGCCGCGCTCATCCTGTACAACTCCGACCTCGTCGACGCGCCGGACACCTGGACCGGCCTGTTCGAAGAGGCCGAGAAGGACCCGGCGAACAAGATCTTCCTGCAGCTGAAGCCGTATGAGGGTCTCACCGTCGGCTTCCTGGAGTTCCTCTACTCCGCAGGCGGTGGCGTGCTCGACGACGACGGCAACGTCATCATCGACTCCGACCAGACCCGCACCGTGCTGCAGTTCCTGAAGGATGGCCTCGACAACGGCGCCATCGACAAGGCGTCGCTGACCTACGACGAGGCGGCCACGATGCTCGCCTTCCAGGCGGGAGACGGCGCCTACGAGCGCAACTGGCCGAACGCCTACGTCTCGGCGCAGACGGCGGGCATGACCGACAACCTCGGCGTCGCCGCCCTCCCCGCCTTCGACGAGTCGACGAAGCCGGACGGTGTGCTCGGCGGATGGAACTTCGCCGTTCCGCTCGCGACGAAGAATCCCGGTGGTGCGGTCGCGTTCATCAAGTACGCCTCTGGTGAGGAGTTCCAGAAGCAGATGATGATCAACAACTCGCAGGCCTCCGTGCGCGGCGACGTCTACAGCGACGCCGACGTGCAGGCGGCCATCCCGTTCGCCTCCACGCTGCTCGACTCCGTCGAGGCGGCCCAGCCGCGTCCGACCTCGCCCGTGTACGCGCAGATCTCCAGCGCGATCTACACGAGCGTGTACGAGGTGCTCAACAACGGCGCCGACATCGATGAGACGGTCACGCAGATGGCCGCCGACATCGAAAAGGCGCAGGACACGTTCTGACGTGAGCATCGCAGCTGCCCCCCGCGCGAAGCGGCGCGCATCGGTCATCGATGCCGACGCGCGCCGCACCGCCCGGTGGTTCGTCACCCCGGCGGTCGTGCTCATGGCGCTCGTCGCCGCGTTCCCGATCGGCTATGCGATCTGGCTGTCGCTCAATCAGTACAGCCTGAAGGTCGCCGGCCTCAGCCGGTTCGTCGGCCTCGGCAACTATGCCGAAGCGCTGACCGAGAGCAGCTGGTGGCATGCCGTCGCCAACACCTTCGTCTTCGCGATCATCTCGGTGATCCTCGAGGTGATCATCGGCGTCGGCATCTCGCTGCTGCTGAACCTCGCCTTCAGGGGGCGAGCCGTGCTGCGCAGCGTGCTGCTCGTGCCCTACGCGATCCTCACGGTGGTCAGCGCCATCACCTGGCAGACGATGTTCGACCCGCACCTCGGCCTCGTCACCACCGTGCTCACCCGCATCGGCCTGCCTGCCGGTGACATCATCTGGCTCGCCGAACCCGGTTACGCCATGGCCATCCTGATCGTCGCGGATGTCTGGAAGACGGCGCCGTTCGTCGGGCTGCTGGTGCTGGCAGGGCTGCAGGTGATTCCCGACGACGTGTATGAGGCGGCGGCACTGGATGGCGCATCCAAGCTGCAGACGTTCTTCCGGGTGACGCTGCCTCTGCTGCGGCCTGCGATCGCGCTTGCGGCGATGCTGCGGCTGCTCGACGCGCTGCGCGTGTTCGACCTGCCGTTCGTGCTGACGCGCGGGGCGAACGGCACCACGTCGATGTCGCTGCTGGCCTATCAGCAGCTGCGCGAGTCTCGGCTCGTCGGCGAGGGATCTGCGCTGTCGATCCTCACCTTCATCGTCGTGATGATCGTCGCGCTCGTGTACATCCGCTTCTCCGGCAGCAATCTGCGCGCCGATACGGGGAAGGGGAAGTGATGTCTCAGACGGCAGCCCTGCGGGCGGTGAACCCGCGCCGTCGCAAGCCCGTCTCGCCCACGCGTGCCAAGGTGGGTCCCGTGCTCTGGATCGTGATCGCGATCGTCATGATCGCCTCGCTCATCCCGTTCTACTGGCTCATCAACACCTCGCTCAAGGTGGGGGCGGGGCTCTCGAGCGCCGACCTGTGGCCATCCCACCCGTCGATGCAGAACTATCTCGACGTGTTCGCGAACGCCGACTTCCTCGTCGCCGTGCGCAACTCGGTCATCGTGTCGACGACGACGACCGCCCTCGCCCTGCTGTTCGGCTCGGCAGCGGCGTATGCGCTCGCGCGCCTGCCGCTCAAGAGCAAGGGCGCGATCACCACCATGATCCTGTCTGTGACGACGTTCCCGGTCATCGCGATCGCGGCGCCCATGTTCGACCTATGGTCGACGCTCGGGCTCTACGACACGCTCATCGGCCTCGTCATTCCGAAGCTCACCTTCACGCTGCCGCTGGCTGTGTTCACCCTCACCTCCTTCTTCCGCGAGATTCCGAGGGAGCTGGAGGAGGCCGCATCGATCGACGGGTCGAGCCCCGCGTCGACGTTCTGGCGGGTCATCCTGCCGCTGGCCGTGCCAGGCATCGCGACGACAGGTATTCTGGTGTTCATCTCGTCGTGGAACGAGTTCCTGCTGCCCGCCACGCTGACGTCGACGCCGAGGGCGCAGACGGTGCCCGTCGCGATCGCGTTCTTCACGGGGGCGAGTGAGTTCGATCAGCCGATCGGCACGATCAGCGCGGCAAGCGTGCTGGTGACCATCCCGCTGCTGATCGTCGTGATGATCTTCCAGAAGCGCATCGTGTCCGGACTCACCTCGGGCGCGGTCAAGGGTTGAGAGAGAGCGAGTGGTGATGTCAGGGGACAGTCGCGCCCTGCGCGTCGGAGTGGTCGGGCTCGGATGGGCCGGCCAGCAGCATCTGAAGGGCTACGCGGCGCTGGATGGCGTGGAGATCATCGGCATCGCGGGGCAGGAGGAGGAGCTGCTCGCCTCGCTCGGCGACGAGTACGGAGCCGAGCACCGCGTCACCCGCTGGCAGGAGCTGATCGAGGTGCCTGGTCTCGAC
>JASGDS010000139.1:0-6054 GCA_047607025.1 Microbacterium sp.
CCTCGTTCGCGAGCGTGGACGGGTAGAGCCCGTACACGAGGTACGACGCGATCTGGTAGGTGCGTTGCTCGAAGATGTCGCGGATGCTCGCGAAGTACTTCTCCACGTACGGCGCGAGCACGTCGCGGCTGCCGGGGGAGGTGAATCCCATGGCTGCCGAGCGCAGCACCGTGTTCGAGAGCTTCGTGTCCTCGACGAGCTCCGCCCACGCCTCGGCCTTCGCCTCGGCAGTCGGCCGTGCGGCGCGGGCCCGCGCCGCGAACTCCGCCCCTTGCGCGGTGTTGTCGGCGGCGAGCGCCGCGGTGATCTCGGCATCGTCTGCCGCACCGGCCTGCGCGAGCCCGACGAGCAGTGTCCAGCCGAGCTCCTCATCGATCGTCAGTCCCTCGAGCACCAGGGATCCGTCGCGCACGGCGCGCAGGTTCTCGACGTTCTGCGGGGTGGTTGCGGCCAGCGCGAACTGGCCGGCCAGCTGCAGCTGCAGGTCGCTGCCTGGCGCGGCATCCGTGAGCAGCTGCCACAGTCCGTCGGCGACGCGCACGCGGGCGGCGTCACGGCTCTCCGGCGCGACATAGGAGTTCGCGCTCGTGCGCAGCTGCATGAGCGTGGTGCGTACGGTGGTCGACTCGGTCTCGCTGCCGATGTTGGCCAGCACCAGCTCGATGTAGTCGCTCGCCGGCGTCTCGGCGTCGCGCACCTGATCCCACGCGGCGCTCCACACGAGCGAGCGGGCGAGCGGGTCGGCGATGTCTGCCAGATGCTCGGTGGCCGTGGCGAGGCTGACGTCGTCGAGGCGGATCTTCGCGTACGCGAGGTCGCCGTCGTTCAGCAGCACGAGGTCGGGCCGCTTGCGCCCGAGCAGCGAGTCGACCTTCGTCAGGTCGCCGTCCACGTCGATCTCGGCGTAATGGGCGCGCTCCAGCGCCTCGCCCTTCAGCTCGTAGAAGCCGATGCCGAGCCGGTGCGGCCGGATGGTCGGATAATCGGCCGGGGCGGTCTGGGTGATCGAGAACCGGGTGATCCGGCCATCCGCGTCGTTCTCGATGGTCGGCGAGAGCGTGTTGACACCGGCCGTCTCCAACCACTTGCGCGACCAGTCGCCAAGGTTGCGTCCGCTGGTCTTCTCCAGTTCGGCGAGCAGGTCGGACAGGGTCGTGTTGCCGTACTCATGCTTGCGGAAGTAGGCGCCGACGCCCTGGAAGAAAGCGTCGAGCCCCACCCACGCGACGAGCTGCTTCAGCACGGACGCGCCCTTGGCATAGGTGATGCCGTCGAAGTTCACCTGCACGTCTTCGAGATCGTTGATCTCGGCGACGATCGGGTGCGTGGATGGCAACTGGTCCTGCCGATACGCCCACGTCTTCTCGCCGATGGTGAAGGTCGTCCATGCGGTGTCCCACTCAGACGCCTCCGCCGTGGCGATGGTCGATGCCCACTCGGCGAACGACTCGTTCAGCCAGAGGTCGTTCCACCACTTCATCGTGACGAGGTCGCCGAACCACATGTGGGCGAGCTCGTGCAGGATGGTCACGACGCGGCGCTCCTTGACGGCGTCCGACGGCTTGCTGCGAAAGACGTACGTCTCGGTGAAGGTGACCGCGCCCGCGTTCTCCATCGCACCGGCGTTGAATTCGGGGACGAAGAGCTGGTCGTACTTCTCGAACGGATAGGGGTAGCCGAACTTCTCCTCGTAGTAGGCGAATCCGGCGCGCGTGGTGTCGAAGATGTAGTCGGCGTCGAGATACCGCCACAGGCTCTTGCGCGCGAAGACGCCGAGCGGAATGACGCGCCCAGACGCGCTGGTCAGCTCGGAGCGCACCTCCTCATAGGGGCCGGCGATGAGCGCGGTGATGTACGACGAGATGCGGGGCGTGGGGGAGAAGCCCCAGGTCGCGTTTCTGCCGTCATCGTGGGTGATCGGCTCTGGCGTCGGCTGATTCGACACCACCTTCCAGTTCGCCGGCGCGGTCACCGTGAACTGGAACGTCGCCTTGAGGTCTGGCTGCTCGAACACTGCGAACACGCGCCGCGAGTCCGGCACCTCGAACTGCGAGTAGAGGTAGACCTCGCCGTCGACGGGGTCGACGAAGCGGTGCAGGCCCTCACCGGTATTGGTGTAGCTGCAGTCCGCGTCGACGATGAGCACGTTCTCCGCCTGGAGCCCCGCCAGTTCGACGCGCGCGCCGTCGGTGTAGACGACGGTGGGGTCGAGTTCGGCACCGTTGAGCGTGACTTCGCGCACATCGGGCGAGATCAGGTCGACGAAGGTCGACGCGCCAGGCGACGCGGTGAAGCGGATGACGCTGCGGGATCCGAAGACCTCGTCGCCCTTGGTGAGGTTGAGCGAGATCTCGTACGACTGCGTTCTGAGGTTGGCCGAGCGCTCCGCTGCTTCGACGCGCGTGAGGTTTTCTCCAGGCACTGGATGCACTCCCGTGGGTAGACGGTGAAGCCGCCGCGAATCGGGGAGAGCGGCGACAGCGTGCCAAGCCTACGCGCTCAGTCTCTGCGAACGCACCACTTCTACCGAAGTGCGAAGATGGTCCATGTGAGCTGTGCTGATGTCTCGACCGCCGAAAAAGTCCTCTTCGCCTCGGAAGCAGCTGCGCCCGGCGATCCGTTCATCGAGACGCCCGTCGCATATGACGCCCTGCTGCTGTCGAGCTTCGGCGGGCCGGAGGGGCAGGACGATGTCATCCCGTTCCTGCGCAATGTGACGCGGGGGCGCGGCATTCCCGATGAGCGGCTGGAAGAGGTGGCCGTGCACTACCGCCACTTCGGCGGCGTCAGCCCCATCAACGAGCAGAACCGGCGCCTGAAGGCGGCGCTGGAGGCCGAGCTCGCCCGGCGCGGCATCGATCTTCCTGTTTACTGGGGCAACCGCAACTGGGCGCCGATGCTCGACGACACGGTGCGCGAGGCGTACGATGACGGGCACCGCACGGTGCTGGCCCTGGCGACGAGCGCCTACAGCTCGTACTCGAGCGACAGGCAGTACCGCGAGGACTACGCCCGGGCGTTGACCGATACCGGTCTCGGTGAGGGCGATGACCCGATGACGATCGACAAGGTGCGGCTCTACTTCGATCACCCCGGCTTCGTCGAGCCGTTCTACGAGGGTGTGCGCGAGGCCGTCGAAGGCTTCCTCGCGGATGGCATCGCCCCCGCCGGCGTGCGCGTGCTGTTCTCGACGCACTCGATTCCGATGGCGGATGCCGCCCTGTCCGGTCCTCGTGACGTGGAGTGGCCGGAGGGTGGCGCGTATGCCGCGCAGCACAGGGCGGTGGCCGGGCACATCATGGACAGGCTCGCCGCCGAGATTCCGGCTGCGGCGGACATCGCCTGGGAGCTCGTCTACCAGTCGCGCTCGGGGCCCGCCTCGCAGCCGTGGCTGGAGCCGGACGTCAATGACGTGATCCGTGAACTGCCCGCGCAGGGCGTGGGCGCCGTCGCGATCGTGCCACTCGGGTTCGTCAGCGACCACATGGAGGTGCTCTGGGATCTCGACACGTCGGCCACGCAGGCGGCCGAGGAGGTCGGCATCCGGTCGGTGCGCACGCAGACGCCGAGCATCCATCCGGCCTTCGTCGCCGGGCTCGTCGACCTCGTCGAGGAGCGTCTGAACGGCACGCCTGCGGCCGAGCGGCCACACCTCACCGATCTCGGGCCCTGGTACGACGTGTCGCGGCCGGGCGACTGCGAGAACGGTCGGCTCGGCTTCCGACCCGCGGCGGCGGGACTCGCACCGTGAGCGGGTCCTCCGGCAGAATGAAGCCCATGCGGATTCACATCGCCACCGATCATGCCGGGCTCGAGTTCTCCACGCGGCTGCAGGATCACCTCGCCTCGCAGGGACATGAGGTCTACGACCACGGGCCGGACGACTACGACCCGCTCGACGACTATCCCGCCTTCTGCATCAGGGCCGCGCAGGCCGTCGTCGCCGACCAGACCGCGGGCATCCCCGCCCTCGGCATCGTCTTCGGCGGCTCGGGCAACGGCGAGCAGATCGCGGCGAACAAGGTCGCTGGCATCCGTGCGGCGCTCGTGTGGAACCTGTCGACGGCGGAGCTCGCCCGCGAGCACAATGACGCCAACGTCATCGCGATCGGCGCCAGGCAGCACACGTTCGAAGACGCCGTGCGTTTCATCGACCGCTTCATCGCCACGCCGTTCTCGGGCGATGAGCGCCACGCTCGTCGGATCGGTCAGCTCGCCGCCTACGAGGCGGATGGTTCGCTCGTCGACGGGCCGGCCGTGCGGAAGGTCTCGTAGCCGGAATGCCCGAGGGTCATTCCGTTCATCGCATCGCCCGGCAGTTCGACCGCAACTTCATGGGACGTGCGGTCGCAGCCTCCAGTCCGCAGGGCAGGTTCGCGCAGGGCGCGGCGCAGCTCGACGGCCGCACGGCGACGGGCGTGCAGGCGGTCGGCAAGCAGATGTTCCTCGAGTTCGACGAGTGCGTGTGGCTGCGCGTGCACCTCGGCCTCTACGGCGCCTGGGACTTCGCGGGCGACATTCTCATCGATGCCACGATCGCCTCGGCGAACGGTCGCATGGGGCAGACGAACCAGCGCGGCACCGTGTTCGATGACGCGGGGGAGAACTCGCTCGCGTCGATCGGGGCACCGCGGCGCGCCCGCGTGCGCATGTCGGAGCAGACCAAGCCGCTCGCGGAGAGGCCGGTTACTGAGACGCCGGTCACTGAGCCTGTCGAAGTGTGGCCGCCCGAACCCGTTGGACAGGTGCGGCTGCGGCTGCTGACCGATGCCGTCTGCGCCGACCTGCGTGGACCGACCGCGTGCGTCGTCGAGACGCCGGAGCAGGTCGCGGAGGTCATCGCGAGGCTCGGCCCCGACCCACTCGTCGGCGACCAGGACGAGGGCGGGGAGCGCTTCGTCGCGGCCGCGCACCGCAGGAATGTCGCGATCGGCCAGCTGCTGATGGATCAGGCCGTCGTGAGCGGCATCGGCAACGTCTACCGCGCCGAGATGCTGTTCCGCGCGCGCCTCGATCCGCACACGCCGGGCAGGGACGTGCCGACGGACACCCTGCGCGCGCTCTGGCGCGACTGGTGCGCTCTGCTGGCTGTCGGCGTCGAGACCGGGCAGATGATGACGATGGACGGCCTGGAGGGCGACGCGTGGCGGCGCGCCATGGCCAGCCGCGACGACAGGCACTGGGTGTACCACCGCGCGGGACTGCCGTGTCGCGTGTGCGGCACCGAGATCGTCGTCGAAGAGATGCTGGCGCGCAAGCTCTACTGGTGTCCGACATGCCAGCGCTGAGCCCTGGAGACGCCGTCGATGTCGTGGCGAACGTGCGCGCCGGGGGAGAGGGCCGTGAACTGCTCGCCCATCCGGATGTCGAACGCGACGGCCTCTACGACCTGTGGCTGCGCGGCGGCGCGATCGCCGACATCGCACCCGCCGGGTACCTTCGCCGCACGGGCGCGGTGCTCGATGCGGGCGGCGCCTGGGTCGTGCCGGGTCTCTGGGATCACCACGTGCACACCGTGCAGTGGGCGCTCGCGCAGGGGCGCGTATCGCTGGAGAACGCCGCGACCTCGGCGTCGGCCGCCGCTCTCGCCGCGACGGGTCCGCTGCGGCATGACGGCTGCCGCGTCGGCATGCAGTACCGCGACGCGCTGTGGCCGGATGAGCCGTCCCTCGCCGTGCTCGACGCGGCGACGGGCGAGGTGCCGACCTACCTCATCAACGCCGACCTGCACAGCATGTGGCTGAACTCCGCGGCGCTTCGGCGCGAGCAGCTGCGGAGCGACGACGGATCGGGTATCGTGCGCGAGGAGCACGCGTTCCGCATCTCCGCGCGACTCGGCGACCTCGCGCCCGACGCTCTCGACAGTGCCCTCGACGGCGCGCTTGCGCAGGCATCAGCCCGAGGGGTCGTCGGCTTCGAAGACTTCGAGGTCGGGTGGAACCTCGACAGGTGGCGCCGCCGGGTCGCGAACGGGCACGATCAGGCGCGAGTGCGCTTCGTCGTCTATCCGAGCGACCTCGAGCGCGCGTCGGCCGAGGGCTTCGTCACGAGTGA
>JASGDS010000140.1:0-5032 GCA_047607025.1 Microbacterium sp.
CCGGCGGCGCGCACCCTGCTGGTGCGCTTAGATACTGCGGTCGTGACCGCGGCGGCACTGACCAGCGCGCTCGAGGCCATTCCGCTTGACGCCGTGTCGGGCTTGGACGGTCAGACGGTCGTCATCCCCGTGACCTACGACGGAGAAGACCTTGCCGACGTCGCCGCGCTGCTCGGACTGTCAGAAGACGAGGTCATCGCCCGCCACACCGCTGCGCACTGGCGGGTCGCGTTCTGCGGCTTCGCTCCCGGATTCGGATACCTCGTCTGCGACGATCCGGTCTTCGACGTGCCTCGACGTTCGACGTCGCGCACGCGTGTGCCCGCGGGCGCCGTGGGGCTGGCCGGTGAGTTCTCCGGGGTCTATCCGCGATCGAGCCCGGGCGGATGGCAGCTGATCGGGAGGACGGCGGAGCCGATGTGGGATCTGCACCGCGAACCGCCTTCGCGGCTCGCACCCGGCGATCATGTGCGGTTCGAGCGTGCCGAAAGGGAGCCGCTCGTCGTATCGGCCCCGCCTGCTCCTGCCTTGCGCAGCGTCTTCGCCGTCGAAGTCGTCTCGCCTGGACCACAGCTCGTCATCGAAGACGGCGGCAGGCCGGGGCACGCAGCCCTCGGGGTCGGTGCATCCGGTGCGGCGGATCGTGTCGCGCTGCATGAGGCGAACCGTGCGGTCGGCAACGCACCAGACGACGCGGTGCTGGAGGTCGCGGGCGGGGGCGCGGCGCTGCGCTTCCGCGGCGCGGGCGTGATCGCGCTCGCGGGCGCCGAGACGGATGCCGTCTGTGCACACGCCGACGAGGAGCATCCCGTGGCCCCAGGCATGCCCTTCGCCGTGTTCGACGGCGACGAGCTGCGTCTCGGCACGGCCCGTACCGGACTGCGCGCCGTCCTCGCCATCCGGGGCGGCATGACGCGGGAGCCCGCGCTCGGCAGCAGGTCGTGCGACACGCTCTCGGGAGTGGGCGGCGAGCCGCTGCGCACGGGCGACGTGATCCCGTTGCGCGGGCCGGGCGCCACCGGCCTCGCCGTCGAAGCCGTGTCGACGCGGCCGTTGCCCGAGCCGGGCGAGCTGGTGGAGCTGCGGGTCACGCTCGGTCCGCGGGATGACTGGTTCGCGGCCGTGGGCGTCCACACGCTGCTGACGCAGGAGTGGCTCGTGACCTCGCAGAGCGACCGCGTCGGCGTGCGGCTGCAGGGAGAGACGCCGCTCGAACGCGCTCATTGGGGCGAACTGCCGAGCGAGGCCGTGGTGACCGGAGCCATCCAGGTGCCGGCCGACGGTCAGCCCGTGCTCTTCGGCCCCGACCATCCGCTCACCGGCGGCTACCCCGTCATCGCTGCCGTCGCCACCGACGATCTCTCCCTCGCGTTCCAGCTGCCGCCAGGTGCCCGCATCCGCTTCGTCCTCGACGTTCCCGTCGCATGATCTGCGGCTGTTCGGCCGATTCGCTCGCAGAAGGTGCGACGGGAACGATGTCGGAGGGGCGACCTAGGCTGGATTGCATGGACTCCAGGCGCAGCGTCAGACCCTTCGAGGTCGT
Source organism: Microbacterium sp. (assembly GCA_047607025.1). Taxonomy (GTDB): domain Bacteria; phylum Actinomycetota; class Actinomycetes; order Actinomycetales; family Microbacteriaceae; genus Microbacterium. Next base: position 1,544 of record JASGDS010000140.1, read on the forward strand.
CAGCGAGTACGAACCGAGCGGTGACCAGCCGAAGGCGATCGCCGAACTCTCCTCCCGCATCAACGCGGGCGAGACCGACGTCGTGCTGCTGGGTGCGACGGGTACCGGAAAGTCGGCGACGACTGCTTGGCTCGTCGAGCAGGTGCAGCGGCCGACGCTCGTGCTCGCGCACAACAAGACGCTCGCCGCGCAGCTGGCGAACGAGTTCCGCGACCTGTTGCCGAACAACGCCGTCGAGTACTTCGTGTCGTATTACGACTACTACCAGCCTGAGGCCTACGTGCCGCAGACCGACACCTTCATCGAGAAGGACTCGTCGATCAACTCCGAGGTCGAGCGGCTGCGGCACTCGACGACCAACTCGCTGCTGAGCCGCCGCGACGTGGTGGTCGTCTCGACCGTCTCGTGCATCTACGGTCTCGGTTCGCCCGAGGAGTATCTGCGTGCGCTCGTCGCGCTGCAGGTGGGGGAGCAGTACGACCGCGATGCGATCATCCGCCAGTTCGTCGCGATGCAGTACAACCGCAACGACGTCGACTTCTCGCGCGGCAACTTCCGCGTGCGCGGCGACACGATCGAGATCATCCCGGTGTACGAGGAGTACGCCATCCGCATCGAAATGTTCGGCGACGAGATCGAGGGACTGTACAAGCTGCATCCGCTGACGGGCGACGTGATCGAGCGGATGGACGCGGTCGCGATCTTCCCCGCCACCCACTATGCGGCGGGCACCGAGACGGTGCAGCGGGCGATCAAGACGATCGAAGAGGAGCTCGCCGTGCGCCTCGCGGAGTTCGAGCGCCAGGGCAAGCTGCTGGAGGCGCAGCGCCTGCGCATGCGCACCACCTTCGACCTCGAAATGCTGCAGCAGCTCGGCTTCTGCAGCGGCATTGAGAACTACTCGCGCCATCTGGATGGCCGTGAGCCCGGCGAGCCGCCGCACACGCTGCTCGACTTCTTTCCAGACGACTTCCTGCTCGTCATCGACGAATCGCACGTCACGGTGCCGCAGATCGGCGCCATGTACGAGGGCGACGCCTCGCGCAAGCGCACCCTCGTCGAGCACGGGTTCCGGCTGCCGAGCGCAATGGACAATCGGCCGCTGCGCTGGGATGAGTTCAAGGAGCGCATCGGCCAGACCGTCTACCTGTCGGCGACGCCCGGCCGTTACGAGATGGGCATCGCGGATGGCGTCGTCGAGCAGATCATCCGCCCGACCGGTCTCATCGATCCCGAGATCGTGGTGAAGCCCTCCAAGGGTCAGATCGATGATCTGCTGGAAGAGATCCGGTTGCGCACCGAGCGCAACGAGCGCGTGCTCGTCACGACGCTCACCAAGAAGATGGCGGAGGAGCTCACCGACTTCCTCGGCGAGCACGGCGTGCGCGTGCGCTACCTGCACTCCGACGTCGATACGCTGCGCCGTGTCGAACTGCTCACCGAGCTGCGGCAGGGCGTCTACGACGTGCTCGTCGGCATCAACCTGCTGCGTGAAGGTCTCGACCTGCCCGAGGTGTCGCTCGTGGCCATCCTGGATGCCGACAAGGAGGGATTCCTCCGCAGCGGCACCTCGCTCATTCAGACGATCGGGCGCGCCGCTCGCAACGTGTCGGGTCAGGTCCATATGTACGCCGACAATATGACCGACTCGATGCGCACCGCGATCGACGAGACCGAGCGACGTCGCGCCGTGCAGATCGCGTACAACACCGAGCACGGCATCGACCCGCAGCCGCTGCGCAAGAAGATCGCCGACATCACGGATGCCCTCGCGCGCGAGCAGGCCGATACCGCCGACATGCTGTCGAAGCGCACCAAGAGCGCCCTTCGACAGTCTCAGGAACCCAGGCGAAGCAAGAGCCCGACGCCGCGCCTACGAGAAGGCCTCGCCGCCGAGGGTGCGACGCAGCTCGAGGACATGATCGAGGACCTCACCGGCCAGATGCTGACGGCGGCCGAGGAGCTGAAGTTCGAGCTCGCTGCGCGTCTGCGCGACGAACTGCAGGACCTCAAGAAGGAACTGCGGGCGATGGAGAGGGCCGGCCACGCCTGATCGTCAACCGCGGATGACCTGAACCTCTGCGGTGATGCCAGGCACGCGCGCCAGCTTGCCATCGCACGTGACGATCGGGGCATCCAGGCGCTCGCCGAGTGCGAGGTAGGCGGCGTCGTACACCGTCGCGTTCGCCGCCAGTTCTGCGATGCGGGGGAGGGCGGAGTCGATCGGCACGGAGGTCAGTTCGATTCTTGCGAGTGCTGCGAGCCTGTCGACGAATTCTTCGTGGTTGCTGTGCCGACCGAGCCACAGTCCTCGCAGCGCGTTCGCCGCCTCGGTCTTCGCATGCTCCGGCGCTGACCAGTGCGGATCGTCGAAGAGGACGTCGCGCACATGCGTCGACAGTCCGTTCACATCGGCGATCAGCTCGACCATCGCCGATGCGTCGACGACGATCATCTCGTGTCCTGGGATGCCGGGGAGTCGATGATCTGTCGAGTGCGCTCCTCGCGCTGCCGACGAATCAGTTCGGCGACATCCACGGTCCCGCTCGAACCCGTTCCACGGATCGGGGTGAAGTCGCGCAGAAAGGCACGATTGCGCGCCGCTGCCGCTTCGCGGTTCAGCACGTCGAGCAGGAGCACCTGAAGCGAGACGCCTCGCGCGCGCGCTTCACCCGCGAGGTCGTCGCGAACCTCGGGCGGCACGTCTCTGATCTGCACGGCAACCATGGTGGACACGGTATCATGCACATCTGCATGCAGCGCGGTCGAAGTTGCAGTCATGCTCTGACGCGAGCGAGATTCACCACGCCACGTTCGAGTTCTCCACAGGCGACGTGATCGTCGTCCGTGTGAGCCCGAGGCGTGACAGGATGGTCTCATGGCTGAGACTGCATTCACCGGAACCCCCGCCCACACCGTCGGAGACCTGCCCGCCGTGGGTGCTGCGGCCCCGCATTTCGAGACCACGGGCGCCGACCTCGCGCCCGTGACCGAGAGCGATTTCGCGGGCAAGCGCATCGTGCTCAACGTCTTCCCATCGGTCGACACCGGGACGTGCGCGGCATCCGTTCGTGAGTTCAACAAGCGTGCGGCGTCGCTCGACAACACGGTCGTCGTCACGGTGTCGAAGGATCTGCCCTTCGCGCTCGGCCGCTTCTGCGGCGCGGAGGGAATCGACAACGTCGTCACGACGAGCGACTTCCGCTCGACGTTCGGCAGCGACTACGGCGTCACGCTCACCGACTCGCCGCTGGCCGGTCTGCTCGCGCGCAGCGTGTTCGTGATCGACGTGGATGGCACCATCCTGCACGCGCAGCTGGTCCCCGAGATCACGGTCGAGCCCGACTACGACGCCGCGATCGCCACGCTGGGTTGAGATCAGTCAAAACTCACAGCGGGCACTTAAGTAGAACCATAGCTCTGTCATAGGTATGAGTTCACAATGGGGTCATGAACACCTCAACCCGAACCGAATCTCCCAACCTCACC
>JASGDS010000141.1:0-5239 GCA_047607025.1 Microbacterium sp.
CGTCGAACGTGCTGGGGTCGCAGGTGGCGGCGTCATCGGGTTCGATACTGCCTGCCGCGATGCCGGTGAGGCACTTCTCCATCAGGTCGACGTGATCATCGGGCGCGTGGTTGGTGATCGCCGACTGCACGGCCTTCAGGATGACGTCGACCGCCTCGGTCCCGATCGTTCCTGCGCCGACGGCGTCGGCGATGTGTGGTCGGTCGGGCCGGATCTCCCCGCCCGAGAACCCGAAACGCACGCACAGCTTCTGATCCCGCTTGACGCGGGCGACCGCCTCGCGTTCGCCGATCCCCGTCTGACGAGAGATCAGCTCGGCAGACGTGCGGCACCCCTGGGCGAAGTTGATGCCACCGTCACTGGCATAACTGGTGCACCGTGAGTCGAGCTCGCCGGCGAGGTGTCCCCGCAGGCCGTCGACCATCCGCCCCGCCTGCTCAGCGGCAGAGGTCGCCACGAGCAGGTCGTCATTCGACAAGGATGGCACACGCGAGAACAGACCGGTGAGAGCGGTGATCGCCGCCTCGCACGCCTCCTCGAAAGTGAGGAGCCCCATCTGCTCTGACATACTTTGAGTTTAGAACAGATGATCGTAGAAAACAACCCTTCATCAGGAAAACTTCGGGTTGAATTGCGAACTCAATGCACCACTTCGTGGTCTATTATTCGTACTTCTATGACATTGGGGCATGCGCGACGGATTTGATCGGCGCTACGGTATCGGCGGACCGTTCCTGCTCGTCCCCACCCGCGAGCAGCTCGCGTCGGAAGTCCGACTCCAGGGAAGAAAGACGTATGGCGGGCGGCAGCCGAGTCAGCGTTCGGAGGTGTGAGGGGCGTCGTCCGATGGCTCCGCAACAGGCAGAGTGCAGGTGTCGCCTTCGCAGACCAGCGCTGCCTCTCCGAGCATGGTGAACCCGGTGCCCTCATCCTGATCGCGTCTCATGCGCTCGCTCGCTCCGAGACGACCTGCTCGAGCACCTTCGCGAAGGTCTCGCCCTCCTGCGCTCCCGAGACTCCGTACTTGCCGTCGAAGACGTAGAACGGCACGCCCTGGATTCCATACTCCGCTGCCTGCGCGACGTCGGCCGCGACAGCATCGGTGTACTCACCCGACTCCAGGGCATGCATCACCTCGTCACGGTCGAACCCGAGCGAGGCAGCAAGATCGGCCAGGTCTGCGATGCGGCCGACATGCCCGCCATCGACGAAGTACGCGTTCAGAAGCGCCTCTTTCATCTCTGCCTGTCGGCCGCGAGCCTTGGCGAAGTGAATCAGCTCGTGGGCCTTGACGGTGTTCGTCTGGTGGACGCGGCCGAAGTCGTACTTCAGTCCCTCGCCGGCCGCGATCTGTGTCACCTGATCGAACATCTGGCGAACTTGGTCCTCGGTCATTCCCTTGCGTTCGGCGAGGTACTGAACTGGTGTTCCGTCGTACTCGACCGGCGTATCGGGGGAGAGCTCGAAGGAATGGAACTCGACCTCCACGTCGACGCCGGACGCGGCGACGCCCTTCTCGAACCTCCGCTTGCCGATGTAGCACCACGGGCACTGCACATCCGACCAGATATCGACCTTCACGGGGGCTTGACTCATGCAGGTTGCAACACGTGCGCCGCACGCAGTATTCCTGCATGACGCGGGATGACGGGCCGGTTTCGGCGGCGGGGGTGGCGCCGGAAGGATGGAGGGATGCCCGACATTCTCGAAGAACACCGACTGACGGAGGAGCGGGAGTTCCCGGCACCCGACTGGTTCGCGCAGCAGGCGAACGTCACGGGCGAGATCTATGCCCGCGCCGAGGCCGACCCCATCGCGTTCTGGGAAGACGCCGCTCGGCGGCTCGTCTGGGACATGCCCTGGCACACGGCCCTCGACTGGCAGCCTCCCGTGCGCGGTGAGGATGGCGAGCTGGGCGTGCCATCCGCGAAATGGTTCGTCGGCGGACGGCTCAACGTCGCCTACAACTGCGTCGATCGTCACGTGGACGAGGGCCGAGGCGACAAGGTCGCGCTGTACTTCGAGGGCGAGCCCGGCGACCGTGAGGCCATCACCTACGCCGACCTGCAGCGGCGCGTGTCGAAGGCGGCGAACGGACTGCTCGCCCTCGGCATCGAGCCCGGCGACCGGGTCGTCGTCTATCTGCCGGTGCTCGCCGAGACGGTCGTCATCGCCCTCGCCTGCGCGCGCATCGGTGCCGTGCACTCGCTTGTGTTCGGCGGTTTCTCGGCCGAGGCGGTGCGGTTCCGCTTGGAAGACACGGGCGCGAAGCTACTCGTCACGACGGACGGCCAGAACAGGCGGGGCGCGCAGGTCGAGGTCAAGAGCGCGGCCGATGAAGCCGCAGCCGGGCTCGACCACCTGGAGCACGTGCTCGTGCTGCGTCGGACAGGGCAGGACGTGCCCTGGACCGAAGGCCGCGACGTGTGGTGGCACGACATCATCGATTCGCAGAGCGATGTGCACGAGCCGTTGGCGTTCGACGCGGAGCATCCGCTCTTCATCATCTATACCTCGGGCACGACCGGGAAGCCGAAGGGGCTCGTGCACACGTCGGGTGGGTATCTCACGGGCGCGAGCTTCACGCACTGGGCGCACTTCGACGCGAAGCCTGACGACGTGCACTGGTGCACGGCCGACCTCGCCTGGGTCACCGCGCACACCTACGAGATCTATGGGCCGCTTTCGAACGGGCTCACCCAGGTGATCTACGAGGGCACGCCGGATGCTCCGCACCGGGAGCGGCACCTCGAGATCATCGAACGCTACGGCGTGACGGTGTATTACACGGCGCCCACCCTCATCCGCACCTTCATGACCTGGTGGGGCGACACGATCCCGCAGGGGCACGACTTGTCGACGCTGCGTCTGCTGGGCACGGTGGGCGAGGCGATCAACCCCGAGGCGTGGGTGTGGTTCCGCCGCAACCATGGGCGGGATGAGTTGCCCATCGTCGACACCTGGTGGCAGTCGGAGACGGGCGCGTCGATGATCGTGCCGCTGCCCGGTGTCACGACGCTCAAGCCGGGCAGTGCGACCGTCGCCTTCCCGGGAATCGATGCGGCGGTCGTCGACGAGAACGGCGACGAGGTCGCGCCAGGCCGCTCGGGAACGCTCGTCATCAGGCGTCCGTGGCCGAGCATGGCGCGCACCGTCTGGGGCAATCCGCAGCGCTACCGCGACTCGTACTGGTCGACGTATGCCGGAAAGGGCATATGGGGCGGCTACTACGTCGCGGGGGATGGCGCCACGCGCGACGAGGACGGGAATTTCCGCATTCTGGGGCGGCTCGACGACGTCGTGAACGTCTCCGGCCACCGCCTCTCGACGATCGAGATCGAGTCGGCGCTCGTCGCCCATCCGTCGGTCGGCGAAGCGGGCACGGCGGCCGTCGACGACCCCGTGACCGGGCACGCGGTCGTGGCGTTCGTCACGGCATCCGGACACTTCGACAAGCTCAGTGACCTGAGCATTGATGCAGAGGAGCTGCGCGCACAGGTGACGCGTGAGATCGGACCGATCGCGAAGCCGAAGTATCTGTACACCGTCTCGGAGCTTCCCAAGACCCGCTCGGGCAAGATTCTGCGCCGCCTGCTCGCCCAGTTGTGGCAGGCTGAACAGGATCGCCGTGCCGGCTTGGAACCCGCGCCGCTCGGAGACACGACGTCGCTGCAGAACCCGTGGGCCGTCGACGAGATCGTCGACGTGCTCGCCGCCAGCCCCAACGGTCGCTGAGCTTGTCGAAGCGCCGCCCCGCAAATCAGAGGACCATATGACCGAGGAACGACAGTTCGGGTTCCGCACGCGTGCGCTGCACGCGGGGGGCACTCCCGACGCCACCACCGGTGCCCGCGCGGTGCCGATCTACCAGACCACGTCGTTCGTTTTCGACGACGCGAAGGACGCCGCGAACCTGTTCGCGCTGCAGAAGTACGGCAACATCTACTCGCGCATCGGCAACCCGACGGTCGCCGCACTGGAGGAGCGACTCGCCTCGCTCGAAGGCGGCATCGGCGCCGTCGCCACGGCCTCGGGGATGAGCGCGGAGTTCATCACCTTCGCTGCGCTCGTCGGCACGGGTGACCACGTCGTGGCATCCGCGCAGCTCTACGGCGGCACCGTGACGCAGCTCGATGTGACGCTGCGGCGGTTCGGCGTCGAGACGACGTTCGTCGCCTCGAGCGACCCGGCCGACTATGCTGTGGCCATCGTGCCCTCGACGAAGGTGCTGTACGTCGAGATGATCGGCAACCCTTCGGGCGAGATCGCCGACATCGAGGGGCTCGCCGAGGTGGCGCATGCCGCCGGCATTCCGCTCGTCGTCGACGCGACGCTCGCGACGCCGTATCTCGCGCGGCCGCTCGAGCACGGTGCTGACATCGTCATCCACTCGGTCACGAAGTTCCTCGGCGGTCACGGCACGACGCTCGGCGGCATCGTGATCGAGAAGGGCACCTTCGACTGGGGCAACGGAAAGTTCCCGAGCATGACCGAGCCGGTGCCCTCGTACGGCGGCATCCGATGGTGGGACAACTTCGGCGAGTACGGGTTCCTCACGAAGCTCCGCAGCGAGCAGCTGCGCGACATCGGCCCCGCACTCAGCCCCACCGCCGCGTTCAACCTGCTGCAGGGCATCGAGACGCTGCCGCAGCGCATCGACGCACACCTGGCCAACGCCCGCGCCGTCGCCGAGTGGCTCGACGCCGACCCGCGCGTGTCGTTCGTCACCTGGGCGGGGCTGGACGGCCATCCGCATCGTGAGCGAGCGGCGAAGTACCTGCCGCTCGGGCCCGGATCGGTCTTCGCCTTCGGCGTGAAGCCCGCGGAGGATGGCGACGCCCGTGTCGCGGGGGAGAAGCTCATCGAGAGCCTGCAGCTCGCCTCGCACCTCGCGAACATCGGCGACGCCCGCACGCTCGTCATCCATCCCGCATCGACGACGCACCAGCAGCTCACACCCGAGCAGCTCGTGGCGGCGGGCGTGCCGGTCGACCTCATCCGCATCTCGGTCGGACTGGAAGACACCGACGACATCATCTGGGACCTCGACCAGGCCCTGACCGCAGCGACGGGAGTGGTGCGATGAGCGATGCATGTGAACTGCCGGTTCCCGAGCCTGCATCGGTTCCCGAGCCTGTATCGGTTGCTGAGCCTGTCGAAGCACCCGCGGTCTGCGAGCTGCCCTCGGCGCCCGTGAAGCACCCCGAGAGAACCTGGGTCGGACCCAGCCAGCAGCAGC
>JASGDS010000142.1:0-5003 GCA_047607025.1 Microbacterium sp.
ATCATGCCCCTTGAATCTGCCTCCCACCAGAGGTGATCCACAGCGTCGGATCCGGAGGTAGGTCCGCACGGCGAGTTCGTACAGGGTACCGATCGGCACGCCGATCAACCAGACACCGCGACGCACATCGACGGATGGCGCGAGTAGGCGAGCGAGATCGGGGCGCGTGCGCCACAGGTCGGCGCGGGCGCGCTGCGCGTGCAGCGGGTTGGAGACGAGCACGATTCGTGTCGCGGCTTCAAGGTGCGGCATCGAGAACCGCAGGTTCTGCTGCGTCGTGCGCGACTCGCGCTCCTGGGCGACGTCGCCGCGGTAGCCGAGCAGCGCCGCGTAGTCGGCCATGAGGTCGGCCTCGACGTGGCCCGCCGGGCTGCCGCCCGAGAACACCACGAGGTCGGCCCGATAGCTGTGGGCGGTGCGGATGGCGCTGCGCACGCGCCAGCGATTGACGCCGTTGATCGTCGGAGCCGCGTTGCGGAACCCGAGCGCCACGACGACGGTTCGGCCATCCGTCGCCCCATCACCCAGCCCGCTGCTTCGCGCGATGCGCCCCGCGATCTCGCCCACGGCCATGAGCATCGCGCCGGCGAGCGCAAGCACCCGAAGCATCCTCATCCTTCGGGTGGGTTGTGCATGAACTCGAGGCGGATGCCGTTCGCGTCCTCGACGAACGAGGCGTAATACCGATCGGTGAAGCGCGGGTAGAGCTTCGGCTCGCGCACAGCGGTCCATCCGGCTTCGACCGCGATGGTGTGCAGCCGGTCGACATCCGCGCGCGAGTCGACCGCGAACGCGAGGTGCTGCCATCCGACCCGCCCGTGCACATGCGGACCGGTGCCCGGCTCGCGCGCGGGGAACAGGATGATGCCGCCCGTGGGGCCATCCCACCACGACACGGATCCTTCGGCGTCTTCCCGCGTGTAGCCGAGGCCGGTGAGCACGGGGTCGAACTGCGCGATGGCGGCAGGCAGGTCGTCGACGGAGAGTCCGAGGTGGTCGATGAGGGCCATGGTCAAACCTTCTGTTCGGCGCCGCGAAGGGCGGCGGTGGTCACACGAGGGGCGAGGATGGCCGCGGCGACCGCGAGCCCGACGCCGCAGATGATGAAAGTCTGCCGCAGCGTGAGCATCGAGGCGAGCAGGCCGCCCGCCAACGCGCCGAACGGAACGACGCCCAGCACGATGAGGCGGTACCCCGAGGTGACGCGCCCGAGCATCGCGTCGGGCACCGCCGCCTGACGCAGCGTCGAGACCACGATCTGGCTGCAGGCAGACGCAATCGCCGCGAGGCACATCGCGACGAGCGCCAGCAAAACGCTGCGCGCGAGACCGAGCACGACGAAGCTGGCGGCGGGTACGAGGGCGGCGGCGAGCATGACGGGTCCGCCGCCGAGGCGCGGAATGATCTTCTCTGCCAAGAGCGACCCGAGGATGGCGCCGGCCGCCGGCACGGCGAGGAAGAGACCGTAGGCTGCCGCGGGCACCCCGAGCGGCCCGGTCGCGAGCAGCACGAGGATGGCCTCGGTCGCGGTGCCGAAGAAGTTGATCGCCGCCGAGATGAGCGCCACGCTGCGCAGCAACCGGTCGCCCCAGAACGTCGACCAGCCCGAGCGGATCGCCGCAAGCACGGGTTCGCCCTCGGTGGCCTCGGGCCGCATGCGCGGCAGCAGCAGCGCGACGAGCGCTGCCACGGCGAACAGCAGCGAGCCGGTGAAGAACGCGAGTGTCGCTGCGACCGCCATGAGCGCCGAGCCGACGGGTGGGCCGATGAAGGTGTTGACGACCGACTGCGTCGCGAACAGCCGTCCGTTCGCGCGGTCGAGCCTCTCGCGCGGCACGATGCGCGGCGGCACCGCGAGTGCCGCATTGTCGACGAGGGTCTCGGCCGTTCCCGCGATGAACACGGCGGCGTACAGCAGCCAGATGCTGTGCCATCCGGCAAGGATCGTCGCGGCCAGCACGGCGAACCCGCACGCGCGCAGCAGGTTGCCTCCGACGAGAATGGCGCGCCGGTCCATCCGGTCGGCGATCACCCCGGCGGGCAGCAGGAACATCAGCCGCGGCACGAACTGCACGGCGGTCATTGCGGCGACGGCGACAGGGTCGCGCGTGAGCGAGGCGACGAGCAGCGGGGCGGCAACCTGCAGGATGCCGTCGCCGATGTTCGAGGTCGCCTGCGATGTCCACAGCGACGCGAAGGGAGAAGCCATTAACTCTCAACTCCGCTCTTGCTCGTTAGCTCTGTTGCTAACATGTAAGCATGAGCAAGAGCGTTAGACAAGTCGTTCTCCCCCCGGTCGGACGCAGCGACCTGGGCGGCGATGTCGCCGTCGACTTCTTCAACACGGTCTCGTGGCGGCTGGACGAATCACGCCTGCAGGAATGGCTGCAGAGCTACCTGCACGTTCTCGCCTGGATGGCCTCGGCCGAGCTGCTCGACGACGACCAGACCTCACGCCTCGCCCAGCTGTCCGACGAGTATCCCGACAATGCCGCCGTCGAGCACGAACGCATCGTGCGCCTGCGCGACGACACGCTCGACGCGCTGCTCGATGGCGGCCATCCCGACACGCTGCAGCGGGAGCTCGCCGAGGCACACGCCGCCGCTCGCCTGATTGCCACAGATGACGGATGGCGCTGGAGCGTCGACGCCACGAGCCTCGCCACCCCGCGCCACCTGCTCGCACTGCAGCTCGGGCGCCTCGTCACTTCTCCCGCGATCGCGCGGTTCCACCGCTGCGAGGATCGCGACTGCGGCTGGGTGTTCCTCGACACCTCGCGCCAGCACAATCGTCGCTGGTGCAGCGCGGCCGACTGCGGCAACCGCAACCGCGTGCGCGCCCACTATGCCCGCACGCGCCCCCAGCCGTCCTGATCCGCGAGTGCGGTGATCTCGGCGGTGAGTGCCGCGCGCAGGGCGTCGTGCTGCGGACCGAGCGCGGTTTCGGGGTCGTGCCAGCGCTGAACCCCGTGCATGATCACCGGCAGCCCGCGCACCTCAGCGGGCTCCCACGTGTAGCGCGGCCAGACATGCGCGTGCAGGAACGCGTCGGTGTTGCCCTGGATCTCGACATTGATGCGTCTGAATCCCTCATCGAACCGCTGGCACACGTTCTCGACCGCGGTCGCGATCAGGTCGGTATCGGCGAGAAACTGCAGCCGTTCCGCGCGCGGCAGGTCGCTGAGCCGGTCGATGCCTCGCGTCTTCGTCAGCGCGAGACTGTACCCCGGCAGGAACTGCACGTCGCCGATGACGGCGAACGCGCCATCCAGCTCGGCCATCACCGTCGGGTTGCGGCCCTCGATCGCCGCCCCGACATCGCGCTTTCGTCTGCACTCGAAGTCAACCGGCCCATGGGTTCAGCACAGACACGCCTGTCGGCTCGAAGTCGGAAACGTTCCGCGTGACGACGGTCAGTCCATGCTGAAGTGCGGTCGCCGCGATGTAGGCATCGCGCTCGGGTCGCGGATCGGGCACGTGCAGCCGGGCGGCAGTTCGTGCAACCTCCCGACTCAGCGGAAGCGTGCGCCGCGCAAAGGCACTGAGCACAGCCCGGTCGAACCACTCACGAAGGACTTCGCCCGCTCTCGCATCACGGCGCTCGATCCGCAGCACACCGAGCTCGATTTCAAGCAGCGAGATCACGCTGATGAAGTGCTGTGTTGCGGACACGGATTCAGCCCAGCGCGCGACGTTCGGATCGATCCGCGAAGAGTTCTTCCGCAGCTCGCTGACGACATTCGAGTCGAGGAGATAACTCATAGCTCCGCGTCCCGTGGCAGGGTGCGCGAGATATAGGGCTCGAATTCGATGTCGTCGCTCGTTTGAAGAACATCCAGGAGGCTGCGCCGGTCACGGATCTCGTCATACTCCTCCGCGCTCAGCAGCACATACGCTGGCCGACCTCGGTCAGTGATGATCACGGGCGACTGGTCGGCTGCGCGCTTCGCCGCGCTGACGTCGCGATTGAACTCACGTGCGCTGATCGTCGTCATCGCGCCTCCCATGGTAGGTACGTAACTACTATAGGGCGAATGTCCCGAGCGAACTGTTCGAGTTCGCGAGGATGAGCAAGCTCACACCCCACCGATCGGTCACTGCAGCTGTTTCGGCTTGGAGTCGCGGAGGGCGCCCTCCTGGAGGAAGCCGCCCGCGGCATCGAGCACGGCCAGGCTCTTCGCGATGAGGACGGAAGCGTCGGTCGCGCCATCACCCAACCAAGCTGCGAGCCCGTGTGCGTCACCACTGGCGACAAGCTCGCGCAGCAGCCACTTGCCGGTTCCCAGCCAGTGACCGGACACCAGCAGGCTGAGCTCGGCCGCCTCGCGCCACGTGGCCGCCATGATCACCCATCGCTCTGCGGCCCCCTCGGCGTCGGCCAGGTCATCGACCAGCGACGACACCGCGTAGCGGCGCTTCTCCGACGCTTCCTTGTCGAGCGACTGAGTGCCTCGAGCGAGCGCGGATCGCGACACGGCAGCAAGCACGTCGGCGAGCGCGCCGTCGATCAGTACCAGCCCTTCCCCCATCAGTCGATCGAGCACGGAGCTGCGGTCGCTTCGCCCCTTCTCCAGCCAGCCATCCAGCGCGTCGGTGCTGTAGATGAAGGCCTCGACGAGCTGCCCCTCGAATCGCACCGTTTCGACGAACGACGTGCCAGTCCAACCGTCAGAGAGCACAACGAGAATGTCGAGGTCCGAGGATTCTGTCGCCCGCCCCGATGCCGCACTGCCCCCGAGAAAGGCTGCCACAGCATCCGGATGGTTCGCGCCAACAAACCTCCGCGCACGCTCAACGAACTCATTCGCCCCTTCACCCTACGATTTGCCATCCCCACGGCAGCGCCTAGGAGGAGACTTCGGGTTCCGTCGGACGAATTTCCCCGAATCGTCCGACGGAAGCCGAAATCTCCTCCGAAACCTCGCTCAGCCGATGAGGCCCGAGATGATGCGCCATCCGATGACGACGACGAGGATGCCGAGGAAGATGAGGAACGAGAAGCG
>JASGDS010000143.1:0-5830 GCA_047607025.1 Microbacterium sp.
GAGAAGGTCTGGTCGGCGTAGTCGGGCGAGATGTACTGGTCGCCGGTCGGCTGTGGGATGCCCGTCACGTTCGTCAGCTCAGGGCCGGCGTTGCTGCGGGCCTGCTCGGCGTGCGCCTTGCGGTCGATCACCATGTTCACGGCCTGACGGAAGGCGACATCGTTGAACGGCTTCTTCGTGTTGTTCACCAGGATCATGTCGGGGCTGAGCACGTTCGCCGGCCAGAACACGTTGTGCTCCGGATCCTTGTCGACGTAGTTCTTCTGGTAGTCGGTGATGAAGATCTGCGCCCAGTCGGTCTCGCCGCTCTGCAGCCCACGGAGCAGGCCGGTGTTGTCGTTGTACTCGAGGTAGTTCAGCGTCGGAACAGGAACGTCGCCGCCCCAGTAGTCGTCACGCGCGGTGAGCACGACGCCCTGCGACGAGAAGCTCTTGATCGTGAACGGCCCGGTGCCGATGGCGTCCTCCACCGCGTCCTTCGTCGGGTCGGCGATGTCCTTCCACTGGTGCTCGGGGACGATGGGCGTCTGCAGAACGTCGCCCTGCTTGACGAACTTCGACTCGCTGAAGCTGAGAACGACGTTGTCGCCGTCCTTCTTCACCTCGTCGAGCTTGAGTCCACCGAGGTCGAGCGCGGGGGTGTCCTTGATGAGGTTGAAGGTGAAGACGATGTCATCGGCGGTGAAGTCCTCGCCGTCGTTCCACGTCACGCCGCTACGCGGGGTGACGGTGAGCTGCGTGTAGTCGTCGTTCCATTCGACCTTCTCGGCGAGCCACGGGGTGGTCTCGTTGTCGCCGACGGGGTTCACCATCGCGAGGGGTTCGTAGATCATGCGGTCGTAGCCGAGCGACATGCCGGAGCCCGTGCTGATGAACGGGTTGTTCGTCTGGGTGGACAGAACGCTGGAGGTGTCTGGCTTGGCGATCGTGAGCGCGGCTCCTGTCCCGCCGCCTCCATTCGATGACGAGTCGGATGGCGAGCATCCGGCCAGCACCGCAGTGCCGAGTGCGACGATCGCGCCGATGGCGACCAGAGACTTTCTGAGCTTCATTGCTTCTCCTTGGAGCGGGATGCTGTTGCGTGGGAGCGCTCCCATGTGTGATTCATAGTAGGCCCACTTGGCGCACACTTCAACACAAAGATTACTTACTGGCACGTAAGTAAGCAAGTGATGCGCTGCGGCGCCGTGAATCAGCGGATGCGCACGGCCCGAAGCACGTCGCTCGCCAGCACCCGCCTGGCCGTCGCCTGCAACGCCGCGTCCGCACCCCAGGTCGTGGGATCGAAGATCGCCTGCCATGATCCTTCGATCTCGGCACGCAGACCATTCGGCCACTGCTCGATCGGCGCTTCGCTGAATGGCCTGGCGCGGGCGTCGAACCCGTCATGCACCGCATCGCCACGCCGCTCCCACGCCTGGTCGCTCTCCCCCGGATGCTGCGGAATGTGCAGAAAGCGGTTCAGTACGCAGTGCCAGTCAACGAACTCGCTGAGCAGCACCTGCTCGCGCGGCATCCTCACCGTCAGAAGCACCTCGCCGCGCGCATGCTTCGCGTTGTCGCTGAGCACCCGCCTCGTCGCCTTCGGCCAGAGCCACAGCAGTCCGCCGTCGGTGGACGGCAAGCGGCGATCCATCTCACGCAGCATCCAGCCGTAGGCCTCCTGATACTCCGGCCATCCCCGCGTCGAATCACCGACCAGAACGCCGTCGCAAGCCAGAGTCTCGTAGGCGTCGCGCGTCTGAATGGTGTACATCGTGAGCATGTCGGCGCCAGGGCTCGACACCACGTGCGCCGGAGGCGCCAGCCACCACGACCGTTTCGGCAGCTCGTCGTATGCGCGCAGCGCGCCGTCGGATGTTCTGCACCTCGTCACGCGCCCGATCATCCTCGCCCCCACCGACATCGAGGCGAGCTCCGGAAGCGAAAACCCCCGGAAAAACCGGGGGCTTCTGTGTTGCTGGGGTACCTGGACTCGAACCAAGAATGGCGGTACCAGAAACCGCTGTGTTGCCAATTACACCATACCCCAAGGGCGACTCCAGAGGACTCGCACCGAGGGTCTAGCTTAGCCGATCTCGGGCGCCACCGCCAATCCGGCCGTTCGGGCGACGAGAAGCGGCGCACGCGGTTTCGCGACGCCCGAAGTGCTGCAGAACGAGCTCATTCGAGCACATCGGGCGACGCGAACCGAATCAGCCGAGGTGCGCGCCGAGGGCTCGCAGGCGCGCGAGGGACTCGTCCTGGCCGAGAAGCTCCATCGACTCGAACAGTGGGGGCGACACTCGACGCCCCGTGATGGCGACGCGCGGCGGCCCGTAGGCGACGCGGGGCTTGAGGCCGAGCCCGTCGACGAGGGCGGCGGCGAGCGCAGCTTGGATGGCAGGCGCCGTGAAATCGTCGAGGGGCTCGAGCGCCGCCGCCGACGCGGTCAGCACCTCAGCGGCGTTCTCGGGCAGACCCTTCAGCGCATCCTCGTCGTAGCTCAGCTCCGTCGTGAAGAGGAAGCCGAGCAGCCCAGGCGCGTCGCCGAGCAGCGGCAGCCGCTCCTGAATGAGGGGCGCTGCCTGGTCGATGAGCTGCTGCTGGGCATCCGTCACCGGATCGGCGACGACGCCCGCGTGCTGCAGGTACGGCGTGACGCGCGCGGAGAAGTCTGCCGCATCGAGCAGGCGGATGTGGTCGCCGTTGATCGACTCGGCCTTCTTCTGGTCGAAGCGCGCCGGGTTCGGGTTGACGTTCGCGATGTCGAACGCGGCGACGAACTCATCGAGCGAGAACACGTCACGGTCGGGTCCGATCGACCATCCGAGCAGCGCCAGGTAGTTCAGCAGCCCCTCGGGGATCATGCCCTTGTCGCGCTGCAGGAACAGGTCGGCGCGCGGGTCGCGCTTCGAGAGCTTCTTCGTGCCATCCCCCAGCACGAGCGGCATGTGACCGAAGCGCGGGATGAACGTCGTCACGCCGGCGTCGATGAGCGCCGCGTACAGCGCGAGCTGGCGGGCGGTCGACGGCATGAGGTCTTCGCCGCGCAGCACGTGGGTAATGCCCATGAGCGCGTCATCGACGGGGTTCACGAAGGTGTAGAGCGGGATGCCGTTGGGGCGCACGACGACGAAGTCGGGAAAGGATCCGGCGGGGAACGTCACCTCGCCGCGGATGAGGTCGACGAAGGTGAGATCCTCATCCGGCACGCGAAGGCGCAGCGCGGGCTGGCGGCCCTCGGCGCGGAACGCGGCCTTCTGCTCATCGGTGAGGTCGCGGTCGTGGTTGTCGTAACCGAGCTGCTTTGCGCGACCGGCGGCAGTGTTGCGAGCGTCGATCTCCTCCGCGGTCGAGAAGCTCTCGTACACGAGCCCCGACTCGGTGAGCTTGGCGAGAACGTCGCGGTAGATGTCGTGGCGCTGCGACTGGCGGTAGGGAGCGTGCGGGCCGCCGACCTCGACGCCCTCGTCCCAGTCGATGTGCAGCCAGCGAAGGGCATCCAGCAGCTGCTGGTAGCTCTCCTCGCTGTCGCGCGCGGCATCCGTGTCTTCGATACGGAAGATCAGCTTGCCGCCATTGTGCCGGGCGTAGCCCCAGTTGAACAGGGCGGTGCGCACGAGCCCGACGTGCGGAAGGCCTGTCGGAGAGGGGCAGAAGCGCACGCGGATGTCGGAACCGGATGCGGTCGTGGTGCGGGGGTCAACAGTTGCCATAACCCCTCAATCCTATGGCGCCGCGTGCTGCGCCCGTTTTCGGTTCCTGACCCAGTCGAAGGTCGCGTCGCACCATTTGCGGCCGGAGTGCCGTTCACTCCACCAAAAGTGCGACGGGTCCTTCGACAAGCTCAGGAACCGCGGGTCAGGACGAGCGGGTCAGGACGAGCGGGTCAGGAACCGCGGGTCAGGCCGGGCGACGGGCGGAGAGCGACGCGACGGTCGTGGCCACGACGAAGACGAGGGCGATGAAGGCGAGCGTTCCGTAGCCCCAGTGGTCGAGCACGACACCGGCGAGCACGGCGCCCACCGCGGCCGTCGCCGTCATGATGGTGTCGCTCGTCCCCTGCCTGGTCGGCCGACGGTCGAGCGGCGTGCTCTCGGTGAGCAGTGCGGCGCCCGCGACGGTCGAGGCGCTCCAGCCGACGCCGAGCAGGAAGAGCCCGACCAACACCATGGCCGACGAGCCGTGGCCGAGTCCGGCGGTGACGAGCGAGACGGCCAGAACGCCCTGTCCGAGCAGGATGGTCGTCAGGCGGCCGATGCGGTCGGCCAGCCGCCCGAACAGCGGCGACAGCCCATACATGCCGAACACGTGGAACGAGATCGCGATGAAGACGAGCGGCGTGACGCTCTCGTCGCCGTGCATGCCATGAGCGAGATGCTGCAGGTGGATGGGCGTCATCGCCATGACCGATGCCATCGTGACGTGCGACGCGGCGACGGCGAAGATCGCGAAACGGGCGGTCGCCGGATGGTCTCTGCCCGCGTCGGCCGTCGCGCGAGTCGTGTCGTGCGCGAGTGCCTGGGCCGTCAGCAACGGGTCGGGGCGCAGCGCGACGAGGTAGAGCGCGAGGGCAGCGATCTGCGCCGCGAAAGAGAAGACATAGGCGCCCGTGAGCGGCGGCATGCCGAGCGCGGTGCCGACAGCGTTGCCTGGCACCTGCATGAGCGGCCCGAGCACGCCGCCGACGGTCGTCGCCCACACCACGGTCGAGAGGTCGCGCCCCCGACGGTGCGGCTCGGCGAGGTCGGTCGCGGCGAACCGCGACTGCAGGTTGCCCGCGTTTCCTGCGCCGACGAGCACCATCCCGACCACCAGCAGCGGGAACATCCGGAGGGCAGCCGCCGCGACGATGAGCGCGATGCCGGCGAGCGCAAAGGCGTTGCCGAAGGTCAGCGCGCGGCGGCGCCCGCGCTTGCCCGCCATCCGTGCCAACGGGATGGCGCACAGCGCGGCGCCGAGGGTGACGGAGGCCGTGGCCAGACCCGACAGCGAGTCGCGGCCCGAGATGTCGGCGGCCAGCAGTGCCCCGAGCGACAGGGTCGCACCGAAGGCGATGCCGCCGAGCACCTGCCCCAGCGCGAGCGTCCTGACGACGCGGCGCTGCAGCCGCGCCGCGTCGACGGTCATGCCTGGTCGCGCACGGTGTTGCGCAGGATGCCGATGCCTGGGATCTCGACTTCGACGACATCGCCCGCCACGACCGGCCCGACGCCGGCAGGCGTGCCGGTCAGGATGACGTCGCCCGGCAGCAGCGTGAACGCGGCGGAGGCGTGGGCGATGATGGTCGGCAGGTCGAAGATCAGGTCGGTGAAGGGCGCGTGCTGCTTCACCTCATCGTTCACGCGCGTGGTCACACCGCTCGCGGCCAGGTCGAATTCGGTCTCGATCGCGGGCCCCAGCGGGCAGAAGGTGTCGAACCCCTTCGCGCGCGACCACTGGCCATCCGACCGCTGCAGGTCGCGCGCGGTCACGTCGTTCGCCGCGGTGTAGCCGAAGACGTAGTCGAGGGCCTTCTCGGCGGGCACGTTCTTGGCGACGCGGCCGATGACGACCGCCAGCTCGCCCTCGAACTGCACGTCGTTCGACAGGGCGGGGCGGATGATCGCGTCACCGGGCCCGATGACGGCGGTGTTGGGCTTGAGGAACAGCAGCGGCTCGGCGGGAACGTCGTTGCCGAGCTCCTCGGCGTGCGCGCGGTAGTTGCGACCGACGGCGACGACCTTCGAGCGCGGGATGACCGGGGCCAGCAGCGCGATGTCGGCGAGCGACACGCGCTCCCCCGTCGTGTCGAAGCCCGCGAACATCGGGTCGCCCTTCAGCACGACCAATTCCGCACCATCGAGGA
>JASGDS010000144.1:0-6414 GCA_047607025.1 Microbacterium sp.
AGGCGGGACTCGAACCCGCGACCTCACGATTATGAGTCGTGCGCTCTCACCAACTGAGCTACTCCGCCGCAAACACCGACGGTGGAGCGCCGGTGTTCAGAGCCCCGAGTCAGGATTGAACTGACGACCCCTTCCTTACCATGGAAGTGCTCTGCCACTGAGCTATCGGGGCGTTGACCTTCGTGAAGGCAACCCAGCAAGAATACCATCTTGCGCGGGGCGAATCGAACTGAGACGGATGGCGATCGGCGTCACTGCGACGCGATCTCACCGTCCTCGAGCTCTTTCAGTCCGGCGGCTGCCTCTTCCTGCTCTTCCTCCGAATAGTGCCGGTTCGCGTTGGCCTCGAGCCACGGCGCCGGGTCGATCGTCGACCCGTCGATGATCACCTCGAAGTGCAGGTGCGCGCCGTACGAACGACCGGTGTTTCCCACGCTGCCGATCTGCTGACCGACGTGCACGACGTCGCCCGCCTCAACGAGCAGCGACCCGTACTCCATGTGCGCGTAGTGCGTCGTGACGAGCTCGCCGTCGATGATGTGGTCGATGTAGACGTTGACGCCGTAGGCGCCTCCCGCCTCCGTCGCCACGCGCACGACGCCATCCGCCACGGCCTGCACCGGCGCACCCTCGCCGGGCGTCAGGTCGATGCCCTCGTGCAGTGCTCCCCAGCGGTAGCCGTACCCCGAACTCATGCCCGTGCCCACGGCGATCGGGTACTGAATGTCGGCACTGATGTCGTTCTCGTAGAACGCGCCTGCAGTGTTGATGCCGCTCGCATCGCCGACCTGGAAGAGCGCGGATGCCGAATAGCCATCCGCGCGCTGCACCTCGGCGTTGGCCACATCGCTCGACACGACGAACGCCTGGATCTCGTCCTTGGGGAGCGACTGGTCGGCAGAGGCGGTCACCGTCATCGACTGCTCGGCACCCGAGGCGGTTGCACCCAGCGGCGTCGTCATGCCGAACGCGAGCAGCACGATGCCGCCCATGGCTCCGACCGAAACCGCGGCGGTCGCGATGCCGCGCATTCCTCGGCGCTTCGGGGCGACGTGAGACGTCGCGCGCTTCGCCTGCGGGCGCGCGGCGGATCGCCGAACCGACGCTTCTCCGGTGAAGTTCAGTGCCCGCGCCGCGGCCTCGAAGGGATCCTCGGCCGCCGCATCGGTCACGACGGGAATCGCGCCTGTGGCGAGTTCCGCCGCCTTCAGCGGCGCCTCGAATCCTGCGGCATCCTCGGGGACGGTCTCTTCCGCGACATCCTGCACGGCCTGCTGCCGTGCCGCGAGTTCACGCAGCTGGCGACGCGTCAGCGGAAGCGCTGAGGCTTCGGGCTCGTTCGTGGGCAAGGCGGTGCAAGGGCTTTCGTTCGGGCGGCCGCGCAGACACACGGCCACAGCACTGAGGGGGAGACCGATCCGCTTCGCTCGGGTGGCGAATGTAACGATCGGGTAACCCGAACCTATCGCATCTTCGCTGGGAGCACCATTCACGCCACGAAAATGTGGAGAACACGTACCAGTTCGGGGCCTGTGAGCGGAGGGTCGAAAGCCCTCAGACACCCAGCGCAGCGACCAGATCGCGATGCAGCTGCGGCTCCGCCGCCACGAGCAGCTCCTTGCCCCACGCGTTCACGCCATGCCATCCGACCTCGCCACCGGCCTCGGTCACCAGCAGCGCACCCGCCGCGTGATCCCATGGCTTGAGACCCCGCTCGATGTAGGCGTCGAGGCGCCCGGCCGCGACATAGGCGAGATCGACCGAGGCGGCGCCCGCGCGACGAATATCGCGGATGAGCGGCATCACCTTCGCGAGCTCATCCAGTGACGCCTGGCGCGAGTCGGCCTCGTGACTGATGCCGACCGCGAGCAGGGCGCCGGCCGGCGCCTCGGTCGTCACCCGCAGCCGCTCGCCACCGAGGAATGCTCCCTCGCCACGCGCGGCCGTGTACTCCTCGCCGAGCGCGGGAGCGAACACCACGCCCGCCTCCGCCTGCCACGTGTGCGGATCATCCGAACCAGACACGGCGGCGATGCTGACCGCCCAGGTGGGATGGCCGAACGCGTAGTTGACGGTGCCGTCGATCGGATCGACGACCCAGGTGATGCCGCTGGTCCCGCCCGCCTCACCCGACTCCTCGCCGAGGAACCCGTCGTCTGGGCGCGCCTCGCGCAGGCACGACCGAACGAGCGCTTCGACCTCGCGATCGGCCTCGGTGACGATGTCGGCGATGTTCGCCTTCGTCGCCGCGATCGTCACGCCCTCCCGCCGCCGGCGATGCGCCAGTTCACCGGCTTCGCGGGCGATCTCGGTGGCAAAGTTCAGCAGTTCACTCGGGGAGGTCATGCCTCCACGCTACGGGCATCCCCTTCGATTTCTTTTCATTACGGCGCCCGGGTAACATTGGTGATCGCGCCTCCGGTCGTCTGAGAAAGTCGGGCGGGCGCGCCCTGGCGAGTTGCCCGAGCGGCCAAAGGGAGCTGACTGTAAATCAGCCGCGGAATGCTTCGGGGGTTCGAATCCCTCACTCGCCACGGATCGAAGGGCCACCCACGGGTGGCCCTTTTTTCCTATGTCTTTCATAGGCTTGCCACAGTGTGCGCATGAACTCCTTCGACAGAGTGATGAACATCACGCCGAAAGGAGCAGGATCATGAGCAACACGCCTACCCCCGACCACACGCCAGAGGGCCCAGCCTACGAGGGCCGCCTGCTGGACCACCCCGAGGATGACGTCGTCGATCAGGGCGCCAGATTCGACATCCACACCATCCTGAGCCGTCGCGGCGTGCTCGCCGTCGCCGGGCTCGGCGCGGGCGCCACGGTGCTCGCCGCCTGCGCGTCAACGAGCTCGTCGAGCACGGCCGACGCAGCGACGACCACGACGACGACGCCCAGCGCGACCGCAACCGCGACGCCCACCGAGACGGCGACCGACACCGCGACGACCACGGTCGATGTCGACAGCGAGATTCCGGATGAGACGGCCGGCCCCTACCCCGGCGACGGATCGAACGGTCCCGACGTGCTGGAGGAGTCGGGCATCGTGCGCAGCGACATCACGCAGAACCTGGATGGCTCGGCCACCGCCGACGGCATCCCGCTGACGTTCTCGCTGCAGATCGTCGACATGGCGAACGACAACGCGCCCTTCGAGGGCGTCGCCGTCTATGCCTGGCACTGCAACGCCGAGGGCAACTACTCGATGTACTCGGAGGGTGTGGAGGACTACACCTACCTGCGCGGCGTGCAGGTGGCCGATGCTGAGGGCCTCGTGACCTTCACGTCGATCTACCCGGCATGCTACTCGGGGCGCTGGCCGCACATCCACTTCGAGGTGTACCCGTCGGTGGATGACATCACCGACTCGACCAACGCCATCGCCACCAGCCAGGTCGCGATGCCAGACGAGACGAACCAGCTCGTGTTCGCCGACTCGCGCTACAGCGCCTCGATCAACAACTACTCGCAGGTCTCGCTCGCCACCGACAACGTGTTCAGTGACGACAGCGGCGCCTCGCAGCTGCCCACCATTTCGGGCGACAACGACAGCGGCTACATCGCCTCGCTCGTCGTCGGCGTCGACACGACCACCGAGCCGACCAGCGGGTCCGTCCCCTCCGGCGATGCCGGCGGAGCAGGTGGTGGCGGCGAGGGCGGCGGCGAGCCGCCCGCGAACTGACCCCTCACTCGAACCCCTCAAGCAAACGGAGCGAATCATGTTTTCCAACCTCACGGGCTGGCACGCCCTGATCATCCTGGCCGTCGTGCTGCTGATCTTCGGTGCCGCCAAGCTGCCCGCCCTCGCCAAGAGCGTGGGGCAGTCCATGCGCATCCTCAAGGACGAAGTCCACGAGGAGAAGGCGAATGCCGCACCCCAGGTGACAGTGTCGGCATCCGTCGCCCAGCCGGCTGCGTCGGCGGATGAGCCGGTGACCACCGCCATCCCCGCGCAGCCGGTACCCCTGCGCGTCGCGTCGGAGTGACGCAATGACCACCGCCACCGCCCCGGCCTCGATGCCGCTGTCCGACCATCTGCGGGAGGCCCGCAACCGGGCCATCCGGGCCGCGATCGCGCTCGTCGTCGGGGTGGTGGCGGGGTATATGCTCTCCGCCGCCATCCTCGACATTCTGCGAGAGCCGATCGAGGCGCTCGCCGAGTCGCGCGACACGAGCCTCAACTACTCCAGCATCACCGGGGCGTTCGACCTGAAGCTGAAGATCGCACTGACGGCCGGCATCGTGCTCTCGAGCCCCGTCTGGCTGTATGAGATCTTCGCCTTCATCACGCCGGGGCTGCACCGGCGCGAGAAGAAGTACGTCTTCGGGTTCCTCGGAGCGGCCGTTCCGCTGTTCGCACTGGGCTGCGCCACCGGCTACTCCGTGTTCCCGCACGTGGTGCAACTGCTCGCGGGCTTCGCCTCGACCGAGGACTCGACCCTGCTGTCGGCATCCGACTACGTCGACTTCGTGCTGAAGCTGGTGCTCACCACCGGCATCGCCTACGTGCTGCCCGTTTTCATCGTCGTGCTCAACCTGCTCGGCATCCTGTCGGCGAAGGCGCTCGCGCACAGCTGGCGCTGGGTGGTCGTCGCGATCGTGCTGTTCAGCGCGGTGGTGACGCCGTCATCCGACGTGCTGTCGATGTTCGCCGTCGCCCTGCCGATGACCCTGCTGTTCCTCATTGCCCTCGCCATCGCGCAGCTGCACGACCGGCGCCTCGCCAAGAAGGGATGACCCATGTTCGGCCTGTCGTTCGAGAAGCTGATCGTCGTCGCCGTGATCGCGGCCATCATCATCGGCCCGCAGCGGCTGCCGCTGTACGCCCAGAAGCTCGGCACCTTCGCGCGTAGCTTCAAGCGGGTGCTGGATGAGACGAAGACGCGCATCGCGGAGGAATCGGGTGTCGCCGAGGTGCAGGCGGAGCTGAAGTCGATCGATCTGCGCCAGTACGACCCTCGCCGCATCATCCGCGAGGCACTGGAGGAGCCCGCCGCTCCTCAAGTTGCGCCACCGCCGCCCGAGGGCGATGCCGAGCTTCTCGCCAAGCGTGCGGCCCTGCCCGCGCCTCGCATCGAGCACGATGTCGATCCGGCCACGGTACTCGTCGAGCCTCCTGTGGCACCGGTCACACCCATCACTCACCAACGGCCGCCCGGCCGATGGAAGGTCACCGGTACATCCGCCCATCCGCGACGGGTCTGGGTGCCGGATGAGCCGATCGCCGCCGACGACGACGCCGCAGGCGCCGACGACGGGCCCGAGGTCGTTCGGCCTCTGGCCGCGAACGGATAGGCGATCCCTCGCGGTGCCCCGCGCAGTCCCCCCCACTGCGCAGGGGCACCGCTTCGTGCGCTGGCGCAGTGCCCTTTGCACGTCGGTGGCGCCGCGGAAGTGTTTGAGGCAGCGCGCCGAGGGCGACGCCGGGGATGCTCGGGGGCAGCAGTGGGCTGGTAACGAAGGCGGTGCTTCGGCCGAGGCGCAGTGCGCTGAGCACCGTTTCCGGCGCTCTGAGGTGCGCAAGTCACTGCGTCTCGAGGGCGCGGGGCGGGGTGCAGTGTCTTCGGCACCAAAGCGGCGCCGCGGATGTGCCGAATGCACTGCGGCTCAGGCGGTGACGCGGGCGGCGAAACGGCGCATGCGCTGCGCGGCGCCGTCGATCCTGGCGTCGACGTTGGCGCGGAACTCACCGGGCGCGAGTGGTGCCGCGAGCCGCACGTTCTCGTGGCACGACAGATCGGCGCACATGTAGGTGCCGATGCTGTCGCCGCGCTCACCGGCTGCCCCCGCCTTTCGCGCGGTGAACATCGTCACCTGCGTGCCCGGCTGCATGGTGCGGCAGATGTCGCAGATGCCATGGCGGGCGCCGGATGTCGATGATGCGGCGCGCAGAACGATGCCGGATGGCGCGCCATCCCGTTCGACGACGAGGTAGCCCCTGCTGCTCGTGCGCGGGTCGCGCCAGGCGAGGAAGTCGAGGTGATCCCACTCGAGGATCGGGAAGTCGTGCGGCAGCTCGACCAGCTCGAGCTCGCGCGCATCGGCGTTGACGAACGAATCGAGCAGCTGCTGTGAGGTGAGCGGGCGCATCCCTGCCAGTTTAAGTAGGCTTCTGCCATGGCAAGCGATAGCAGTTTCGACATCGTCAGCAAGGTCGACCACCAGGAGGCGGACAACGCCCTCAATCAGGCGCGCAAAGAGGAGGAGCAGCGCTACGACTTCCGCGGCACGGGTGCCTCGATCGAGTGGTCGGGCGACGCCGTGCTGATCAAGGCGTCGAGCGACGAGCGTGCGAAGGCCGTGCTCGACGTGTTCCAGTCCAAGCTCATCAAGCGCGGCATCTCGCTGAAGAGCCTCGAGTCGGGCGAGCCGGTCGCGAGCGGCAAGGAGTACCGCCTGGTCTCGACGATCAAG
>JASGDS010000145.1:0-3888 GCA_047607025.1 Microbacterium sp.
ACGAGCGGGTAGTCGCGTCGGGACACGGCGTCCAGCAGCAGCCGCCCCATGCCCGGCACGCTGAAGATCGTTTCGATGACGGCACTGCCGCTGATGAGACTCGCCACCAGCAGACCGACGATCGTGAGGATCGGAAGACTCGCGACGCGCACGATGTGCACCGAGTTGATACGGCTCGGCTTGACGCCGAGCGAACGCGCAGTGGTGACGAACGGCTCGCGGGTCACATCGAGGATCGCGCCGCGTGAAATGCGTGCGACGACTGCCGATTCCGCGATTCCCAGCGAGAAGGCCGGCAGGACGAGCGACCTCAGGTGCGACAGCGCGCCCTGCGACCACGGTACGTATCCGCCGACGTTGAACCAGTGGAGCGAGGCGGCGAAGACCAGGGTCAGCACGAGCGCGTAGATGAACTGCGGAATCGAGATCCCCAGGATGCTCAGCCCCGTGGCAATCCGCCCGGTCGCCTTGCCGTCACGGAATGCCGCGATCGATCCCATGCCGATGCCGAAGATGAGCGCGACGATCAGTGCGAACACGCTGATCTCGAGTGTCACCAGCGCGTAGGGAAGGATCACGTCGACGACGGGCTTGTGCATGAACAGGCTCGTCCCGAGATCGAGAGTGACGACGTCGGCAAGGAATCGTCCGAACTGCACGGCCAGGGGGTCGCCGAGGCCGAGCTGGTCGCGCAGCGCGGTGATCTGATCGGGTGTCGCCGAGTCACCGAGCAGGATCGCGGCGGGATCTCCTGGCGCGAGTCGAAGCAGGAGGAAGACGAGGACGAGCGGTACCGCGACGGTCGGGATGAGCGCGAGAAGTCGCTGTCCGAGATACTTCAGCATGTCAACGGTCTCCCTTTCGCGGGTCGAGGATGTCGCGCGCTGCGTCGATGACGACGTTCATGCTGAGGACGGTGATGATGAGCGCGAGCCCGGGGAAGCCCCACATCCACGGCGCGGTTGAAAGGTAGGTGCGGGCGTCAGACAGCGCGGCGCCCCAGCTGGGCACGTTCGGCGGCAGACCGGCGCCGATGAAGCTCAGCGCGGATTCCACGAGCACGGCCGTCGTGAACGTGACGGCGGCCTGCACGAGCACGGGTGTGGTGCACTGCGGCAGCACGTAGCGCAGGAAGATGCGCCTCGTTCCCGCCCCGACCGCCCGTGCCGCATCGACCATCGGCAGTTCGCTCGCCACGAGAGCGGCACTGCGCACGACACGCGTCATGCTCGGGAAGAAGACGATGACCAGCGCAAGGATGACCGTACCCAGTCCCGATCCGAGAATGGCGGTCATCGACAGGGCGAGCACGATGATGGGGAACGACATCACACCGTCGACGATGCGCATCACAACCAGGTCGACCCAGTGGAACATCGCCGCGAGGATGCCGATGCTGATCCCCACCGCCGAGGTGATGACCGCGGTGACGACACCGACCGTCAGCGACGCCCGTGCACCGAAGACGGTGCGGGAGAACACGTCACGACCGAGGTTGTCCGTGCCGAAGAGGTGCGAGAAGGATGGCGACTGCAGTCGCTCGACAGCGACGAAGACGTTCGGGTCTCCCGCGATTGCGGGGGCAGCGATCGCCGCCCCCGCAATCAGGATCAGGGCGCCCAGCGCGACGAGCGCGAAGGGATAGCGGCGCAGCTTCCTCCAGCCGCGCCTCGACATGCGGGGTCTGGCCACGGGACCAAGTGGCCGCAGCGTGCTCGTTGTCACGATGACTCCTGATCGTCGTTCCGCCCGGGTCAGCTCTGATCGACCCAGATGTTGTACAGGTTGGTCGCGATGTCGTCTGGGTTGTCGATGTGCGTACGGTTACTGACGACCGCGAGCACCTTCGTCGTGCCGAACTTCAGGAAAGGCAGGTCCTGGTAGATCAGCGTCTGCATGTCCTCCCACGCGGCCTTGCGCGCATCGGGGTCGGACTCCGTCGACAGCGTGGTCAGCAGTGCATCCCTCTCGTCCGAGACCCAAGTGCCGGGGAAGGTCTCCTGCAGGTACGGCAGCAGCATGGGGTCTGCATACGTGGGAATCGCCGATGAGAAGATGTCGAACTTGGACGGGTCGGTGCGCAGCGAGATGATCGACGCCTGGTCCATCACCTGGAGATCGATGTTGATCCCTGCCTCCTTCAGCTCCTGCTGAGCGGGCACCGACGGTCCGTACCAGGTCGAGTCATCCTTCGTGGTGAGCCAGACGATCGGCTCGCCGTCGTATCCCGCCTCGTCGAGAAGCGTCTTCACCTTGTCCAGATCCTGCTGATTGAACGATTCGGTGCCGGCGTCTGTCGACCACACGCTGTTCACCGCGGGAATGATCGAACCGTCGACCGTGTAGAAGTCGGGGTTGCCGAACGCGGCGAGCATGATGTCATCCATGTTCAGTGCGGCCATGAATGCTTCACGCATCTTCACATCGGACATCACGCCCTCTGCCTTGTTGAAGATGACCGTCGGGGCGAGCGACGCGCTCGTCAGCACTGCCTGAGCCGTACCGCTCGACGTGATCGAGTCGTACTCGTCGTAGGACACGGCACCGCCGATGTCCACCTGCCCGGACTCCGTTGCCTGAAGCCGGGTCGATGCGTCGGGGATCGGTGTGAAGACGATCTCGTCGGCGTAGGCCATCTTCTGCCCCAGGGCACCGTCAGATGCCTCCGACCGACTCTGGTAGCCATCCCAGCGGTCGAGGACGATGTCCCCGTCGGCGGCGTAGCTGGTGAGCTTGTAGGGGCCGGTGCACACCAGATCCTCGATCGGCTCGGTGATCGGCTTGTCCTTCACGAGGGACGCGGGCATCATGTACGCCGTGGTCAGCAGGGTCGGGAGCAGAGAGCTCGGCGTGTTCAGCTCGATCTGCACGGTCAGGTCGTCGACTGCGGTGATCGACGTCGCCATGCCCGCGAGGATAGAGCCGTTTCCGGGGGTGAGCTCGTACCGTTCAAGACTGGCCACGACGTCGTCGGCCGTGAACGGCTCATCATTCTGGAAGGTCACACCGGAGCGAAGTGCGATCGTGTATGTCCCTTCACCGTCGTCACTGATGCTGTCCGCGAGGACAGGACCGACCTCGTACGTCGATGACACGTCGAAGAGCGGCTCGCACACCTGACGCGCGATGATCCAGTCCGCCTGGAGGCTCGTCGCGAACGGATCGATGATCGCGGGGGTCGCCGCCATGGCCACCGTCAGGGTGCCTCCTGCCTGCGGTTCCGCATCGGAGGTGGCTCCTGTCGATGTCGTGCCACCGCCGCTGCACGCGCTGAGCGCGACGGCGACGGATGCGATCACGCCGGCGGTGATGACGCGCCTGGGCCTGTTCAGCGTGCGCCTTGTGTGTTGCCTCATTGCAGAACTCCATCGTCGTGGTGTGAGCCGCGCACTGTTGCGCGTTGTATCCATTGGATACAATGAATCCAGATCTGTCAAGCTCTAGTGTTGAGACGCACGGCAATATCGGCGGAGAGGGGCATCCGATGAGCACTTCGATGACGCCTGAGGTGATCGCGGACCGGATCTCCCTCGCGATCCGCGAGAAGGTTCTGGTACCGGGGGCGCCCCTCGTCCAAGAGGATCTCGCCCGACGCTTCAACGTCAGCCGGAGCCCTGTTCGAGAAGCGCTCCGCATCCTCGCGACCGCCGGCGTCGTGACGATGTCGCCGGGCGGAAGCGCGTCTGTGCGTTCACTTGCACGTGCCGAGATTGAGGAGCTCTACGACCTTCGTCTCATGATCGAACCGACCATCGCTGAGCCGATCATCCTCAACGCGACTGCGGCCGATGCCGACGAGCTCGAGTCGCTCGCCAGAGCGATGGCCGAGACGAAGGAGACGGACGAATGGATGCGGCTGAACTTCCGCTTCCTCGAACGCCTCTACGG
>JASGDS010000146.1:0-9974 GCA_047607025.1 Microbacterium sp.
CTCGTCGTCGTCTCGCAGACGCTCGCGAAGAGCGACTACCGCATTGCGCAGCAGCCCGCGATGGACGACGAGGCCAGGGCGGCGTTCCTCGCGCGCGTCGACGAGGCGGCACGGGGGATGGCCGCGTCGAGCTTCACCGCGCACGTCGACGCGCACTGCCTCGACCCGCAGCATGTGACGCTGTGCCGCCCGCACGTCGCGAAGGCGGTGAGCGCACCATGAGGTGGCAGAACGAGAGCACGCTGAGCGCCGAACTGCTGGCGACAGCACTCGGGCAGCCGACGCCGACGCCCGAGCAGCGCGAGGTCATCGAGGCCGATCCCGTTCCCGCGCTCGTGGTGGCGGGGGCGGGAAGCGGAAAGACCGAGACCATGGCCGGGCGCGTGGTGTGGCTCGTCGCCAACGGGCACGTCGATGCCGCCGAGATCCTCGGCCTGACCTTCACCCGCAAGGCGGCGGGCGAGCTCGCCGAGCGCATCGCCGCACGCCTCGCCCGCATCGGCGAGTACGCCGAGCGCGGGCTGCTGCCGCACCTGGCGGCCCTGGTGGCCGAGGGTGCCCTCGCCGAGGTGGCCGATCCCCGCACGCCCGAGCTGGTGCGGCTGCGGCTGCTCGACCGGCTCGCCGAGCGCTGTGCGACGGGATGGAACCCGCAGCAGGGCGCCTCCGTGGCAGGGCTGGTCGACGCGCCGACGATCGCCACCTACAACGCCTTCGCCGACCAGCTCGTGCGCGAGCACGCCGCGCACATCGGCCGCGACCCCGATGCCGCGCTGCTGCCGGGCGGGGCGTCGTGGCTCATCGCGAGGGACGCGGTCGTGCACGCAGATGCGGCAGGCCTCGACGAGCTCGACTCGGCCTTCACGACGATCGTCGACGCGGTGCGCTCGCTCGCGGCATCCGTCACCGATCACCGTGCCGACCCGCCGCGCGTCGCCGACTTCGCGCGCGAGACGGCCGAGGCGCTCGAGCCGTTCGTCGACCCGGCGAAGGACAGAGAGATCGAGAAGGTGTGGCGACGTGTCGGTGCGCTTCCCCGACTGCTCGATGTCGTCGCTGAGTACGAGCAGGAGAAGCTGCGCCGAGGGGTGCTGGACTTCGCCGATCAGGTGACGGGCGCCCTCGCCATCGTCGAGGTCGCCCCGCAGGTCGCCGACGCCCTGCGCGACCAGTATCGGGTCGTGCTGCTCGACGAGTATCAGGACACCTCGGTCATCCAGACCCGGCTGCTCGCCCGACTGTTCCGGGATGGCGCGGTGATGGCCGTGGGCGATCCGAACCAGTCGATCTACGGATGGCGCGGTGCGAGCGCGGACAACCTGCATGCGTTCGCGCGTGATTTCGCCGACACCACGACCGCGGCCTGGCACGACCTGATGGTCAGCTGGCGCAACGATCGCGCCATCCTGACGGCCGCCAACACCCTGCTCGCGCGCGCGGAGGGCGGGCTCGATGTCGCGACGCTGCGGGAGCGGCCGGGAGCGGCGGGTGGCCGCGTCGAGCGCGTCTTCACCGACACGGTGGAGCAGGAGGCGGCGGCGGTCGCCGACTGGTTCGCCGCGACCCATGGGCCCGACGTGCACCAGGGCGCGACGGGTGCCATCCTCTTCCGTACCAAGCGCCACATGGCGGCCTTCGCCGATGCGCTCTCGGCCCGTGCTATCCCGCATCGGGTGCTCGGCCTCGGCGGGCTGATGCAGGCGCCCGAGGTCATCGATGTCGTCTCGGCGCTGCGCGTGCTGCACGACCCGTCGGCGGGGTCCGCGCTCATCCGTCTGCTCGTCGGACCGCGCTTCGCGATCGGCATCGCCGACATGGGCGCGCTGTACGATCTCGCGCGCATTCTCGCGCAGAGCTCCGGCTCGCTCTCGCGCCTTCCGGACGAGCTGATCGCCCGCATTCGCGCCTCGTCGGGGGCGGACGAGCAGTCGTCGATCGTCGACGCGCTCGACGTCGTGCGCGCGCTGCCGGATGGCCACTCGCTGCTGCGATTGTTCAGCGCGCAGGGCCGGGTGCGGCTCGGCGAGGCGGGCGCCATGTTCGAGCGGATGCGACGCGCATCCACGCTGCCCATTCCCGAGCTGCTGCGCCTGATCGAGGCCGAGCTGCGGCTGGATATCGAGCTCGCCGCGAACGAGACGCGGGGATCCGCCCGCTCGGCCAGGGCGCAGCTGCACCGCTTCGCCGACGAGGTGCGCTCGTTCGTGCAGGCGGATGATCGAGGAACGATCGGCAGCCTGCTCGCCTACCTCGACTATGCCGAGCGTGCGGACGACCTGATGCCGCGCACCGAGCCGCCGGAGCCGGGTGTCGTGCAGCTGCTCACGGTGCACGGGTCGAAGGGTCTGGAGTGGGATCGCGTCGCGATCGCCAGGCTCGTCGACGGCGAGTTCCCCGGTGGCCCGCGGGGCACGGCCGGATGGCTCGGATTCGGCGAGCTGCCGTATCCGTTCCGCGGCGATGCGGCAGCCCTGCCCGTCTTCGCCCCGGCGATCACCGAGCAGACGACGGTGAAGGACGTCGAGGCGACGATCGCCGACTTCAAGAAGGACGTGCGTCGGCTGCAGCTCGGCGAGGAGCGGCGGCTCGCCTATGTCGCTGTGACCCGTGCGCGCGGCGAGCTGCTGCTGAGCGGCTCGTCCTGGTCGGGCGGGACCACTCCGCGCGCGGCCAGCCCGTTTCTGGCCGAGATCGGCGAGGCGATGGGGTGGGATCAGGTCGAGCCGCTCGATCGGAAGACCGCCGAGAATCCGTGCACGGGGGAGGGCGAAACGCGTCAGTGGCCCCTCGATGCGCTTGGCGCGCGCAGGCAGCGTGTGCAGCGTGCGGCCGACGAGGTGCGTGCGGCCGCACACGTCGAGCCCAGTGCGGAACTCGGCCGCCTGCTCGCGGAGCGCCGCGAGCGGGACCATCCGACGCGCCGCGAAGCGCCCGTGCGCGTGCCCGCCTCTCGGTTCAAGGACTACGTGACCGACTTCGCCGGCACCGCGGCAGGCACGCTGCGTCCGATGCCTGAGCGCCCGTTCACCCAGACCCGCATCGGCACCCTGTTCCACGAATGGGTCGAGCGGCGCTCGGGCGGGTTCGGTCAGGGCGATCTGCTCGACGACCCGCAGGACACTGAGGAGCTCGAACGGGACGATGCCGCCGCGCTCGACGCACTGCAGCGCAGCTTCGCCGGCAGTGAGTGGGCAGACCTCGAGCCGATCGAGGTCGAGACCGAGATCGACTTCACCCTGCCGGGCACCGACCGAATCATCATCTGCAAGCTCGACGCCGTGTATCGCCGCGGAGACCGCATCGAGATCGTCGACTGGAAGACGGGCCGTCCCCCGAGGGGCGAGGAGGAGACCGAGCTGCGGCTGCTGCAGCTCGCGCTGTATCGGGTGGCGTACCACGAGCGGCACGGGGTTCCACTCGAGAACATCGACGTCGCGCTGTTCTATGTCGCGGACGACCTCGTGCTGCGACCGGATGCCGTGCTGAGCGGCGAGGACCTCGCGGCCAGGTGGCAGACGGCGGCGCGCTGAGTCAGCGCGGGTTCAGCAGTGCGCCGATCTCCTCGATCATCTCGAGGATCCACCACGTCCAGTCGTGCCCTCCCGAGATGACCCGCGAGGCGGCATCCGGCGCCAGCGGGGACGCGAGCTCGGGCACGACGCCGGCGGCGTGGGCGGTGAGAAGCGCGGCGGTCTCGGCAGCGGCGTCAGCGCCTCGAGCGCGGTGCTCACTCCCGCTCGTGGGCGATGAACTCGTCCATGTCGAGCGGGACGGTCGCACCCGGGTCGACGAGCTTCTCGTGCGGCAGCGAGATGTCCGGCTGCGTCTCCAGGGACTCGGGATCCGCCTGCTCGGGCGCGGCCTGCTCGGGTTCGTCCTCGGCGAGCAGGGAGAGCTCGGACGGATCGTAGGCATCGGTGTGCATCGAGGTGTCGACCTGGTTCGGCGCAGCCTCCGGCACCCGGCCGATCGCATCGAGCGCGTCGTCCACATCCGAGGTCTGCTCACCGAGCGGTGCCAGCAGGCGGTCGTCGCGCACGCTCTCCGACAGCGACTCCAGCAGCGCGGCAGCATCCTCGACGATCTGATCGTCGTGGGTCTGCGCGCCGTGCACGAGCCAGCGCGCGAATTCCAGCTCCGCGTGCAGCCGGGCGCGCACGCGCAGCGCGGCATCCGGCGCACGATGCGAGCGCTCGGTGTAGGCGGTGAAGATGTCGTCGGCCGCATCGGGGGCGGATGCCACCCAGCCGAGATCGAGGGCGGGGTCATCGACGCTCAGCCCGTGCCAGTCGAGCACCCCGACCACGCGTGCGTCGTCGTTCAGCACGAAGGAGGTCGACTGCGCACCGCCCAGCGACACGGTCGACTCGAACGCCCACAGCCTGGTGTCCTCGATCGCCTCGCGCCAGCGCACCATGAGACGAACGGGCACGCGGCGACTGGCGCCCGCCGCCTCGATGACGCGCTGCACCTCGCTTCTGGACTGATCGGGGGAGCGCACCGGAAGCCCCGCGGAGCGCACCACCGACAGCGGCAGCGAGTGGAGCTCGGCCAGCGCCGCGCCGATCGAGGTGGCCGCCCCTCGCCCGCGCGGAATGTCGGCGGCGGCGACGAGGTATCCGGGAATGTACCCGGCGGCGTAGGCGGTCGTCTCGTCGAAGCGGGTCGTGCCGAGCACGGTGGGGGCCTCGAAGGAGAGGATCTCGCGCACACCCGAGGAGAGGGCGCGCAGTGCGATGGCCTCCGCGGCGAGCTCACGCTCGACGTGCTCGCTCGTCGGAACACGCAGCGTGAAGGCCGTGCCGTCGCTCGTCGTGGCGACGATCGAGTCGCACCGTCCGTCGCCGCCCGAGGTGAGGCTCTGCGCTCGCACGATCTCCGCACCGGGCAGGGCGGCGGCAGCCGCCGCGGCTAGAGTGAGAACAGAGCGTGGCATGGCTCACAGCCTAGGCGTCTGCCGGGCGCACAGCGCCGCGCCACGCCTGATCTGCGTCGAGCCGCGAGAGGGGAATGGATGGCAACGGCACGGGGTGCACAGCTTGATCCGAGCGCGTCGGAGCGCGCGGTTCCCGGCCTCATCGACGCACTCGCGCAGGCGCCATCCACCCGCGCGGTCGTGGTGTGCGGCGATCGTCTGCTCGTCGAGGCGGATGCCGTCGCGCGCGTGCACGTCCCCCTGGTGCCCGCGGGCGCGGTCTGGGCGTTCCTCGGCCGTGACGAGCACGGCTCCGCGGTGCTGGTGGCAG
This sequence comes from Microbacterium sp., assembly GCA_047607025.1. GTDB lineage: Bacteria > Actinomycetota > Actinomycetes > Actinomycetales > Microbacteriaceae > Microbacterium. The sequence continues at coordinate 5,247 of JASGDS010000146.1, forward strand.
CCCTTCCCGACGATGCCGCAGCAGACCCGATGGCGTCCCTGCGCGAGATCGGATCACGACTGAACGAGGCCGACCTCGCCATCGCGCTCACCGCGGTCGCCCTCGGGCGGTGGCTCACCGGATACGGCTTCTGCCCCCGCTGCGGGGCAGAGGCGATGCTCACGAGCGCCGGATGGTCGAGGCGCTGCGTGCCCTGTGGCACCGAGCTCTTCCCCCGCACCGATCCGGCCGTGATCGTCGCCATCCAGGACGAGCAGGGCGAGCGACTGCTGCTCGGCGCGAACGCCGCATGGCAGGGCAGGATGTTCTCGTGCTTCGCGGGGTTCGTTGAGGCGGGCGAGTCGCTGGAGACGGCCATCCATCGGGAGATCGAAGAGGAATCGGGGGTGCGCGTGCACGCACTGGAGTACCTCGGCTCACAGCCGTGGCCGTATCCGCAGTCGATCATGCTCGGCTTTCTCGCCACCGTCGTCGACGCCGACGAGGTGCAGCCGGACGGCGAGGAGATCGTCGACGCGCGCTGGTTCACGCGTGAGGAGGCGACACGTGCGCTCGCCGGAGACGGCGACGTCGGCTTCCCCTCATCCGTCTCGATCGCGCACCGGCTCATCCGGGCATGGGTGGATCGGGCGTGAGCGCACTCGACGCGCTCGATGAGGAACAGCGTGCGGCCGCGCGCGTGCTGCGCGGCCCCGTCGCGGTGCTCGCCGGCGCAGGCAGCGGCAAGACGCGCGTCATCACGCACCGCATCGCGCACGGCGTCGATGTCGGCGCGTTCACGCCGAACCGGGTCATGGCTCTGACGTTCACGACGAAGGCCGCGGGCGAGCTGCGCGGTCGCCTGCGCGCGCTCGGCACCAACGGGGTGCAGGCGCGCACCTTCCACTCGGCGGCGCTGGCGCAGCTCAACTACTTCTGGCCGATCGTCGCGAAGGGCGACCCCGCCCCCGCGATTCTGGATGGCAAGGTGCGGCTGCTCGCGCAGGCGGCGGAGCAGCTGCGGCTGCGACCGGGCCCCGCCACACTGCGCGATATCGCCTCGCAGATCGAGTGGCGCAAGACGACGATGCGCTCGATCGAGCAGTTCGGCGAGCTGGGGCGCAGCGTCGCGGAGATCACCCCGCAGGCGCTCGTCGACCTTATGACGGCGTACGAGAAGCTGAAGGACGAGCGGCGGCAGATCGACTTCGAGGATGTGCTGCTGGTGTGCGCGGGCATGATCGAGGCGGAGGCGCAGGTCGCGCGTGCCGTGCGCGAGCAGTACCGTCATTTCACGGTCGACGAATACCAGGACGTCTCGCCCCTGCAGAACCACCTGCTCGATCTGTGGGTGGGACAGCGGGGCGACCTGTGCGTCGTCGGCGATGCGAGCCAGACCATCTACTCCTTCGCCGGAGCCGACCCCGTCTTCCTGCAGACGTTCGAGCGCCGCCATCCCGACGCCACGGTCGTGCGGCTGCAGCGCAACTATCGTTCGCGCGCGCCCATCATCGCCGCCGCCAACGCGCTCATGGCCGCGCAACCGGGCGCGCTGCGGCTGCGCGCGGTCTCCACCGCGCCGGGGGAGACCCCGCAGGTGCGCAGATACGACGACGAGCGCGCCGAGGCCGAGGGCGTCGCCGCCGCGGTCGCGCGCCAGCTCGGCCAGGCGAAACCGTCAGAGATCGCGGTGCTGTACCGCTCGCATGCGCAGTCGGCCGAACTGCAGCAGGCGCTCGCGCGGCGAGGCATCCCCACCACGGTGCTCGGCGGCAGGCGGTTCTTCGACCTGCCAGAGGTGCAGCAGGCGATCAGGGCGCTGCGCGCGGCGGCCGTCGCGCCGCAGAGCGGGCAGACGACGCTCGTCGATGCCGTGCGCGATGTGCTGCGCGGTCTCGGCTACACGGATGAGGCGCCGACGGCCGGGGGAGCGGTGCGCGACGCGTGGGAGGCGCGACGGGCCCTGCTGCAGCTGGCGGAGAACGCGGATGAGGGCACAGTGCTTCGCGTCTTCGCCGACGACCTCATGGCGCGGGCGAAGGACCAGCACGAGCCGACCCTCGCGACGGTGACGCTCGCCACCCTGCATGCGGCAAAGGGGCTGGAATGGCCGCACGTTCACCTCGCGGGGATGGCGGAGGGTCTGCTGCCGATCTCGTACGCGACGACGAAGGAGGCCATCGACGAGGAGAGACGACTGGCCTACGTCGGCATCACGCGCGCAGAGCAGACGCTGTCGATGTCGTGGGCGGCAGGACAGGGCCGCCGACAGCGGGTGTGGTCGCGTTTTCTTCAGGAGATGTCTCTTCAGGAGCTCGGCACAGGCATCCCGGATGAACCTGATGCTCACTCCACCGCACCCGTCCGTCCGGAGTGATCGTCGCCCGCCGCGACGGTGACTGCGTCTCGAGATCCGAGAGCGTCGTGGCGAGCAGGCCGGCCGCGACGCGCGCGGCACTCGTTGCGAGCGGCGGGCTGACGGGTGGATCCGGCCGCAGCAGCAGCTGCACCGCAAGCTGCGGCCAGGCGGAATCCTGATCCCTGGCATGCGCGTCGAGGCAGCCGAGACACGGCGTGCGGCCCGGCACGACGAGCGGACCGACGGTGGCCTGCTCCATCCCGATCACGATCGGCAGGTGGGTGGCGTCCGCCCTCGCCAGCGGCGCCCAGTCCGTGGGGGCTGCGATGTGGTGGGCGATGAGGATGGCGGGGGTGCCGCGATTCACCGCCGCGGGCGTCACCCACTCCGGGGCGAGCGCCAGTGCCTCCAGCGCGTCGCAGACCAGCGCGACGGTCGCCGCCTCCACGCCATCCGCGGTGACGATGTGCACGGCGCCCGGCTCCTGCCTGGTGCGCAGCGCGGGGGCGAGCACGCGCAGGAACTCGGCCAGGTCGGCGCGGGATGCCCCGAGTGATCGCGCCAGGATGTGCCTGGCGTCGTCGGTCGTCACATCGACGCCGTCCTGCAGCCGGTCGATGAGATCGCGCTGCCAGGCGCACGGCGATGCGATGCGCACCACACCGTGCACCCCGAGCTGCAGCTCGCTCGGGGTGCGCCACAGCGGTGCGCTGACGGAGTCGAGCATGATGAGAGCCATGGCCCGATTGTGCGCGCTTTCGTCGCCCGTGTGGGCGCTCTCCACAGGCGGCAGGCACGACACGCCGTGACGGCGCCCCTGTGAGCGGGAGGTCGGTGTGAGTCAGACCGGTTTCTCGCCGCCGGACGCGTCGTCATCGCCATCCGCGTTCGTCTCGTCGGTCGGGGTGTCGAAGCCGCCGGCGAGCAGCTGGGCGAGCGCCTCGTCGAACTCGTCGGCCTCGGCCGTCTCGCCCCGCTGGCCTGCCTGCAGCCGGGAGATGAGCGCCTGCGGGTCGTCGATGTCGGCCGAGGTGGGGATGAGGTCGGGGTAGTCCCACAGGCTGTCGCGCACGTCATTGCCGACGGCGTCGCCGATCGTGCGCCACATCATCGATGCCTCGCGCAGCCGGCGCGGACGGATCTTCAGACCGACGAGGGCGCCCAGCGCATCCTCCGCCGGCCCGCCCACCGCGCGCCTGCGCCGCGTGGCCTCCGCGATGCGTGCCAGGCTCGGTACCCGGGAGGTGGCATCCGTCGCGACGACGTCGATCCAGCCCTCGATGAGGGCGAGCAGCGTCTCCAGGCGCTCCAGGGCGGCCTGCTGATCGGCGGTCTGCCGCGGCAGCAGCGCGCCGCTCTCCAGCGCACTGCGCAGCTCCTCCGGATTGGACGGATCGAAGCGGCTGGCCAGATCTTCGAGCGTGTCGGTGTCGACGTGGATGTCGCGGGCGTAGTCGCCGATCTGCGAGAGCACATCCAGGCGCAGCCACTTCGCGTGGCGGAACAGGCGAGCGGATGCCAGCTCCCGCGCCGCGACGAACAGCGCCAGCTGATCATCCGGAATCTCGAGACCCTCGCCGAGCTCGGCGAAGTTCTGCGGCAGGATGACGGCGTGACCGGCGGGCATCACGGGGATGCCGACGTCGCCTCCGCTGATCACCTCGCGCGACAGCTTGCCGATGACCTGGCCGAGCTGGCTGGCGAAGAGGGTGCCGCCGACGCTGCGCATCAGACGCCCCGCGGTTCCGACGATCTCCGACATCTCCTCGGGCACCTGCTCGCGCAGGGCAGCGGTGAGGGCGTCGGCGATGCTCGTGGCGACCGGCTCGGCGACCTCCTGCCACACCGGCAGCGTCTGTTCGACCCACTCTCCGCGAGAGATCACGCGCGGTCGCTCGCTCGGGGCGGCGATCGTCGTCGCGTCGGACACCCACAGCTCGGCGAGCGAGAACGCCTGATCCAGGTCGCTCCGCTGCGCCTGGCCGATCGCCCGCGATTCCTGATTGGCGAGGTGCAGGGCCTGAGTGCGCGTGGCGTCCCAGGTGATCTTGCCGTCGGCGGGCCCTGCGAAGACCTGCTGCAGCTGCGCCATCATCTGCTGCAGCATGGCGGGGTCGACCTGCATGCCCGACAGCTGCGAGAGCATGCTCGGATCGATGCCCTCGCCGTTCATCAGGCGACGCATCATCTCCTGCAGGTCGTCCTCAGGCGAGTTCCCCGAGTCGGGGTCGAGATCGTCATCCGCCACGTCAGCCGCCTTTCAGCCGGGTCTTGTCCGTGACTTCTAGGCTAGACGGGTCACCCCGCCCTTCCGGCGGATGGGCTTTCGCCTTGCGCGAACCGAACGACCGAGAGGTGCCAGTGAGCAGCACAGAAGACACGTCGCACCC
>JASGDS010000147.1:0-2860 GCA_047607025.1 Microbacterium sp.
GAACGCGGATGGCGAGGAGATCCCCATCTGGAGTGAGATCACCGCTCCCGCCGATGGCACTCTCTCGGCCTTCACGCCGATCAGCGGGCAGATGCTCTCGGTCGCCGATGTCGTCGGCGCGGTCGCGCCATCCACGTTCCGCGTGCAGGGCACGATCGCCCCGGAGGACCGCTACAAGCTGATCGACCAGCCGACCGAGGCCGACATCGTGATCACCGGCGGGCCGACCTTCACCTGTTCGGGGCTCACGATCGACACGCCGCTCGCGGGCAGCGACGATGCGGATGCCGGCACCGTCACCACGACCATCCGGTGCGCGGTGCCCACCGACGTCACGGTGTTCCCGGGCCTTGCTGCGACCATGACGGTGGCGGGCGGTCTCGCCGAGAACGTCATCGTCGTGCCCGTCACCGCGGTGCTCGGCTCGGCCGAGACCGGCACCGTGTTCGTGGCGGACGATGCGGGCGACGCCGAGCCGAAGCAGGTGTCGCTCGGTCTCAACGACGGCACGAACATCGAGGTGACGGATGGCCTCGCCGAGGGCGATGAGATCTTCGAGTACGCGCCGGGCGACGAGCAGGACACGCCGTCGGACGACCAGACCGACGCGCCGCGGGAGGGATGACGTGGCCTTCCTCTCCGCACGCGGCATCACGCGCACGGTGCAGCTGCCAGATGCCGACCCCCTGCACATCCGGCGCGGCGTCGACCTCGACGTCGAGGTCGGCGAGCACGTGAGCATCATGGGGCGTAGCGGCTCGGGCAAGTCGACGCTGCTGAACATCCTCGGCCTTCTCGATGCGCCGACGGATGGCGCCCTCGACTTCGACGGTGTGCCCCTGGCCCGCATGAGCCTCGGCAGACGCGACCGCACCCGTGGGCGCAATGTGGGTTTCGTGTTCCAGCAGTTCAACCTGCTTCCTGGACGCACGGCCGTCGAGAACGTGGAGATGCCGCTGCTCTACGACGGCGGCTCGGCATTCTGGCGGCGTCGCACCCTCGCGCTCGACATGCTCGACCGCGTCGGACTGGCCGAGCGCGCGGAGCAGATGACCGACCGGCTCTCCGGAGGCGAGCAGCAGCGCGTCGCGATCGCGCGCGCCCTCGTCCGCTCACCCCGGCTCATCCTCGCCGACGAGCCGACGGGCGCGCTCGACGTGGAGACGGGGGCGGGCGTCATGGATCTGCTCGACGAGATCGCCACCGCATCGGGCGCCGCGCTTATCACCATCACCCACGACCCCCACGTGGCCGCCCGGGCGCAGCGCGTGTACCGGCTGGTGGATGGTCGCCTCGAGTCGGTCGAGTCGGTGCGGGCCGCGTCGGAGTTGCGCGCATGAGCCTCGGCGCGGGCGTCGTCGGCCCTCTGGCCGAGGCGTGGCAGGAGCTGCGCGTGTCGCGACTGCGCGTACTGCTGAGCCTCATCGTCGTCGCCGTCTCGGTCGCCGCGTTCACCGGCGTCGTGGCGCTCGGCCAGGTCCTGAGCCAGGGGCTGCAGGAGCAGATGGAGCGGCAGGGCGGTCGCCCAGCGCTCGTGTCGTTCAACGCGTATGACACCACGAGCGGCAACCCGGTCGATCCGGCGGCGTTCGAAGCGGGGTTCAGGGCCACGACCGATCGCTACGACGTCGAGTGGTGGTCGCGCAACGGCTGGCTCGACATCTCGGCGGGCGACGAATACATCAACGCCCAGGCGGTTGACCCCGACTACGGGGTGATGCATCGCATCAGGATGGCCGAGGGCGACTGGTTCACGGATGGCGATGCCACCCGATTCGTGCCCGTCATCGTGATCAACCAGTGGTGGTGGCAGCAGATTGGATCGCCGCCCATCTCGACGCATCCGACGGTCAGTGTCAGCTCGATGCAGTGGGACGAAAACGGGAACCCCATCTCCACGCAGGCGATCGACGCGCTCGTGATCGGAGTGTCGGCGGGCGGAGAGCAGTACGACAGCGCCTATCTGCTGTACGACGACACGTCGACCTTCATCGATCCGGCGGACCTTGCGGGCAGCACCGGCTGGGAGGTATGGCTTCCCCCCGGTGACGCGGATGTGCTGAGCCAGGCGATGACCACCTCGATCATGGCGCACCTGCCTGACGGCGTCGAGGTCGACTCGTACCGCACCGATTATCTCGGGGGCGACGGCGGCTTCGACGGCTACCGGGTCGCGCTGTACACTTTCGGTGGCATCGCCCTGCTCATCCTGTTCCTCGGGGCGCTCAGCCTGCTCAACATCACACTCGTGACGATCAAGCACCGGGTGCGCGAGATCGGCGTGCGGCGCAGCTTCGGCGCGACGGCGGGGCGCGTGTTCTTCTCGGTCATGCTCGAGAGCGTCGTCGGGACGGTCGTGGCGGGGGTGGCAGGCATCGTGCTGGTCATCTTCCTGTTCCGATTGCCGATGGTGCACGATCAGCTCGCGCAGGCGCTCGAGAACGTGCCATCCTTCCCGCTTGCGGCGGCCTTCATCGGCCTGCTGACCTCCGCCGCGGTCGGTGCGCTCGCCGGGCTCGTGCCCGCGCTCGTCGCCGTACGCGTGAAGCCCATCGACGCCATCCGCTACTGACACCGCCGAGTGACCACTCTTTTGCCGAGGAACCCATCAAATGGGGGCCGATTCGAGAAAAAGAGTGGTCACTCGGCGGCAGGGAACGAGGGGGACAGAGCCGACCTCACCTCATCCGGCTCTCGACGACAGGTGGCGCGCACGGATGGTCGGCGAGCGCGGCGTCTGATACGATGGACTGGCTCGATTTCCGGGCACATCCCTTCCCTTCAACTCCTGAGGCAGTCCGACGTACGCCTCTTCGAGTGGGTGGGGCTGTACGTCCGTGAACGGCGAAGTGCGCCGTCA
>JASGDS010000148.1:0-8522 GCA_047607025.1 Microbacterium sp.
ATCAACCCGGATGCGTCGTGCGCGGCAGCGGCATCTTCGCGTCGGGCTGGGGCGCGAACCGCGCGGCCACCTACGGCGTGAACGAAGAGGACCTCGGCCAGTTCTACGCGAACCGCACCATCCTCAAGCGCGAGGTCGTGCCCGAGAACGTCGCCGACGCCGTGTACGTGCTCACCGGGCCCGAGCTCTCGCGCACGACCGGCCTGCACATTCCCGTCGACTCGGGCGTCGCGGCCGCCTTCCTGCGATGAGACGGGTTGCTGCGATCGACCTGGGCGCCACGAGCGGCCGGGTCATCGTGGGACACGTCGGGCCCGACGCACTCGAGACCGAGCAGGTCGCGCGGTTCCCGAACACGCCCGTGCAGCTGGCCGACGGCCTGCACTGGAACATTGTCGGGCTGTATGGCGCAGTGCTGGATGGCCTGCGCCGGGCGGGCGAGGTCGCCTCGATCGGCATCGATTCGTGGGCGGTCGACTACGGGTTACTGCGGGCTGGTCGCCTGCTCGGCGAGCCGTTCCACTATCGCGATGAGCGCACCGCGCGCGGTGTCGACGCGGTGCGCATTCCGCACGAGGAATTGTATGCCGAAAACGGAATGCAGTTCCTGCCGTTCAACACGCTGTACCAGTTCGCGGCGGAACCGGCCGAGCAGCTGGCCTTCGCCGACACCGCCCTTCTCGTGCCCGACCTCATCGGATACTGGCTCACGGGCGTCGCCCGCGCCGAGCTGACGAACGCGTCGACGACGGGGCTGCTCGACTGGGCATCCGGCCGCTGGAACGACGAGCTGATCGGTGCGCTGGATCTGCGCCGGGCCATCCTGCCCCCGCTCATCGCCCCGGGCGAGCGGCTGGGCGAGGTGCAGGCTTCGGCGGGCGCGGTGGTTGGCGTGCCGGTGACGGCCGTCGGCTCGCACGACACCGCCTCGGCCGTTGTGGCGGTGCCGATGACCGAGGGCTCCGCCTACGTCTCGTGCGGCACCTGGGGGCTCGTGGGCGTCGAGGTCGAGCGCCCCGTGCTCACGCCCGAGGCGCTGGCGGCGAACTTCACGAACGAGGGCGGTGTGGATGGCCGCGTGCGGCTGCTGCGCAACGTCATGGGCCTGTGGGTGCTCAGTGAGACAGTGCGCGAGTGGGAGCGGACCGACGGCATGACGCTGTCTCTGCCCGAGCTTCTCGCGCAGGCCGCCGAGGTCTCGGATGCGCCGGTCTTCGATATCGACGACGACCGGTTCCTCGCGCCGGGTGGCATGACCGCCCGCATCGACGCCTGGTGCGCCGAGCACGCGTTACCCGCGCCATCCGGTCGCCCCGTCTATGTGCGGTCGATCGTCGAGTCGCTCGCGCAGGCGTTCGCCGACACGGCGCGGCTCGCAGGACGCATCGGCGGTGTCGACGTGCGCACCATCCACATCGTGGGCGGAGGTGCGCTCAACGAGCTGCTGTGCCAGCGCACCGCCGACCGGGCCGGGATGCCTGTCGTGGCCGGCCCCGTCGAGGCGACCGCACTCGGCAACCTGCTCGTGCAGGCCCGTGCCGTCGGCTTCATCTCAGGCTCGCTCGAGGCACTGCGCGACCTCGTGGCTCGCACCCACACCCCCCGACGCTTCTGCCCCCGCCCCTGACGGCATGTCTTAAGAACGTGCGGCATATACCCGGTTCCTGAGCCTGCATCCGGTCCCTGAGCCTGTCGAAGGGCGCCGCACGTTCTTAAGACATGGCGTCGGGGATAGCGGGGGTCGCATCGGAGAGCGCCTGGTCGACGGTCGAGCGCACGAGCCCCGAGAGGTAGCCGCCAGCGTTCTCGATGCCGAGCTCGCGTAGGATGCCCGTCGCCTGGCGCACGATCTGGCGTGAGAACTCGGTCGCCGTCTCGATCGCCTCGGCATAGGCCGCCCTGTCGGACTCTGCGATGACGATCGGCTCGCAGCCCATCTCGACCGCGAGCGCCTGCGCGATCGGCAGCACAGCGGGGGGCGCGGTGACCGCGGCGTACGATGCCGCAAGCGCGCGCAGGTCGATCGTCGTGCCGGTGAACGAGATCGCGGGGTGCACCGCGAGCGGGATGGCGCCCTTCTCGGCCGCGGGCCGCAACACCTCGATGCCGTAGGAGGCGTCGGTGTGCAGCACGAGCTGGCCCATCTGCCATCCGTTCGTCTCGGCGAGTCCGGTGACAAGGCCCGGCAGCTCATCGCGAGGCACCGCGACGATCACGAGCTCACTGCGCCGTACGACGTCGTGCACATCGAGCACGGGCACACCGGGCAGGATGGCCGATGCCCGGTCGTCGTCGGAACCGTGCGTGATGCCCGTGACGGCGTGCCCGGCACCGGCGAGCGCCGCCGCGACCACGGGCCCGACGCGCCCCGCCCCGATGACCCCGACTCCCAGTCGCCCGTCTCGCTCCACGCCATCCACCCTACCCACCCGGCATGTCTTAAGAACGTGCGGCGCCCTTCGACAGGCTCAGGAATCGGAGACAGGCTCAGGAACCGGAGACAGGCTCAGGAACCGGATATATGCCGCACGTTCTTGAGACATGCCGGCGCAGAAGTTGAGACATGCCGGGCGGGGCCGAGGGGTCAGGCGCTCCAGCGGTGGGTGCGGTCGACGGATGCCGCGCGCACCGCGCCCGCGGACACCTGCTGCATGAAGGCCATCGCGTCGTCGCGGTCGAGGCCGTGCACCTGCCCTGCCACGGGGCCGGAGACCGTATGCACCTGCGCCCAGGCCGTGCGCTGCCAGCGGTTGACGGGGCTCTGCGCCACCGACGCGCCCTGCACCCGCGCGAGCGGGAACACCGCGAGCCGACGCCAGATGCGGCCGCGCCGCAGCAGCAGCCCGAACGACGTCACGAGGTACCCCTCGCGCCGCCACGACACCGGCCTGCGCCACCACGCGCGACGCGCCATCGTGCGGTACGGGTCACCATCGGTTGGCCCGAGGATGCCGTGCTGCCAGATCGCGGGAACGTCCTCCGCCGGGGCGTCCGGCAGAATCAGCCCGAGAATCCGCTCGACGTCGGCCCGCGTGCCCACGGGCAGCACCGTGTTGAACTGCTGCGACTTGTTACCCTGCTGCTGGTCGCGGCTCTGCCCGCTCATGCGGTTGATCTTCACGGCCCACCAGCCGAACGGCCGCCACAGCAGCGGCTGCGACACCTCGACCGCGAAGATGCGTCCTGGCGGGATGGTCTCTGTCACCGTGGTCGTCAGACCGAACGTGATGCGCACCCCGTCGCGGGTCGGCGCGATCGAGTAGCGCATCGACTTCGACAGCTGCCCCCACACGGCGCTGACGAAACCGATCGTGAGCGGGATGCCCGCACCGAATCCGATGCCGCCCACGGCGGCTGCCGCCTCGCCATGGCCATCCATCACGGCGATCGCGACGATCACGAGCACCACGATGAGCGCGATCACCGCGATGCCGAACCACACGACGTGCAGCACGAAGGTCGAGGCGACCAAGCGTCCCGTCGGAATCTTCACGACGCTCTCCGGCTCGACGTCATCCAGGTCGACGCCCTCGACGAGCCCCGCCACGCCCTCGTTCAGGCCCTCGATGATCTGCTGCCGGAAGCCCCCTTCCGTCCCCTGCACCGCCGCCTCTTTCGCGGCGCGGGCGCCAGAGGCGAGGCGAAGGATGTCACTGCGAACCGATTCCGCGCGCTTCGTGCCGAGGTACTCCAGCAGCACGTTGGCGTCGTTACCCGCGCCGACCACCTCGAGCTTGGCCAGCCCGAACAGTCGCGCGACGAACGGCCGGGTGAGGTTCACGCCCTGCACCCGATCGAGCGGCGCGCGCCGGTGGGAGCGGAACAGGATGCCACGGCGCACCTCGACATGGTCGCCCGTGATGCGGAACTGCGCGAACCGCCACACCAGGTAGAACACGACGATGATGACGATCACGACGCCGAGCGTCACCAGCAGCGCCAGCACGACGAGGTGATTGTCGAGGATGAGGCTGAGCGGATCGCCCTGGTCATAGTCGCCGCCGTCCGGCGCGAACAGGCTGATGCCGAGCTGCACCAGGCGATCGCGCAGCTGCCCGATGACGAAACCGAAGATGACGACGAGCACCAGACCGCCGCGGAACAGCGGGGTGAGCGGATGCATCCGGTGCCATCCGCCGTCGGCGAGCGTCGAGGAGCCGCCGCCTGGTAAGCCGTCGACCGGGGGCTCGCTCACAGCCCCGTCCGCCTGTCCTCGGCAACCGCGATGAGCGTGTCGCGCAACGACTCGGCCGCCGCCTGCGCGACCCCGGGGATCTCCACGCCTGTGGTCGCCGCGGCCGTCACCATCTTCAGCTTCGAGATGCCGAACGCCCGATCCAGCGGCCCCTGCGTGATGTCGACCAGCTGCATGCGTCCGTACGGCACGGCGACCATCCGCTGCCACAGGATGCCGCGGCGGAAGACGATGTCGTCGGCGCGCAGCATGTAGCCGAGCGCCTTCGCCTGGCGCGGCAGGATGATCAGCGACACCGCATCAATGAGGACGAGCGCGAGGGCGATGAGCAGCACCCACCACCGCTGGGTGATCGCGTAGACGATGATGCCGGCGATGATCACGACGACGATGCCGATGATGGCCTGCACCACCTGCGAGACGACGTACTTCGGCGAGATGCGGTGCCACTGGCCATCCAGCACGAGGCGGCTCTCACTGCGCGGCTCGCGCCCCTGCGTGTAGGTGCCCTCGTCGAGAACGGGCGGGGCGGATGGCACCGCCTGCCACGGCGGGATCGGGTTCGCGACCGGTCTCGGTTCAGAGGGGTTCGAGTCCGGCTCTGGAGTGATCGGTGTCTGAGTCATCCGGCGGATCCTTTGGCAGTGTGCAGAAGTACTCGGCGATGAGCGCGCAGGCCACGAGCACAGCCCCCGCGGCCACCGTGGCGATGGTCGTCGCCATCGACCCTATCCCGGGATGCACCGGACGTGTGAGCACAAATGCGAGGAATCCCACGGCGCTGCCGCCGATGGCCGCTCCGACGATGCTCGACGACTTCGCGAGCACGGCCGTGCGCATCGCCCGGAAAGGATCGACGCGAGGTGCCTTCTCGTCGTGCACGGCGCGCCGGATGGGCCACGCGAACGCCAGACACAGCAGGCCGAGCAGCACCAGCAGCACGGGCAGCGACACGCCGGGCGTGTACGTCGCGCGGTGCGTCGAGGTCAGCAGCGCGTCGAAGCCGAAGCCGGCGGCGATTCCGAGCAGGGCGGCGACGATGAGGGGCAGCGGTCCTGTGCGCTTCACGCGGCGCCCCCTCCAAGGCGCGCGAGCAGCCCGTCCACGCGCCCCGATCCCGGCAGCACGGCGTCTGGATCCAGCTCGAGCCACGGCGCCAGCACGAAGTCGCGCTCGGCGGCACGCGGGTGCGGCAGGGTCAGCTTCGGGTCATCCGAGACGATGTCACCGTACGCGATCAGGTCGAGGTCGAGCGTGCGGTCGCCCCAGCGCTCGCGCCGCACGCGGCCGTGACGGTTCTCGATCGCCTGCAGGTAGCCGAGCAGCACGGTGGGGGCGAGACGGGTGCGCAGGATGGCCACGGCGTTGAGATAGCGCGGCGCCTCGTCGTCCGGGCCATCCACCGTGACGGCCCCCGTCTCGATCGGCGTCGACGCGGTGACCTCGTCGGTCAGCGGCAGCCGTTCGAACTCGTGCACCGCGGCATCCAGCGTCTGCGCCCGGGCGCCGAGGTTCGCGCCCAGCGCGACGACGGCCCGCACGGGCGGCCGCTGCTGCGCCTTACGAGCGGGGATGGGCCGGGTCAGGTCTTTGCTCATGGTCGCTCCTTGCGCACGGTGACCGACACGTCGGTGAAGGCGGCGGCGATGGGCGCCTGCGGCTTGTGCACCGTCACGTCAACCGCCTCGACCCGCGTGTCTTCGAGCACGGCGTCGCCGATGCGATGCGCAAGGGTCTCGATGAGGTTCACCGGCTCGCCCTGGATGATCGCCACGACCTTCTCGGCCAGTTCGCCGTAGTGCACGGTGTCGGCGATCTCGTCGGATGTCGTCGCCTCGAGGTGCAGCGTCAGGTCGACCGTGAACGGCTGCCCGTCGCGGCGCTCGTGGTCATAGACGCCGTGGTATCCGGTCGCGGTGAGGCCCGTGAGGTCGATGCGGTCGGTCATGGCTCAATGCTTCCACGCGAAGTCGGCCGACAGCGCGACCCTCGTCGCTTCGACGTTGTGCACGCGCACGCCCCAGACGCCCGCGTGCTGCGCGTTGACGCTCGTCACAGCGGTCGCGACGTCGAGCATTTCACGCTCCCGGTTCCTGAGCTTGTCGAAGGGCTCGTCGAAGGGGCGCAGCAGTTCCCGCAGGAACCGCTTGCGCGACGTGCCGATCAGCACCCGGTGGCCGAGCGCCAGCACCTCGTCGATGTCTCGCAGCAGCTCCCAGTTCTGATCGCGCTGCTTGGCGAAGCCGATGCCGGGGTCGACGATGATGCGATCGCGAAGGATGCCGGCATCCAGCGCCGCGTCGACGCGCTCGCGCAGCTCGGCGGCGACCTCGCGAGCGACATGATCGTAGTCTGCGCGGGCATACATATCGGCGGATGGGCCGCGCCAGTGTCCGAGCACGATATCGACGTGGTTCTGGGCTGCGACCCGCAGAATATCGGGATCGGCGAGCCCGCCCGAGACGTCGTTGATGATGCGCGCGCCGGCCGCGATGGCCTCCTCGGCCGTCTCGGCGCGGTAGGTGTCGATGCTGACCGACCGGCAGTCATCCACGAGAGCCCCGACAGCGCGGCGAAGCCCCGAGATCACCGGCACCACGCGGCGGATCTCCTCGGCCGCGCCCACCGGCTCGGCACCCGGCCTCGTCGACTCGCCGCCGACGTCCAGCACCACGGCGCCCTGCTCACGCAGCTCCCACCCGTGCGCGATCGCGGCATCAGGGTCGAAGTACTCCCCGCCATCCGAGAACGAGTCGGGCGTGACGTTCACGACCCCCCAGATCGCCGTCATCCCCCCACCCCCGTCCGGCATGTCTTAAGAACGTGCGTCATATATCCGGTTCCTGAGCCTGTATCCGCGGTTCCTGAGCCTGTATCCGCGGTTCCTGAGCCTGTCGAAGGGCCTGTCGAAGGACGCCGCACGTTCTTGAGACATTCCGGGCAGGGTCGGGCGTCATGAACCCACCCCGATGAGGGGGATCAGCTCGGCGCGGGCGGATGGCTCCGCCAGCGTTCCGCGGGCGGCGACCGTCAGCGTCGAAGCGTCGGGCTGGCGCTCACCGCGCGTCGTCACGCACTGGTGCACGGCGTCGAGCACGACGAGCACGCCACGGGCATCCAGCGCGTCGAACAGAGCGTCGGCGATCTGCTCGCCGAGGCGCTCCTGCACCTGCGGGCGCGACGCGAGCAGCTCGACGAGCCGAGGCAGCGCACCGAGACCCACGACCTTCTCCCCCGGCAGGTAGGCGAGGTGCGCACGCCCGGTGAACGGCAGCAGGTGGTGCTCGCAGACCGAGCGGAAGCGCACGTCGCGCAGCACGACGGGCCCTGTCGTCGCCCCGGCGTCCACCGTGTTGGCGAGAACGGATGCCGCATCCTGGCCGATTCCGCCGTAGAAATCCGCGGCGGTGTCTGCGACCCGCTGCGGGGTCTGCGCAAGTCCTGGCCGGTCGGGGTCGTCGCCGATCGCGATCAGCAGCTCACGCGTCAGCGCCGCGACCCGTTCTCGATCGACGACCATCGGTCACTGAGCCTGTCGAGGTGTCACGCCGTTGCGGGACGCGGGCGCCCAGCGCTCGGACGCTTGATGGGCCTCGTCGTGGGGGCATCCGGCTGCTCGTTCGCTGCGACCTGGTCGGATGCCCGCTTGCGCGGCACCTCGATCGGGGGCAGCGCCGACACCGGTCGCTCACTCGACGACAGCCACTGCGGGCGCTCGGGCAGCTTCTGCACGTCCTTGAAGATCTCTTCGATCTGCTTGTGATCGAGAGTCTCCTGCTCGAGCAGCTCGGCCGCCAGGCGGTCGAGGATGTCGCGGTTGGCGTTAATCACCTGGTAGGCCTCGTTGTGCGCCTGCTCGATGAGCGCGCGCACCTCCTCGTCGACGCGCTCGGCGACCCGCTCGGAGTAGTCGCGGCCATGACCCATGTCGCGGCCCATGAACACCTCGCCGCTCTCGCCACCGAGCTTCACCGGGCCGACCTCGCTGGTCATGCCGTACTCGGTGACCATCTTGCGCGCGGTCGCTGTGGCCTTCTCGATGTCGTTCGCGGCGCCCGAGGTCGGGTCGTGGAACACGATCTCCTCGGCGACACGGCCGCCCATGGCGTAGGTGAGCTGATCCTGCAGCTCGTTGCGGGTGATCGAGAACTTGTCGTCTACCGGCAGCACCATGGTGTAGCCGAGGGCCTTGCCGCGGGGCAGGATGGTGATCTTCGTCACCGGGTCGGAGTAGTTCATCGCCGCCGCCGCGAGCGCGTGACCGCCCTCGTGGTACGCCGTGATGAGCTTCTCCTTGTCCTTCATCACACGCGTGCGGCGCTGCGGG
>JASGDS010000149.1:0-4917 GCA_047607025.1 Microbacterium sp.
CCGGGCTGTGCAGATCATCCCAAGCCCGCGCGGCTCCGAGCCTTTCTCAGTGAACGCTCAGGTCGAACGGTCGCGCAGGACGCGCACTGCGGTGTCGGCGTGGTCGGTGATGATGCCGTCCACACCGAACGCCGCCCACTTCTCCATCCGGTTGGCGTGGTTGATCGTCCACACCTGCACCAAGACACCGGCCTCGTGCGCGTAGCGTAGCAGGCGTGGGCGCAGCACGACGAAGTGCTTGCCCTGCTTGTGCGGCACCTGCACGGCGTCGACATTGCGCAGCAGCCACAGAGCCCACCGCCTGAGACCCAGGATGGACGCGGCGACGAGGAATCCGATCGGCCGTGAGCCGAGACTCGTGGCCGGTCGAGCCGGAGCCGCCGCGGCGAGAGCGAGTCTCCGTCGCTTCTCGGAGAAGCTCGTGAGCAGCACGCGATGCGCGTGCGGTGCGACGAGGCGCCCGGCCTTGCGTGCGGCCGCCTCGGCCTTCACGTCGATGTTGAACCGCACGTCGGGGAAGTCGCTCAGCACGTCCTCGAGCACCGCGAGGCCGCCGCGATCCGCCATGATCTCGGCGAGCTCGGTCGACGTCACGTCTGCGATGGCCCTGGGGTCGCCCGTGACGCGCGTCAGTGTCGGATCGTGGAAGAGAACGACGACGCCGTCAGATGTCAGGTGACAGTCGCTCTCGACGTAGTCGGCGCCGGCGGCCTCTGCGGCGGCGATGGCCGCCACCGAGTTCTCGGCGATGCCATCCTTCGCCATCTGCTTCGTGACGAGCCCGCGGTGCGCGAACACCGCGGGCGTGCGAACACCCTCGAAATACGGGTGAGTCATGACTGAGTCGGAGCGGGCGGCTGCGGCGGGATCCGTGAGCCGGCAAGGCCGGCCACGCCTCCGGCGAACCCGCCGGAGATGCCCTTCAGCGCCTCCGTCAGCTCGCTCGGAATGATCCACAGCTTGCTGGCTTCGCCCTCGGCGATCTTCGGCAGCATCTGAAGGTACTGGTAGGCCAGCAGCTTGTCGTCAGGGTTCCCCGCGTGGATGGCGTTGAACACGGTCTGGATGGCCTGCGACTCACCGGCCGCACGCAGCACCTGGGCCTCCTTCTCGCCCTCGGCCTGCAGAATCGCGGCCTGCCTGGCGCCCTCGGCGACGAGCACCTGCGACTGCTTCTGACCCTCGGCGGAAAGGATGGCGGCACGTCGATCGCGCTCAGCGCGCATCTGCTTCTCCATGGCATCCTGCAGCGTCGCGGGCGGGTCGATTGCCTTCAGCTCGACGCGACCCACCTTGATGCCCCACTGGCCCGTGGCCTCATCCAGCACGGCGCTGAGCTTGCCGTTGATGACGTCGCGCGAGACGAGCGCCTCCTCGAGGTTCAGCGAGCCGACGACGTTGCGCAGCGTGGTGATCGTCAGCTGCTCGACGGCGCCGAGGTAGTTGGCGATCTCATAGGTGGCGGCTCGCGGATCCGTCACCCGGAAGTAGACGACGGTATCGACGGCGACCGAGAGGTTGTCCTCGGTGATCACCTGCTGCGGCGGGAAGCTCACCACCTGCTCCCGCAGGTCGACCCGGAGCCTCGCCCTGTCGATGAACGGCACGATCAGGTGCGGACCGCCGAACAGGGTGCGGTGGTACTTGCCGAGCCGCTCGATGATGACCGAATCGCTCTGCGGCACGATGCGGATCGAGCGCACGAGCACGACGACCACAAAGATCACGATCGCGATCACGAGGATCGCCACGAGGGCCGTTCTGATGACGTCTGATGAGTCGTCCATGGCTTCACTGCTCCTGTACGGGTGCGCCGGGGAGGGGCGGGATGGTCACGAAAGCCGTCGCGCCCTGGATGGACTCGACGATGACGGGGGACTGGGGGGCGAGTGCACGACCGTCGTGGACGCGCGCGGTCCACGAGTCGCCGTTGGAGAGCTTCACGCGGCCGGCGAGATCGGTGACCGTCTCGGTGACGGTTCCCTTCATGCCAATGAGGCCGTCGACGTTGAAGAGCTTCGGATCGGAGGTCTTTCGCAGCCGATGCAGCAGCGGCGGCCGCACGAACAGCAGCAGCACGATCGCGGCGATGGCGGCGATGAGCACCTGCAGCCAGATCGGCAGGTGCACGAGCGATGCCAGCAGGCCGAAGACGCTGCCGCAGCCGAGCATCAGGAAGGTCATCTCTCCCGAGACCATTTCGACCGCGAGGAAGATCGCGATCAGAACCAGCCAGCCGATCCAGGCGTATGTCAGCAGTGCATCCACGGTCGCCTCCTCGCTTCCCCTCGGCCCTCACGCCACTGGGAATTTGTGGGTCTTATGTGAAGTCTAGCCTCCGCGCTGGCGCTGCGGCCCGGTCACAGGTTGGCGCGTCGCAGCCCATCACTCCTAGACTTGGGGGATTCATGTCATCTGTCGACGAGGAGCCATTGTGTCGCAGCCCATTCCCGCAGAAACGCTGATCGGAAAGACGGTTCTCGTCACCGGATCGTCACGAGGGATCGGGGCAGACACCATCCGGTATTTCGCGCAGGCCGGCGCGGATGTCGTGATCAACTACCGCCAGAAGGCGCCGCGTGCCGAGAAGCTCGCCGCCGAGGTGCGCGAGCTCGGCGTCGAGGCGCTGACCGTGGGCGCCGACCTCACCGACCCGCAATCGGTTGCTGCGCTGTTCGCCCGGGTGAAGGAGACCTTCGGGTCGCTCGACATCCTCGTGCTCAACGCCTCGGGCGGCATGGAGTCGAACATGGGCGAGGACTACGCGCTTCGCCTGAACCGCGACGCCCAGGTGAACGTGCTCGAGCAGGCGACACCGCTGATTCCGGATGGCGGGCGCGTCGTGTTCGTCACGAGCCATCAGGCCCACTTCATCCGCACCACAGAGACGATGCCGGAGTACGAGCAGGTCGCGCTCTCGAAGCGCGCGGGCGAAGATGCCCTGCGCGAGCGGATTCCCGCCCTCGAGGCGAAGGGAATCGGCTTCGTCGTCGTCTCGGGCGACATGATCGAAGGCACGATCACCGCCACCCTGCTCTCACGTGCCAATCCCGAGGCGATCGCTTCACGGCGCGAGGCCGCAGGGAAGCTGCTGAACGTGTCGGAGTTCGCTGCGGAGGTCGCTCAGGCGGCCGTCGACCCGATCCCCGAAGGCAACGAGCGACTCGTCGGCGACCTGTCGAGCTTCAACGGCACCGAGTAGCGCCTGACACTTCGCGGTACTGCTGACAGGCAGCGGGTCGAAACGGCCGTTCGCGCCGCTGTAGGTCAGCGCCACCGCAAGACGTCAGGTGCGGAGTCGGCCTGACGTCTAGCGGTGCATCTGACAGGTTGCGGGCCAAAACGGGCGTGTGAACCGCCAAGTGTCAGCGCGACCGCAATGCGTCAGGTGCTCAACCGAGCAGCAGCGCCGCAAGGAACACCACGGGAACGCAGCCGAGCGTCGTGAGGAAGACCACGTCGCGCGCGACGACCTCGGCCGTGCGGTAGCGCTGCGCGTAGTTGAAGACGTTCTGCGCGGATGGCAGGGCGGCGAGCACGACCACGGCAAGCAGCGCGTGGCTCGGCAGGTGGAACGCCCAGGCGCCCAGAAGGTATGCCGCCAACGGCATACCCACGAGCTTGAGGGACGTGGCGAGGACGATGTCGCGTCTCGTGCCCTTCTGCGTGAGGATCCGCTGCCCCGTCAGCGACATGCCGAAGCTGATGAGCAGCACGGGAATCGCCGCGTGGGCGATCAGCTCCAGGGGCGCCATCGCGGCATCGGGGATGTCGATGTGCGCCAGGGCGAAGACCAGCCCGAGCGCTGAGCCGACGATCATCGGGTTGCGCAGCGTGCGCACCATCGACCGCCCGAAGCTCGCATCTCCTTTACTGTCCCAATCGAGCAGGGTCAGCGCGATCGGAGTGAAGATGAGCAGCTGCGCGAGCAGGATGGGCGCGGAGTAGGCGGCGTCGCCGAGAACATATGTCGCAATCGGAATACCGATGTTATTGCCGTTCACGTACCCGGCACCGAGAGCGCCGATCGTGGTGGTTCCCCAGTTGCGTCGCCAAGCCGCTCGGGACACGAGGCCGTAGATGACGAACATGAGCGCAGCCACGATGCCGGAGACCGGAAGCAGCGACGACAAGAGCACGCCGACATCAGCGCTGGCGAGCACGGTGAACAGCAGGAAGGGGCTCAGCACGAAGAAGGTGAGCCTGCTCAGCACGAAGCGACCGTGCTCGCCGAGCAGGTCGAGCCTGCCGACGACGTAGCCGACGGCGATCGCGAGCCCGACGACCGCGAACCCGGTCAGCACCCCGATCATGCGGGTGACGAACGGGGAGGTCTGACCTTGGGCTCGGGCAGCGCGGGCGGCGTCACGGCAGGTGTGCGTTCGAGCTGCGCGAGGCTCCACGCGATTGCGGCATCCAGTTGCGGGTCGTCGTCGCGGAAGATCTGGCCCGGGTCGTGCTCCACCTCGATGTCGGGGTCGACGCCGTGATTCTCGACGCCCCACCCGTGCTTCTCGAACCAGAACGAGTAGCGCGGCTGGGTGATACCCGTGCCATCGACGAGGTCGAAGCGGCCATCGATGCCGACCACACCGCCCCAGGTGCGCATGCCGATGACGGGGCCGAGGCCCAGCTCCTGCACGGCGGCGTTGACGATATCGCCATCCGATCCGGCCTGCTCGTTCGTGATGAACGCGACCGGGCCGCGCCTGGCGCGCTCGGGGTAGCTCATCGCGCCGCCGTGCCGCGTCAGGTCGTATCCGATGACGCGGGCGGCGAGCCGCTCGATCACGAGCTGGCTCGTGTGTCCTCCGCCGTTGAAGCGTACGTCGGAGGACACACGAGCCAGCTCGTGATCGAGCGGCTCGCCGCCCGCGTCATCGGATACGACCTGACGCGGCACGGCGGCGCGATGAG
>JASGDS010000150.1:0-3256 GCA_047607025.1 Microbacterium sp.
ACTCGCCGTGCGGACCTACCTGCGGATCCGACGCTGTGGATCACCTCTGGTGGGAGGCAGATTCAAGGGGCATGATGCGCAGAACGAGGGGGATGGTGGCGGTTCCGGCCGCCGCGACGGCGGCGCTGACGGCGTGCGTCAGCGAGCGGATTCCTGACCCCGAGGGTCCCATCGAGACGCATTCCGAGACGCTGGCACCGGAGGAGACGCCCGTCGAGCCCAGGCCGACTGGACCGTCTCGCTGGAGCATGTCGCTGACGCATGGCACGGTCGGCGACGCGATCGAGCTCGGCACCTTCCCGGGCGGTGGCCCCATCACGCTCGACGTGCCGACGGCCGCGAGTGCGGCTGGCTGCACACCGGATGAGGCCAGTGACCGCCCACCACGCTTCGACAGGCTCAGTGACCGAAGTGTTCGGCGCCGTCGGAATCGGCGGGACGCCGGACGAAGAACGACAGCGCCACGGCGACCAGTGAGACGATCGCCGCGATGAGGAACGCCATCCGCGCGCCTGGCGCACCGGCGGCGGCCGTCGCGAGGCCATGCGCTTCGCCTCGATGCAGGATGGTCGAATAGGTCACCACGAGCACGGCGACGCCCGCCGCGCCCGCGACCTGCTGCAGCGTGTTGAGCACGGCAGACCCGTGCGGGTAGAGGTGCTTGTCGAGCGAGCCCATCGCCGAGGAGAAGATCGGCGTGAACGATGCCGCCATCCCGATGAACATGGCCGACTGCACCGCCATGAGCACAGGCCACGGCGTGTGCTCGGTCACGGTCGAGTAGAAGAACAGCACGCCGGCGACCAGAATCGTGCCGGGAATGAGCAGCGGCTTGGGACCGACGCTGTCGTAGACGCGCCCGATGAGCGGCCCGAGCAGGCCCATGAGCACCGACCCTGGCAGCAGGATGAGCCCCGACATGAGGGTGTCGAGCTGCACCACGTTCTGCAGGTACTGCGGCAGCAGCGTGAGGGTGCCGAACATCCCGAGCGAGACGATCGCGAGGATGCCGACCGAGATCGCGTAGTTCCTCGAACGGAACACGCGCAGGTCGAGCAGCGCACGATCATCCTGCTGCAGCCGCAGCTGTCGCCAGATGAAGACGGCGAGGAAGACTCCCCCGACGCCGAGTGAGACCGCGGCGATCGCGCTGCGGGACGCGCCCTCGCCGAGGCTCGAGAGCCCGAACACGATGCCGCCGAAGGCGAGCGCAGACAGGATGACCGAGAGCACGTCGAGCGGCACCACGACCGTCTCGCCGAGGTTCGTCATCCACTTCGCCCCGATCACGAGCACGACGAGCGCGATGGGCAGCACGATGGCGAACAGCCACCGCCAGCTCAGCGAGTCGAGCACCGCGCCCGAGAGCACGGGGCCGACCGCCGGCGCGAGCGATATGACGAGCCCGAGCCTGCCCATGATGCGGCCGCGCGAGTTCGCCGGAACCACGTTCATCACCGTCGTCATCAGCAGCGGTAACATGACGCCCGTGCCGAGCGCCTGCATGACGCGGCCGATCAGAAGCACGAGGAAGCCGGGGGCCACCAGGCAGATGAGCGTGCCCAGCGAGAAGGCGCCCATGGCGGCAAGGTACAGCTGCCTCGTGGTCAAACGCTCGATGAGGAAACCGGTGGTGGGAATGACCACGGCCATCGTGAGCAAGAACGCGCTCGTCAGCCATTGACCGAGCTCGGGTGCGAGACCGAGGTCGGCGTTGAGGTGCGGGATGGCGATGCCCATCGTCGTCTCGTTCAGAATGGCGACGAACGCGGCGATGAGCAGCAGCCAGATGACGCGCATGTCCTTCGGGTCGACGCTGTCGGTGTGCGTGCGAACCGCGCCGGTGGCGGTGGACATGGGTCCTCCAGGGAGATAGAGAGTGAGCCTTCAAGCCTAACGTCGCCCCGCGGGCCGTCATTCCCCGTGGTGCGCATTCCACTCGGGGCAGATATATGCTTCATGACATGAGTATGGGGCCACGGGGTGCGATGGGACGAGGGATGAGACCCATCGACGAGGAGGCGCAGCGCGTCGCGAACGCGCAGGCGCCGCGCATCCAGAATCTCGGCCGACGGGTGCTGGAGCTGTTCCGGCCCTACCGCGGGCGCATCGCCACCACGGGCGCACTCGTCATTCTGACCGCAGCGCTCAGCGTCGTGCCTCCCCTCATTGTGCAGCGCGTGTTCGACGACGCACTGTTCCCCACCGATGGCGGCGCCGTGAAGATGGGACTGCTGTGCTGGCTCGTCTCCGCCATGGTCATCCTGTATCTGATCACCGCGGGTCTCGGCGTGGTGCAGACCTGGCTCACCTCGAACGTCGGCAACCGGGTGACGGGCGACCTGCGCGTGCGGATGTTCGAGAAGCTGCAGTCGATGGAGCTGAGCTTCTTCACCCGCACGAAGACGGGCGTCATCCAGTCGCGGCTGCAGAACGACGTCGGCGGCGTCTCGAGCGTGCTCACGAGCACCGTCACAAGCATCCTGGGCAACCTCGTCACCGTGATCGCATCGATCGTCGCCATGGCGCTCATCGACTGGCGACTGACGATCGTCGCGCTCGTGCTGCTGCCCGTGCTCGTGATCGTGCAGCGGCGCGTCGGGCAGGTGAGGGCGCGCATCGCCGCCCAGACGCAGGAGTCGCTCTCGGAGCTCACCGCCATCACGCAGGAGACGCTGTCGGTGTCGGGCATCCTGCTGTCGAAGTCGTTCAACCGGCAGCGCGCGGAGTCGGAGCGGTATACCGCCGAGAACCGCCACCAGATCACCCTGCAGGTGCGGCAGGCGATGAGCGGCCAGGGATTCTTCGCCGTCGTCAGCATCATCACCTCCGCCGTGCCGGCGATCATCTACCTCATCGCCGGTTTTCTGCTGACGGGCGGGCAGGATGTGCTGAGCGCCGGCACGATCGTTGCCTTCACGACGGTGCAGGCGCGGCTGATGATGCCGATGACCATGCTGATGCGCGTCGCGCTCGACGTGCAGACCTCGTCGGCGCTGTTCGCCCGCATCTTCGAGTACCTCGACCTGGTGCCCTCGATCTCGGACGCGCCGGATGCCGTGTCGGTCGAGGAGGCGCCTGGGCCCGTCGGGCGCATCGAGTTCCGCGACGTGTCGTTCCGCTACCCCGACGCCACGCCCGAATCGACGCCGACCCTCGACGGGGTGTCGTTCGTCGCCGAGCCCGGATCGCACGTCGCGTTCGTCGGGCCCTCCGGCGCCGGCAAGACGACCGTGCTCTACCTCGCATCACGGCT
>JASGDS010000151.1:0-8145 GCA_047607025.1 Microbacterium sp.
CGTAGACGAAGCGGGGCCTGCGCGACTTGCGCCCGACGGGTCGCAGCGCGGGGCGCGAGTCGCGCTCGGGCAGCTCGCGAATGAACGGATCCTGCTCGGGTGCGACGTCCTTCGTCGCCGCGCCGAGCAGTGCACTGTTCGCCAGTGTCGCGTATCCGCTCATGCGCCCTCCCCTCGTCTTTCGATCGCACGCAGCCGAACCGGCTTGGCCCGCGGGTTCCGCTCGGCCTCGGCATCCGTCGCCTGCTCCGCGCCCTTCACCAGCAGCCGGAACCGGGGCGTATGCTCGGGCAGTTCGACCGGGAGCCCGCGCGGCGCGGTCGAGGTCGTCGCCTGCTGGAACAGTCGCTTCACGAAGCGGTCCTCCAGCGACTGGTAGGCGAGCACGACCATCCGGCCGCCGACGGCAAGCGAGTCGAGGGCGGCGGGGATGGCCCGCTCGAGCGCGGCGAGCTCGCCGTTGACCTCGATGCGCAGCGCCTGAAAGACGCGCTTGGCCGGGTGGCCTGCGTTCTTCAGCGCAGCGGGTGTGGCGTGCTGCAGGATGTCGACGAGCTCGCCCGAGCGCAGGATCGGGCGCTCAGCGCGAACCTCGACGATGGCTCGCGCGTAGCGGCCGGCCAACTTCTCTTCGCCGTACACCTCGAAGATGCGCCGCAGCTGCCCTTCGCTGCGGGTGGCGATGACGTCGGCAGCGGTGACCTCGTCCTCCTGGTTCATGCGCATGTCCAGCGGCGCGTCCTGGGCGTAGGCGAAGCCGCGGTCGGCCTCATCCAGCTGCAGCGACGAGACGCCGAGGTCGTAGAGGATGGCGTCCGCCGCCTCGATGCCCGCATCCGCCAGTGCATCGGCGATGCCGTCGTACACGGTGTGCACGACGTCACAGCGATCAGAGAACCGGGCGAGCCGCTCCTCGGCGATGCGCAGCGCGTTGCGGTCGCGATCAAGACCCACCAGGTGCACACCCTCGAAGCGCTCGAGGACCGCCTCGGCGTGGCCGCCCATGCCGAGGGTGCCGTCGACGTAGACGGCACCGTCGCGCTCGAGAGCCGGTGCCAGCAGCTCGAGCGTGCGCTCGAGCATCACAGGAGTGTGGATCTCACGGATGTTCATGATCTTCGAGCCGACTGATCTTCGAGTCGACGTCGACTCTGATTCCCATCCGTGACCTGCTGCCGGGGAAGTGGCATCAGGGCTCGGCTGGGGATCACAGCCGACGTCAGAACAGCCCGGGGATCACCTCCTCTGCCAGGTCCGAGTACTCCTCTTCGCCCGATGCCAGGTACGTCTCCCAGGCGTCGGCCGACCAGATCTCCGCGTGCGCGCCGACGCCGGTGACGACGAGCTCCTTCTCCAGTCCCGCGTAGGTGCGCAGATGCGATGGCAGCGAGATGCGGTTCTGGCCGTCTGGCATCTCGCTGCTCGCGCCGGAGAGGAACATGCGCATGAAGTCGCGGGCCTGCTTGTTCGTGAGGGGCGCCTCGCGGATGCGCTCGTGCACCCGCTCGAACTCGGCGGCGCTGAACACGTAGAGGCAGCGCTCCTGTCCGCGGGTGACGACGATGCCGCCGGCAAGCTCTTCGCGGAACTTCGCGGGGAGGATGACGCGGCCCTTGTCGTCGAGCTTGGGGGTATGGGTGCCCAACAGCATCAGCCTTCACCCCCCTCTTCGTCCGGCCAACCTGAGGTCTGGCGCCCCACTTTACTCCACTTCACTCCACAGACAAGAGTGAATTGCACAGTTCAGGCCATTTTCACCTCAGCAAAGATTGAAATCACGCGGAAAACTCCGGTGGAGGAGAGTGGAGGATCTTGACCACGATCGGCGTGTTCAGGGCACGAAAAAGGCGCCGCCCCGAAGGTCGGCGCCCGATGAGGCGATGCGTCAGCGATCCTGCTGGCGGCGATCCCATCTGTCGTTCATGCGGTCCATGAAGGATCCGGACGTCGCGGGCGCGCCGGATGGCCGAGGAGCGCGAGGCTCCTCCTGGGAGGGCTGGCCCTTGGCCGGAGTGATCGCGAGCACGACCCCGCCGACCATCGCGGCGAAGCCGAGCACGCCAAGAATGATTCCCACGGCGAGCACGCTGTTCCACACCGCGATGCCGACGATGATGGCGGCAAGACCGGCGACAACGAGCAGCGCGCCATAGACGATATTGCGGTAGCTCAGCGCGCGCGAGGCGCCTGCGGCCTTGACGACATCTGCGTCGTCCTGGGTGAGATGGCGCTCCATCTCATCCAGCAGGCGCTGCTCCTGTTCGGATAGTGGCATCCGTATTCCCCCTCGGGTGAAGACTGGGGACCATCCTACCGCCGCCACCTGTCAGTAGGCTAGGCCCATGTCCCTCGCGCTTCCTCCGAATTCCACCGCAGGCAGCCATGAGGACGACTGGGGCCGCGCCCTTGCGGCGCGCATCGACCGGTTCACGGCCGAGCGGACGGCCGAGGCCGAGACACACGGCGTCGAGGCCACCCGGTTCGTGCGATTCGCGACATCGACGCTGCAGGGCGGCAAACGCCTGCGCGCACGCTTCTGCGCGACCGGATGGCGCGCGGCAGGCGGCGTGGACGACACGACCGGCCCGATCATCGATGCATGCGCCGCGCTCGAAGTGTTTCAGGCGGCGGCGCTCGTGCACGACGACATCATCGACAGCTCCGACACCCGGCGCGGTCGTCCGGCCGCGCATCGCGCGCTCGAGACCTCTCACCTGGATGCCGACTGGCACGGTGACGCCGCCGCATTCGGCCGATCGGCGGCCATCCTGCTCGGCGACCTGCTGCTGGCCTGGTCGAGCGACCTGTTCGATGAGGCGCTGGATGGCACGGCGACGGCAACCAGGGCGCGCGCGGAGTACGCGCTCATGCGCCGCGAGGTCATGGTCGGCCAGTACCTCGACGTCGCCGAGGAGTCGTCATGGGCCAGCGCCACCGACGACTCCCCCGTGGAGCGCGCACTGCGGGTGGCCTCATTGAAGTCGGCCCGCTACAGCGTGCAGCAGCCGCTCGTCATCGGCGCCGCGCTCGCGGGTGGAGACGACGCACAACTGGCGGCCCTGCGCAGCTTCGGCCATCCGGTCGGGCTCGCCTTTCAACTGCGCGATGACGTGCTGGGCGTGTTCGGCGACGAGGCGGAGACGGGAAAGCCGGCGGGCGACGATCTGCGTGAAGGAAAGCGCACGCTGCTCATCGCCTACGCCCGCGAGACGGCCGATGCCGCGGATCGCGAGTTCATCGATCAGTCGCTCGGCAGCCCCGCCCTCGACGAGCACGCGGTGCGCGCGCTGCGGGAGATCCTGGTGTCGACGGGGGCACTGGGCAGGGTCGAGGCGGAGATCGTCGACCTGGCCGCGCAGGCCGAGGCGGCACTGGATGGCGCTCCGCTCGATCCCCCCGCGGTGACGCAGCTGCGCACGCTCGTGGCCGCCGCGACCGATCGCGCCGCCTAATCCAGACCCGAGAACGACGTGACGAACGCGAGGTGCTCGTCGAGCGAGCCCGTCGGCGTGATGGCGCGCAGCACCAGGTCGTCGACGGATGCCCGATAGCGCGCGATGAGGTCTGCGGCGGCGGGGTCGGTGCCATCGATCACGGTGTCGAGGGCGGTGAAGCCGAGGCGGGAGAAGTTCGCCGCATACTTCGGGAACGACGCGTATGCCGAGGACTCCTTCTCGAGCGCCGGCCGAGCCGCACCATCCGTGATCGTGCGCGCGTAGAGAACGACCCGGTGCGCGGCGTTGATCGTGTGCAGGTCACGGGACTGCTCCGCAGCCGCCTCGGGTGTCAGCCAGTTGAGCACGACGGCGTCGGCCTCCGTTGCCGCGAGCTGGCGCATCTTCGGACCGAGCGCGCCGAGTGCGATCGCGGCGTTCAGCCGGCCTCGCAGCGTGCGGATGCTCGTTTCGACGAGGGCGAGCGCCCCCTGACCTGTGGCACCCGATCCGATGCCGACCGTCAGCCGATCCTGCGGAATCTCGAGCCGGTCCACCTCATCCGCGATCGCGTCGGCGTCACGACGATCGAGCGGGATGACGCCGGTCGCGACCCGCAGCGCTCGTGTCACGACCGTCGCCGCAGCGGCCACCTCGAGCGCGTTCGTTCCCGGCGTCTCGTTGATCCAGAGCGTTGCGAATCCGGCCGCTTCGACGGCGGGCGCGAGTTCCCGCACCGCGTCCGCCCCCAGCGCCGCCTTGATTCCGATCGACAGATCACCCATGCCTCGATCCTGCCACGGGGCGACAGAACGGGCATTGACATGCACTCTGCATGCGCGTAGCGTGTGGCCATGGCGAACCTGCAAGTGAGAGACGTACCCGTCGAGGTGCACGAGACGCTGAAGGATCGCGCCGCGCGAGCAGGGATGAGCCTGTCGGAGTACGCGCTGAGCGTGCTGGAGCGGGACACGCGCCTCCCCACGCTCGACGAGATGGTCGCGCGCATCGCGCAGCACGGGGCCGTCGATCCGGGGGTCGCTGCGGCGGAGATTCTGCGCGCTGAACGCAACGCCGCATGACGCTCGTCGTCGATGCGTCCGCGCTCGCTGAGTTCCTGCTGCAGACGCCACTGGGCAGGACGGTGCAGCGAACGCTGGAGAAGCATTCAGCCTCGCTCCACATTCCGCATCTCGCCGACACCGAGGTGGCCTCGGTCTACCGCAACCTCGTGCGGGGCGACAGACTGACGCCCGATCGTGCGCTGGTCGCGCTGCAGGATCTGCGCGACCTGCCGGTCAGACGATGGCCGGCGACGCCACTGTTCGAACGCGTCTGGCAGCTGCGCCACGATGCCACGAGCTACGACGCGACGTACGTCGCGCTCGCTGAGGCGCTGGATGCCGAGTTCCTCACGACCGACGCACGCCTCGCTCGAGGCGTATCCGCAAGCGCACGCTGCGAGATCACCGTTGTCGCGTGAGGTGACCGGCCCGCGCATCGAGGCGCTGGCGGATGGCCGCGAGCGCGTCGCCTTCGTGTGGGATGGCCCCGGCGACGCGGTGCTGCTCGACAGCCTGCCGTGGGACGCGCTCGATGATCGCACGCTGCGTCCGGGTGCGGAGCTGAGCATCGAGCTGCCCGCGGGCCACGAGATGGTCTACGGGTTCCATCGCGGGGCCCTGCCGCCGTTCGACCCCGAGCGGGCGCAGGAGTGGCTGGCGAGCATCGAGCAGAACACGTTCGCCGACCCACGCAACCCAGACCACTGGCCGGAGACGGAAGTTCCCGCCGTCGCCGCCCGCCTCGCGGCGCTTCCCGCCGCCCATCCCCGGCCGCGGTCGATCCTTCATCCGTGTCACGTCGACTGGGCGGTCCCCACGGGCACGTGGCGGACACTGCAGCTGTCGAGCGATGCCTTGGATGACGAGCGCACGATTCACGTGTACGCGCCGCGCACTCCCCCGCGCCGCGTGATCATCGCGTTCGATGGTCAGGACTGGCAGACGCAGTTCCTCGTCTCGGATGTCGTCGATGCGGCGGGCGCGGACACGGCGGCGATCCTCGTGGCGCACCCCGATCGCAATACCGAGCTGCTCCCGAACGATCCGTTCCGCCACGTCGTCGTCGACGAACTCCTCCCCTGGGCGCGAAGCGCGTTCGAGCAGCTCGAGGAGATCACTGTCACGGGCTTCAGCTACGGCGCCGTGATGGCCGTCTGGATCGCCCTGCAGCACCCCGATGCCTTCGCCCACGTCGTCGCCGCCAGCGGCACCTACCCCGACTTCGCAACCATGAACGCCGGTCAGACGCGCTTCACGCTGACGGCCGGTGACCTCGATCCTGACGCTCGATCCTCGGCCACGGCCCTTGCCCCGAAGCTCGAGGCTGAGTTCCTCGCCGTCCCCGGTGGCCACGACCACAGCACCTGGCACCACGCCCTCCGCGGCTCCTTCACATCCAAGCACCCGTAACCGGCGCCAGCCCCCTCCTCAAAACAATCCGCGCGCGTCCTCACACAGAACCCAGCGCAGCGGCCCTTCGACAGGCTCAGGAACCGCTCTCCGGCTCAGGAACCGCTCTCCGGCTCAGGAACCGCTCTCCGGCTCAGGAACCGGGACTCAGACGAGAACGGCGGCACGCACCGAGAGCTCACCGCCGATCGCATCGATCGACACCGATCCCCCGTCCACGAGCTCACCCGAGACGAACAGGTCGGCGATCCGGTCGTCGACGTCGCGCCGGATGACCCGTCGCATGGGCCTCGCCCCGAACTCCGGCTCGTGTCCCTTGTCGGCGAGCCATTCGATGGCGGCATCGGTGACCTCGAGGGTCACATCGCGGTGCGCGAGGCGTTCGCGGGTGGCGCCGAGCATGAGCGACGCGATCTGGGTGAGCTGAGTGCGGTCGAGCTTGCGGAACAGCACGAGCTCGTCGATGCGGCCGAGGAACTCGGGGCGCATCGCTTCGCGCAGCTTTCCCATCACACGCTCGCGCAGGTCCTTCTCGTCGAACTCGCGCCCGTGTGAGGAGAACCCGATCGCGCCGGAACGCGAGGAGAGGAACTCGCTGCCGAGGTTCGAAGTCATCACGATCACGGTGTTACGGAAGTCGACCGTGCGGCCCTGGCCATCCGTCAGTCGCCCGTCGTCGAGCACCTGCAGCAGCAGGTTGAAGATGTCTGGATGCGCCTTCTCGATCTCGTCGAACAGCACGACCGAGTACGGGCTGCGGCGCACGCGCTCGGTCAACTGACCGGCCTCGTCGTAGCCGACGTATCCCGGCGGGGCCCCGACGAGCCGCGACACGGTGTGCCGCTCGCCGAACTCGCTCATGTCGAAGCGGATGACGGCGCTCTCGTCGTCGAACAGGGATGCCGCGAGCGCCTTGGCGAGCTCGGTCTTGCCGACACCGGTCGGACCGAGGAAGAGGAACGAGCCGATCGGCCGATGGGCGTCGCCCATGCCTGTCCGACTGCGTCGCACCGAGGTCGCCACCGCCGTCACCGCGTCGTCCTGTCCGATGACGCGCTCGTGCAGCTCCTGCTCCATCGTCGCCAGACGCTCGCGCTCGGATTCGGTGAGGCGCGAGACGGGGATGCCCGTCGCACGGCTGATGACGGCTGCGATCTCCGGCTCGTCCACGATGGCGTCGCCCGTTCCGCCGGTCACTGAGCGCGTCGAAGTGACGTCGGCGAGGCGGTGCTGCACGTGGGCGATCTCATCGCGGATGCGCGAGGCCTCTTCGTAGCGCTCCCCTGACACGGCGACGTTCTTGTCGGCTTCGAGCTCGGCGAGGCGCGCCTGCAGCTCGCGCATGTCGGTCGGTGCGCCCAGGCGCAGTCGCAGCCTGGCGCCGGCCTGGTCGATGAGGTCGATGGCCTTGTCTGGCAGCACGCGCTCGGGCAGATACCTGTCGCTCAGCTCGACGGCGGCGCGCAGCCCCTCGTCGGTGAAGCGGACGGCATGGTGCTCCTCGTAGGCGGGGCGCAGTCCGCGCAGAATCTCGATCGCGTCGGCGAGGGATGGCTCGCCCACGCGCACCGGCTGGAAGCGGCGCTCGAGTGCGGCATCCTTCTCGATCACGCGGTATTCCTTGAGCGTGGTCGCGCCGACGAGGTGCAGCTCACCGCGCGCGAGGCGCGGTTTGAGGATGTTTCCGGCGTCCATGGCGCTGTCGCCACCGCCCGCGCCGACGAGCGTGTGGATCTCGTCGATGAACAGGATGATCTCGCCCGCGTGCTCGGCGACCTCATCCATCGTCTTGGTGAGACGCTCTTCGAAGTCGCCGCGGTAGCGGGTGCCTGCCAGCATGGCGGGCAGGTCGAGCGCGATGACACGCTTGTCCGTGAGCTGCTGCGGCACGGCCCCCTCCACGATCGCCGACGCGAGTCCCTCGACGATCGCGGTCTTGCCGACGCCCGCCTCGCCGACGAGCACGGGGTTGTTCTTCGTGCGGCGCGCGAGGATCTCGATCGTCTGCTCGATCTCGCTCGATCGACCGATCACGGGATCGAGTGCGCCCTCGCGAGCACGCGCGGTGAGGTCGAGCCCGTACTTCTCGAGCATCGAGTCGCCCGCCCGCTGCGGCGCGTCCGCGGGAGCGCCCGCGGGCACGCTCTCGCGCACGCCCTGGGTCAGCGCCTCCGCCGTGACGCCCGCGCGCTGCAGGATCTGCCCGGCCGGCGTGTCCTGCGCGAGCACGATCGCGA
>JASGDS010000152.1:0-6788 GCA_047607025.1 Microbacterium sp.
CCCAGAGCGCGCGCAAGCTGTCGGCGACGAATCGTCCGACGGTGGAGAAGGCTCCGGCCACGGCCGAGCCTGCGCTGCTCGTCTGCATCGCAATGATCCTAGCGCGGCCCGCCGCCTCGCGAACGGAGGACGATTGCCCTTCCGTAGGATCCTCACCACCCAGCCATCCTCCCGAACCCCATCCCTCCTCCGGAAACCTTGCCTCGCTATGCTCGGGCGCATGCCGATCTCGCCATACCTTGCCGCTCTTCGGCAGCAGATCGGACACGGCTTACTCTTGCTGCCGGCAGTCAGCGCGGTCATTCGAGATGATTCGGGTCGGATGCTGTTAGCGCGGTCTCACGGCGACGACGACTGGAGCCTTATCGGCGGCTACGGCGGACCTGACCTGTTCATCACCTATCCGAACGGTGACCAGTGCGCCGACGTCACCACCGCTTATGAGTGCCATCTCGATTCGGACGCGTCGTTCCTTCTTGAAGCAGATGAGCTGCGCGATGTCGCGTGGTTCGCGCCCGAACAGCTGTCAGACCTCGCGGTTCAGCCTTGGGTCGCGCGGATTCTCCGAGATTCAGGCGAGATCCGGGCCAAGCGCGCTCAACGACTCATCTGATAGCATTATGCAAGCACTCAGGAGGATGCCATGGCTGCAGTCACGATCAGGAACCTGCCTGACGACGTCGTCGACAGGCTCAAGCATCGCGCCAAAGACAACGGGCGTTCCATGGAAGCCGAAGCGCGAGCCATCTTGAGCGACGGCGTCGCGGGGGAGTCCGCGGTCGAAGCCGTTGTACGCGAGCGAGTGGAGCCGCGATCGAAACGATGGTGGATCACGAGCGAAGAGCTCATGAAGGCGGTCGAGGAGATGAGTCCTGACTCCACCAGCTGGGCCGAGGAATATCGGCACCGTCCATACGACGAGGAGCCGTTTGTAGACCCGTGGGAGAGAGCCGCGCGCCGTGCTGCTTCTTGACACCTCCGTTCTTGTCGAACTGAAGGCGCTGCTGATTCCTGCCTCGGCGTTCGCTCTCAGCGCGGTTTCATATGCAGAGTTAAAGTTCGGAATCGAAGCCTCTCCGAACGAGACGGAACGGCAGGTGCGCGAACTTCGTTTACTCGAGTTGGAGTCGTACGGCTTTCAATGGCTGCCGTTCGATCGTGCGGCGGGTGACGGCTACGGCAAGGTCGCAGCGCGCATCGCGCTCACACGACCAGCACACGCGAGGTCGAAGGATGCGATGCTCGCCGGACACGCGTATGCGCTCGGTGCGAGCATCGCGACGCTCAACCCGAAAGACTTCGAGGCGTCACTCGACCTCGTGCCGATCGTCGTTCCTCAGCGCCGCCGGTAGTTCAGGAGGGGATGGTCGCGTCAACTCCGATGGCTAACTCCTTATCCGCTTCTTCACAATTCGGACGTGGTGCAGCTCAGTGGCGGCTACGGCATTGCGCGAACGATGACCAGTGATCCTTCGAAGTTTGGTTGCTGACGGAGTGCGCCGTGCCTGGCATCCCATTCGCCGGAGTTGAGCGCGGTCTGCAGTGCATCGGTGTACTGCTCGGCTTGCGTTGGATCGACGAAGCTCCAGGCCGAGCATGCAGCTCGTGCCCCCGCGACAAGAAGCTCCTCGGGGCGGCCGTAATAGGCCTCGTTGAATCCGTCGGTGCAGTCGAGGGGGATCGGCACGAGGTCTACGGTCACCGTCCCGCTCAATCCCTCGGCGAGCTGGGACATTGCCGGGTAGCGGCGGCGCTCCGTCGAAATGACATCGGGTGCGTATTCAGCAAGCCAGAAGCGATCGAGCAGGTCAGGATCACAGGTCAGGATGACAACGGGGCCACGAGTGACGCGGCGAATCTCCGCAAGCCCGGCAGTCAAGTCACCCCACTGATGAACGGAGAAAGTCGTCATTGCCGCGTCGAAAGAGTTATCAGGGAACGGCAGCGACTCCGCTACTGCGTCGATCGCCACGCTGAGCGCGGCCGGGCGCTGGTTGCGCATGCTGGCTGAGGGCTCGACCGCCGTCACATCGCGATCCGTGGGCTCATAGTTGCCCGCTCCGGCTCCGACGTTGAGCACAGTACGCGCATCGCCGAGCGCATCCCATACAGCTTGCGCGATGCGCGGATCGGGACGGCGATAGTCGCTGTATGTCTTCGAGATGACACCGTAATCAGCATCACCGGCACTACCGTCCTGTTTCCTGAGCTGTTCTGCGGTCATACACCGATCCTGGCACGAAGGACGCGAACGCCCGTCGCCGGGGAGTGGTGGTGGCAGGGTTCAGGAAAGGATGACCGCGTCAACTTAATCTGACATAATGTGCATTATCGGTTACGGCTCTGACACAGCAAGCAGCTGAGCCACGGGCTGACGGTGCTCCATGACGATATGGCCCCAGTATGACGCGGACCTCAGCCATCACAGGCGCCCGACGGCGAGGAGGTGATTGCTGAGGTCGCGGATGCCGGGGGGCGTCGAGGCGGCACGCGCGAGCGTGAGTGCTGCGGCGTGCACGTCATCGGATGTTTCGGTGAGCGTCTCCAGCGGTCCCTGAGCTGAGCGCGTCGTCAGTCGGACGCTCTCGTCGAACAGCTCGCTGTCGTACTGCTGTATCCGATCGTCCAGCTCCTCGGTCATGTTCGAACCCTACGTTGCGGGAACAATGTCGGTCTGCGAGAAGTCGTCGCCCTTGAACAGCAACGGCGCTCCGAGATGAGCCGCAAGCGCATAGGAGAAGCAATCCCCCGAAATTCAGCTTCGCGGCGTGACGTCCTCGACCGAAACGCTTCCAGGCGTCGAATGCCTCTTCCATGAGTGGCGTGTCGATATCGACTAATGCAATCGAATAGAGAGACAGCAGCTCTCGAATCTGCGCTGCACCGCGTCCTGGACGACGCGACTCGGCCACCATCATCGACTTGAGAGCGTTCGCAGTCGACATCAGCATGACGTCGTTCGTGTCTTCAAGCATCCCAACGAACTCTGACGCGTCGTCCTCGCCAAGAACGATCGCTGCCAGGACCGACGAGTCCACTGTGACGGTCAGAGCGTGGGCGCACCGTTCTCGTCATATCCGAGAATCTCATCTTCGGAGGGCTGGTCGCCAAAGGGGCGTTCCGCACGAGCCTCGTCGATGATCGCCTGAACGCGGGCACGACGAGCAACCTCGCCCGCGGATGGCAACTGCACGCGCTGCAGCCGCTCCGCAAACGCCCTGCGGGCCGCCACCGTGATGCTCTCCCCCGTTGCCGCGGCAAGCTCACGAACCAGGCGGTCCGCCTCAGGGTCTTTGATGCTCAATGCCATGTTTCTATACTATAAGTGCCAAATATCGAAATGTCGGTCCGCGTTCGCTGCTGGCCAGCATCTCGTCATGACGACACGCCCCCCGCGCTTGGACGCCAATCGGCATCGATGGCGTCGGCATCATCACGGTACTCAGCGACGAGTTCGTCGGTGACGACGTGGTGCGCTGCTCCCTGGATGACGGGAAAGTCAGCGGCGACAGAAATATGGGTCGCTTCCATGAGCGCATCGTACTTTGGACAGTTCATCGGCGCAGCAGCGCGAACTGATAGTGATGCGAGGCGGAAGAACCGGGCCAGGTCTCGAAATGGATGACATCACCAACGCCCGACAGTTCGTCCCGCAGCTGTCCATCGGTGCGGTAGTGAAAGGGACGCCCGTGCTCGTCGGTCCGGTCGCGACGCTCATCGGCGCCCCACATCCTCCGCGAGGCGCTGACCAGTCAGGGTCGAGCGGGCGGCGACGAGGTCGGCCTGCGTGCCCTTCGAATCGCACCTGTCCCCCGGCGGAACCCGCACCAGGACCGAGGGTGAGGTCATGCAGGTCGGCGGGGCGAGAGCTCTTGCTTCCCATCCAACCCCACATCGCACACGGGCGTAGGTTGGACATCGTGACAGCATCCGCCTACCTCCGCTTCCCCCACCTGCAGGGTGACAATCTCACCTTCACCGCCGACGATGACGTCTGGCTCGCCCCCACAGGCGGTGGCC
Source organism: Microbacterium sp. (assembly GCA_047607025.1). Lineage (GTDB taxonomy): Bacteria > Actinomycetota > Actinomycetes > Actinomycetales > Microbacteriaceae > Microbacterium. The sequence goes on from JASGDS010000152.1 coordinate 4,021, forward strand.
GGGCGTGGCGCGTCACGACCCATCGTGCGCCCGTCGCCCAGCCGCGGCTGAGTCCGGATGGCCGACACATCGCGTTCGTCTCGAGGCGCGATGCGCACGCCGAGGTCTATCTCGCCGACATCGACAGCGGCCGCACGCGTCGCCTCACCTACTGGGGAGGCGCGCGAACCCTCCTGCTCGGCTGGAGTGCGGATGGCCGCATCCTCGTCGCCTCGAACGCGGGCGAACGCTTCGACCGCGGCGCCGTCGTCAAGGCGATCGACACGGATGGCCGTGCCGAGCGTCTCGACATCGGCGCGGCGACCAGCATCGCCGCGCACCCCGACGGACGCCTCGCGCTGACGACCGCGCGCAGCCTTCCCGTCGCGCACTGGAAGCGCTACCGCGGTGGCACTGCACCCCGGCTGTGGCTGCGGCAGCACGACCAGTGGCAGCGCCTGCTGCGTGACGACGAGGCCGCCATCGCAGACGTGATGTGGCTGGGCGACACCCTCGCCTTCGTCAGCGACCGAGCCGCCGTCTTCCCCGACCAGGCGAACGAGCAGGCGAACCTCTGGCTCTGGCAGACCCCCGGTGAGGGTGAGCCGCAGCTGCTGACGCACCAGACGTTCGTCGACGGCTATGTGCGAGATGCGACGCCGGATGGCCCGCGCATCGTCTGGCACACGCGCGGGACGCTTCGCCTGCTGGAATCGGTCGAAGCCGAGCCGCGTCCGCTCGACGTCACCCTGCCTGGCGTCTCCGTCGCACCCCGCGTCGCGTTCCCTGAGAAGGGCGTCACCTCCTTCGCTCCCGATCGCACCGGCAGCGCGAGCATCGTCTCATGGCTCGGCGGCGTCTTCCGGCTCCCGCATCGCGACGGCCCCGTGCACACGATCGTCTCCGACAGCGCGGTGCGCGCCCGCGAGGCGACGCTGCTCGGCGACACCGGGCTCGTCGCCTTCGCGACCGACGCCGAGGGTGACGACGCCCTCGAGATCGCGAGCGTCGACGGGCAGACACCGTCCCGCCGCATCCTCGGTGGTGAGCTCGGCCGTGTGCTGCACCTGGCATCCACTGCCAAGGGCACCGCGCTTGCGGCGATCTCGCACGATGGGGCCATCCGCACGATCGATGTCGAAACCGGTGCTGCCACCCTGCACGCGACTTCGACGCAGGGTGAGGCCGAGGGCCTACGCTTCTCGCCCGACGGCCGCTACCTGGTGTGGTCTCAGCCCGTGGAGTCGGAAGGCCCGCAGCAGCTGATGTGCGTCGACCTGCAGGGTTCAGGCGACGCCGCGGCGGTCACAGACGGCCACTTCAACGACCGCTCCCCCGCATTCACCCGCGACGGCAAGCACCTCGTCTTCCTCTCGAATCGCACCTTCGACCCGCACTACGACGACCACTCCTTCGACCTCTCGTTCACCGGGTCAACCAGACCATGGCTCATCCCGCTCAGCGCGACCCAGCCCGCCCCGTTCGGTCCGGCGGTCGACGGATGGCCCTTCCCCAGCGACGACGACAAGCCCGCGAACAAGGACGACGAGAAGAAGGATGACGCCATCGTCTTCGACCTCGACGGCGCAGAGGACCGTGCGCTGCCCTTCCCCGTGCCCTCGGCCGAGTACACCGTGCTCGACACGGCGAAAGACGCCGTGCTGTGGATCGTCGAGCCGGCCGATGTGGGCGTGCTCGGCAGCAGACGCGCGGGGGTCGAAGACGACAAGCCGTCCTCGCGCCTGGAGGCGTGGTCGCTCCCGCAGCGCAAGGTGCAGACCCTCGCCGAGAAGGCCGATGCCGTCGCGGTGAGCGGTGACGGCACGCGCCTCGTCGTTCAGTTCGAGGGCTCGCTCACGACCATTCGCGCCGATCGGCCGACCGACGACAAGGATGTGGTCGCTCTCGCCACCGATCGCATCCGGGTCGACGTCGACGATCGCGCGCAGTGGCGGCAGATGTTCGATGAGAACGCCCGCATCATGCGCGACCACTTCTGGCGCGAAGACATGGATGGCGTCGACTGGACGGCGGTGACCGACGCCTATCGCACGGTCCTCGACCGGCTGCTCACCCACGACGACCTCGAAGACCTGCTCTGGGAGACCGTCGGCGAGCTCAACACCTCGCACTCGTACGTCTCCCCGCCGAGACCAGCCGGCGACCAGAAGCTCAAGCGCGGCTTCCTCGGCGCCGACCTCTCCCCCGTGGCGGGTGGCTGGCGCATCGACCGCATTCTTCCCTCCGAGTCGAGCGAGCCCGGCGCACGCTCTCCCCTGCGCCAGGCGGGCGTCGACGCACAGGTAGGCGACGTGATCACCCGCATCGCCGGCGTCGCCCCCGATCCGATCCTCGGTGTGGGCGTGGCCCTGCAGGGTCGTGGTGGGCAGAGCGTCGAGCTGACCCTCAGCCGCGACGGCGTCGAGCGTCGCGTCGTCGTCGTGCCCTTGGAGGACGATTACGACCTGCGTTATCAGGACTGGGTGCGTTCGCGCCGCGAGTACGTCGCCGAACGCAGCGGCGGTCGCCTCGGCTACCTGCACGTGCCGAACATGATGAGCGACGGATGGGCGCAGCTGCACCGTGACCTGCGCGCCGCAACGCGTGCCGAGGGTGTGCTCGCCGACGTACGCTTCAACGGCGGAGGACACACGAGCCAGCTCGTGATCGAGCGGCTCGCCGCCCGCGTCATCGGATACGACCTGACGCGGCATGGCGGCACGATGAGCTACCCCGAGCGCGCCAGGCGCGGCCCGGTCGCGTTCATCACGAACGAGCAGGCCGGATCG
>JASGDS010000153.1:0-5291 GCA_047607025.1 Microbacterium sp.
GACGGCGTCGAGATCTGGGGCGACGGCTCCACCTACAAGGGCAACGACATCGAGCGCTTCTACCGCTACGGGCTGCTCGCCAATCCGCGACTGCGCATCTACAAGCCGTGGCTCGATGCCGACTTCGTCACGCAGCTCGGCGGCCGCACAGAGATGAGCGAGTGGCTCGTCGCCCACGGCTACCCCTACCGCGACTCGGTCGAGAAGGCGTACTCCACCGATGCGAACATCTGGGGCGCGACGCACGAGGCGAAGACCCTCGAGCACCTGAACGTCTCGCTCGAGATCGTCGAGCCGATCATGGGCGTGCGCTTCTGGGATCCTGAGGTCGCCATCGAGACCGAGGATGTCACGGTGACGTTCCACGAAGGTCGTCCGGTGGCGATCAACGGCACCGAGTACACCGATGCCGTCGCGCTTGTCGTGGCGGCGAATGAGATCGGCGGACGCCACGGCCTCGGCATGAGCGACCAGATCGAGAACCGCATCATCGAGGCGAAGTCGCGCGGCATCTACGAGGCGCCGGGCATGGCACTGCTGTTCGCCGCCTACGAACGCCTCGTCAACGCCATCCTGAACGAGGACACGCTTGCCACCTACCACGAGCAGGGGCGCCGGCTCGGCCGCCTCATGTACGAGGGGCGCTGGCTCGAGCCGCAGTCGCTCATGCTGCGCGAGTCCATTCAGAAGTGGGTCGGGTCTGAGATCACCGGCAGCGTCACGCTGCGCCTGCGCCGCGGCGAGGACTACACGATTCTCGACACGGATGGCCCAGGGCTGTCATACGCGCCGGAGAAGCTCTCGATGGAGCGCGTCGGCGATTCGGCGTTCGGGCCGACCGACCGCATCGGCCAGCTCACGATGCGCAACCTCGACATCGCCGACTCGCGCCAGCGGCTGGAGGGCTACGTCGCCCGCGGCATCATCGGCGGCGCGACGGGCGAGCTCATCGGCGCCCTGGAGGCGGGCGAGTCGGAGGAGATCACCGAGCACGCAGCGCCCTACACCGCCGAGCGCGAGCACCTCGCCGACTCGGTGGATGAGGCTTCGGAGTCGGCGGCGTTCGACTCCGGCACGGACTAAGACGGCCCCCCACGAGAGGGCTTCGCCGCCGTGAGAGTGCGCGCGGCATCCGCCGTCTCACCGCGCACCAGCCGTCTCGCCGTCAGCGACGCAGGATGCGCCGCGCCAGGAAGTTGCCGAGGGCCTGCACCAGCTGGGTCACGACGATGATCGCGACGAGCGCCGAGAGCGTCACCACCCAGTCGAACTGCCGGAACCCGTAGGCGATCGCGTAGTTTCCGACGCCGGTGCCGCCGATCATGCCGGCCACGGCCGACATGTCGATGATCGCGACCGTGATGAAGGTGTACCCCAGGATCAGCGGGCCCGCGCCCTCGGGCAGGATGACGGTGCCGATGATGCGCCAGGGGCCCGCGCCCGTTGCGCGCGCGGCCTCGATCACACCCGGGTCGACCGTGACGAGGTTCTGCTCGACGATGCGCGCAACCCCGAAGGTCGCCGCGATCGAGATCGCGAAGATCGCGGCTGGATTGCCGATGCCGACGCCGATCACGTAGCGCGCGAGCGGCTGCACCACGGCGAGCAGGATGATGAACGGCACGGGCCGGAAGATGTTCACGAGCACGTTCAGCACGCTGTAGATCACGGGCTGCTCCAGGATGGCCCCCCGGCGGGTGACCGTGATCGCGGTGCCGATGATGAGCCCGGCGATGCCGCCGATCGCGAGCGACGCGGCGACGAGCCAGAGCGTGATCCCCGTCTGCTCGATGATGGTGGGAAGCACGTCGGCGATGCGCTGGCCGATCGGGTCGTTCTTGCTGATGATCATGCCGCCACCTCCGTCACGGTGACGCCCGCGCCCACGGTCGACAGCGCCTCGGTCACCGCGGCCGCGTCGCCGCGCACCGCGATCGTGAGCAGCCCGTAGACGCGCCCCTGAATGTCGTCGACGCCGCCGTGCACGAGGTTGAAGTCGACGCCGGCGCGCGCGAGCGCACCGAAGACGCGGGCTTCGGATGCGCCGGCATCAGTGAACGAGATCGTGAAGAAGCGGCCGTCGTGCTTCGTGCGCAGGGCGGCGAGCTGATCGCCATCCGGCAGCGCCCGCACCACCGTTCGCACGAAGCGCCGCGCGGTGTCGGTCTGCGGTCGGGTGAACACGTCGTAGGTGTCGCCCGCCTCGACGACCCGGCCCCGCTCCATGACGGCGACGCGGTTCGTGATGCGCGCGATGACGTCCATCTCGTGCGTGATCACCACGATCGTGATGCCGAACTCGTCGTTCACTCGCTTCAGCAGATCCAGCACCTCGTCGGTCGTTTCGGGGTCGAGCGCGCTCGTCGCCTCGTCCGCGAGCAGGATGGCCGGGTTCGCCGCGAGAGCGCGGGCGATGCCGACGCGCTGCTGCTGCCCGCCCGAGAGCTGCTCGGGGTAGGCGTCCGCCTTGTCGGCGAGCCCGACGAAGTCGAGCAGCTCCGCCACGCGCGTGCGCCGCTCGGCGCGGGGCACCTTCGCGACCTCGAGCGGATACGCGACATTGCCCGCGATCGTGCGCGAGCGCAGCAGATTGAAGCGCTGGAAGATCATGCCGATGCCCTGGCGCACCCTTCGGCGCTGCCGCTCTGAGATCGCGACGATGTCGGTGCCGTCGATCTCGATCGCGCCGCTCGTGACGGGTTCCAGCCCATTGATGAGGCGCACCAGGGTCGACTTGCCCGCGCCGGAGTACCCGATGACGCCGAAGATGTCGCCTCGCTCGATCGTGAGCGAGACGTCATCGACGGCGGTCACCGATGCGTCACCTCGGCGCCTCGGCGGATAGGACTTCGTCACCCCGGTGACGGTGATGTGGGCCATACGGTTACTGCGCGGCCTTGGCGTCTTCCTCGACATCGGCGAGCGATGCCTGCAGGTCGGCGGCGGAGGTCGTGGCGAACACCGCTGTGCCGCCCGAGTTCTCCTGCACGCCGTCGAGCACGTCCTGGTTGTTCTGGTAGATCTCGACGAGCTTGTTCAGCACCTCGTTGTCTGCATCCTCGGCACGCGTGACGAAGATGTTGACGTACGGCAGCGCCGAGGGGTCGCTCGGGTCGTCCTGCGCGATGGCATCGGCGCCCGTGAGACCCGCCGCCTCCAGGAAGTCGTTGTTGATGACGGCACCCGCGACGTCGGGCAGCGACCCGGCCGTGAGCGAGGCATCCAGCGCCTCGACCGTCACGCGCGAAGCGTCCTCATCGATGTCGTCGAGCGTCGAGAACGCTCCGCCACCGTCGGTGAGCGAGATCAGTCCTGCCGACTGCAGCACGAGCAGCGCGCGCGCCTGGTTGACGGTGTCGTTCGGCACGACGACGGTCTCGCCATCCGGAATCGAGTCGACATCGTCATACTTCGTCGAGTACAGCCCGAGCGGGTAGATCGCGGTCGCGCCGATCGGGGTGAGGTCGTCGTCGGCCGACACGTTGTAATCGGCCAGATACAGGATGTGCTGGAACTGGTTGATGTCGAGGTCGCCCTCGCTGAGCGCCGGGTTCGGCTGCGTGTACTCGGTGAAGTCGATGATGTCGAGCGAGATGCCCTCCGCCTCGACCGCGTCCTCGTAGGTCTGCCAGTAGGGGTCGCTCGCGCCGACGACGCCGAGCTTGACCGGGTTCGCCTCGGTGCCGAGGTCGTCGCTCGCGGCGCTCGAATCGGCGTCCGCTGTGTCGTCTCCGCCCGTCGCGCAGCCCGCGAGTGCGAGCACGCCGATGAGGGCGAGGGGGGCGATCTTGTGAATCTTCATGCGTGTTCTCCTGCTGCTGTGGGACGATTCACGATAGGCAGCGCACGCCGCGCCGATCCAGTCGTCCGACACACACCGCAACAGTCAGCACCTAAACTGGGCCGGATGGGAGACGTGTTCGCCGGGCGCTATGAGCTCGTCGACCCGCTCGGCAGCGGAGGATCCGGCGTCGTCTGGCGCGCGTGGGATCGCAAGGCCGAGCGCTACATCGCCGCGAAGGTGCTGCGACAGGTCGACGCGTCTGCCCTGCTGCGCTTCGTGCGCGAGCAGTCGATGCGTATCCCGCACCCGCACATCGTTGCACCGCTGTCGTGGGCGGGCGAGGACGACCGGGTGCTGTTCACGATGCCGCTGCTGCGGGGCGGAACGGCCGCGACCCTGCTCGGCGACTTCGGTCCGCTGCCCGATCCGTGGGTGGCCCGCATCGCGCGCGACGTCGCCGCGGCGCTCACCGAGATCCATGGCCTCGGCATTGTGCATCGCGATGTGAAGCCGGCGAACATCCTGCTGGATGCCACGGGCACGGCGGAGCCGCACGCCTGGCTGAGCGATTTCGGCACGGCTGTGGCGCAGGATGAGCCGCGGCTCACGAGGGCGCACCTCGTGTACGGCACGGCGGGTTATGCCGCGCCGGAGGCACTGGCCGGGGCCGACCCCGCGCCGAGCGCCGACCTGTATGCGCTGGGGGCGACGATCGCCGAGCTGCGCTCGGGCAAGCGGCCTCAGCACGGCGAACGGCCATCCGCACCCGGACGCTTCGCGTCGATCGTGGCAGCACTGACCGACCCGGATGCCGCGGCTCGGCCCGCTGCCGCCGAGGCCCTGACCCTGCTGGAGCCGCTGGCCGCGACCCCGCTCGCGGGCGATGTCGAGGTGTTCGATCAGCTGCCCCCGTTGCCCGAGGGGTGGAGCGAGGCGGGGCCGGCGACGAGGCCCCTCCCCTTCGAACCCGTTCCCGACACCGCCACGATCGAGGCCGCGACGCTCGAGGTGCCGGAACCCGAGGCCCCGACCCAGCGCCTGGAACCGGAGCCCGCCGCTCGACCATCCCTCGTCGTGCCGCTCGTCGTGATCGCCGGCGGTGTCGCCCTCATCGGCACCGCCCTCGCCCTCCTCCTCTGAGTTTGACGAAACAGCACGCCCGCTCGCAGACGGCGCGTGCCACGCGCAGTCCGGGAGCAACCAAGCAGTCTGCGCCGTGAACGGCACTGAACCTACGCACCCGCTCCCAGACTGCACAGTTGCTCCCGCACAGCGCGGCAGCTCGCAGGCAGCACGGCAGCTCGCACACATCGCGTGCCACGCGCAGCCTGGGAGCAACCAAGCAGTCTGCGCGGCTAGTGTCGTGCGTCGTTAGTTCGTTGACAGTGTGGGATGATGAGTTATGTCTTCATCAGTTGTGGAGCTCAGCGAGGCTGATCGTGCGGTGCTGACGTCGTGGACGCGGTCTTCGACGGTGTCGGCGGGGCGTGCGGAACGGGCTCGGATC
>JASGDS010000154.1:0-7740 GCA_047607025.1 Microbacterium sp.
CCTGACCGGCCGGACGCTGGAGGCATGGCCTTTCCCCCGCTGGTCGAGCCGGTCGCGGCGCTCAGTCGCGCCGAGCTGACACGCACCTCGCGCCACCTGTCGCTCGGCGCGACTGAGCGCCGCGACCGGCTCGACCAGCGGGGGAAAGGCCATGCCTCCAGCGTACGGCCGGTCAGGCGCTCTCCTCCGCGCGGTTCTGCGCCTCCAGCGTCGCGGCATCCGCCACGTACCCCTCGATGTGGCGCTCGTCGGGGCCGTTGTAGGCCGAGAGCGGGCGGATGAGGGCGTTGGATGCCTGCTGCTCCATGATGTGCGCCGTCCAGCCGGTGATGCGCGCGGCCACGAAGATCGGCGTGAAGGTGAGCGTGTCGAAGCCGATCAGGTCGTACGCCGGACCCGAGGGATAGTCGAGGTTCGGGTAGATGCCCTTGCGGTTCACGAACTCGCTCTCGAGCGTCGTGTAGAGGTCGAGCACATCCGGACGATCGTAGTGCTCGACGAGGGTGTCGAGCGCCGCCTTCATGGTGGGAACGCGCGAGTCGCCACGCTTGTAGACGCGGTGCCCGAAGCCCATGATCTTGCGCTTCTCAGCCAGGGCGGTGTCGAGCCACGGCACGACGTTGTCCGCCGTGCCGATCTCGTTGAAGATGTGCAGCACGGCCTCGTTCGCGCCGCCGTGCAGGGGTCCCTTGAGCGCGCCGACGGCACCCGTGACGGCCGAGTACAGGTCGCTGAGCGTCGAGGTGATGACGCGTGCCGTGAACGTCGAGGCGTTGAACGAGTGCTCCGCATACAGGATGGCCGAGCGATTGAACGCGTCGACCACGACGGGGTCCGCCTCCTCGCCGAACGTCAGCCACAGGAAGTTGGCCGCGTAGTCGAGGTCGTCGCGCGACTCGATGGGCTCCTGGCCACGACGGCGGCGCTGACCGTAGGCGACGATCGCCGGCAGCGCGGCGAACAGACGGATGGACCGGGCCAGGTTCACCTCGGGCGAGCCGGACGAGTCGAGCACGCTGCCCGCGCCATCGACATCCTGCGCACCGATCACGCTGACGGCGGTGCGCACCTCGTCCATGGGGTGGCTCTCGACCGGAAGAAGGTCGATCGCGGCCTTCACCTCGGGGGTGAGGGCGCGGTGGCGCCGCTCCTCGGCGCGCAGCTCGGCCAGCTGCTCATCGGTCGGCAGCTCGCCGTTCCACAGCAGGTAGGCCACGGCCTCGAACGGCTGCGTCGAGGCGAGCTCCTGCACGGGGTATCCGCGGTAGAGCAGGCTGTTGGTCTCGGGGTTGACCTTCGACACCGCCGTGTAGTCGACGACGACGCCCGCAAGGCCCTTCTTGATGTCCTCGGTCATGATTCGTTTCCCTTCCAGCGTCAGCGCTGAATCTCGAAGTTGAAGATTCCGGAGTCGAAGTGGTTGTACGACTCGTAGTCGAGCAGGTCGTACAGATCAGCCCGATGCTGCATGGCATCCAGCTGTGAGACGAGGTTCCCCTCGGTGTTCAGGGTATCGAGTGCGCGCACCGCCGACCCCATCGCCATCCGAAGAAGCGAGACGGGCCAGATGATCAGGCGCACCCCGGCATCGCGCAGCTGATCGACCGTGAAGAGCTCGCTCTTGCCGAACTCGGTCATGTTCGCGAGCACCGGAACGTCCACCGCCTTCGCGACGGCCTCGAACTCCGAGAGGTCTCTCATGGCCTCGGGGAAGATGGCGTCGGCCCCGGCATCCACGAGGGCCTTCGCCCTGTCGATTGCGGCATCCAGCCCGTCATTCGCGCGGATGTCGGTGCGCGCCATGATGAGGAAGTTCGGGTCGCGACGGGCGTCTGTGGCGCTGCGGATGCGCTTCAGCGCGGTCGCCTCGTCGACGACCTCCTTGCCGTCGAGGTGACCGCAGCGCTTGGGGTTGACCTGGTCCTCGATGTGGGTGCCGGCGAGTCCCGCATCCTCCAGGGTCTGGATGGTGCGGGCGACGTTCATCGGCTCGCCGAAGCCGGTATCGGCATCCACGATCGCGGGCAGCTCGGTCATGCGGGCGATCTGCTGGGCGCGGCCGGCGACCTCGGTGAGGGTCGTCAGGCCAATGTCGGGCAGCCCGAGGTCGGCGGCGAGCACCGCGCCCGAGATGTAGACGCCCTCGAAGCCCTTGCGTTCGATGAGGCGGGCCGACAGCGGGTTGAAGGCACCGGGGAAGCGCAGAAGCTCGCCGGAGTTCAGCCTCTCCCGGAACAGCCGCCGCTTCTCATGCGCCGGTGTCGTCGAATACAGCATCAGTTTCTCCTTCGCTCCGTTCGCGAGTGCGGCCCTTCGACAGGCTCAGGGACCGAGACCTTCGGTTCAGGGGCCGAGACCTTCGGCTCAGGGACCGGGGCCTTCGGCTCATGGACCGAGACCTTCGGTTCAGGGACCGAGACCTTCGGTTCAGGGGCCGGGGCCTTCGGTTGCTGAGCCTGTCGAAGCATCCGCACTCGCGGGCGGGATTAGAACAGGCCCTTGGGGGCGGGGGTCGAGTCGAGGATGCCGGGGGTGGCCACGATATTGAGCTCGGCGACCTCGGCGGGGGTGAGCTCGGGCAGGCGCTGGGCGAGGTCGAGGAAGCGCTCGATCTCCTCGGGTGCGAGCACCGGTTCGGCGAGCTGGCGGAACTTCGCCACGTACTGCTCGCGGGCGAACGGACGAGCGCCCAGCGGGTGCGCGTCGGCGACGGCGATCTCGGCTGCGATCACCGAGCCATCCGTCAGCGTGATCTCGGCGCGACCGCCGAACGCCTTCTCGGCCGGGTCGTTCGAGTGGTAGCGGCGCGTCCACTCGTCGTCGAGGGCCGTGGTGACCTTGTGCCACAGCTCGACCGTGTCCGGCCGCGCCGCGCGCTCGGGAGCGTACGAGTGCACCTGGTGCCATCCGCCATCCTGCAGCGCCACCGTGAAGATGTAGGGCACCGAGTGGTCGAGCGTCTCGCGCGAGGCGGTCGGGTCGTACTTCTGTGGGTCGCCCGAGCCCGAGCCGATGACGACGTGCGTGTGGTGTGAGGTGTGCAGCACGATGCTCTGGACGTTCGCCGGGTCGCGCAGCTCGGGGTGCTCGGTGCCGAGTCGACGGGCCAGGTCGATCCAGGCCTGCGCCTGGTACTCGGCCGAGTGCTCCTTCGTGTACGAGTCGAGGATGGCGCGCTTCGCCTCGCCCGGCGCGGGAAGCGGCACGTCGTAGGAGGCGTCGGGGCCGTCGAGCATCCAGGCGATGACGCCGTCTTCGCCTTCGTAGATGGGGGAGGGCGAGGTCTGGCCGCGCATCGCGCGGTCGACCGCTTCGACGGCCATCTTGCCCGCGAATGCCGGGGCGTGCGCCTTCCAGGTGGAGATCTCGCCCTTGCGGCTCTGCCGTGTGGCGGTGGTCGTGTGCAGCGCCTGCGACACGGCCTGGTAGATGACTTCGGGGGCGAGGCCGAGCAGGGTGCCGATGCCGGCGGCGGCCGAGGGGCCGAGGTGGGCGACGTGGTCGATCTTGTGCGCGTGCAGGCTGATCGCCTTCACGAGGTCGATCTGAATCTCGTAACCGGTCGCGATGCCGCGCACGAGGGCCGCGCCATCCGCCCCTGTGTGCTGGGCGACGGCCAGGATCGGCGGGATGTTGTCGCCAGGGTGCGAGTATTCGGCGGCGAGGAAGGTGTCGTGGTAGTCGAGCTCGCGCACGGCGACGCCGTTGGCCCATGCCGCCCATTCGGGGCTTGAGTGCACGTCATTCGGCTCGCCGAAGATCGTCGAACCCGCACCGCCCAGGCTGACGGGATGGTCGAGCGCCTGCGAGCGGGCGGCCGTCGCAGGTCCTCGGGTGAGGGAGGCGGCGGCGACCGAGGCGTTGTCGATGACGCGGTTGATGACCATGTCGACGACCTCGGGGTCGACCTCGACCGGGTCGGAGGCGACCTGGGCGATCTTCCAGGCGAGCTGCTCCTCGCGGGGCAGTGGCTCGTCGCTCTTGTAGACGCGGACGTGATGTGAAACGGTCATCGGTGCTCCTCCGGGAGTGAATCGAGAATGTTGGTCAGGGCTTCGTGCAGATGGATGTGGGTGGCGTGGGCGGCGAGGTCGGCGTCTTTCGCGGCGATCGCCTCGGCGATGAGCCGGTGTTCGGCGACGGATGCCGCGAGGCGCTCCGGCCGGTAGCGGGCGATGCGCCTGGCGCGCACCAGGTGCGTGCGGATGGTGCGCAGCGCGCTCGTGAGGTAGTCGTTGCCGACCGCGCGGTCGACGGCCTCGTCGAAGCGGGCGATGAGGGCGTAGTAGGCGTCGCGGTCGGCGTCTGTGCGCAGCGAAGGATGGGCGAACTCGTCGGCGAGCGCGCGGAACTCGGCGGCGTCGCCGCGCGTGGCGGCCAGGCGCGCGGTCGTCTCCTCGAGCGCGCGCCGCGCCTCGAAGAGGCTGCGGATGTCGTCGGCGTCGATGCGCGAAACGGCGGTGACGCGGGGCGAGACCTGCACGACGAGCCCGTCGGCGATGAGCCGGTCGAGCGCCTGGCGCAGCGGCGTGCGGCTGACGCCGAGCCTGGTCGACTGATCGACCTCGCCCAGGACCGTGCCTGGCTTCAGCGACCCCGTCTGGATCTCATCGAGGAGGGTGGCATAGGCCGCATCACTCGCCCGCATGCTCACCTCCTCGTCGACTCCCTATAGTGTATGCATAAGTCACGCGGAAGTGTGAAGCATGCGGAAGAAGTTTATCTAATGCATACATAGCGCATACCTCTCCCTTCGGGGGTGCTCGCCCATGGGCGCGGGTGAGACGATGGCAGGTGACATCCAATGGAGGAGGACGCAGATGAACCAGGCGGCTAATCAGGCGGCGACCGAGGCGTTCCGTTCGGCGCGCGATCAGGTGCTCGCACTGAACGGACAGTACGAGAAGGCGCTCGCGGAGTTCCGCTGGCCGGAGTTCGGCGACGCCTTCAACTGGGCGACGGACTGGTTCGACGCGATCGCCGCGGGCAACGACCATCCCGCCCTCGTCATCGTGGAAGAGGACGATTCGGTCGCCCGCTACACCTTCGACGACATCTTCCGCCGGTCGAACCAGGCGGCTGCATGGTTCGCGAGCCTCGGCATGGCGAAGGGCGACTCGGTGCTGCTCATGCTCGGCAACCAGGTCGAACTATGGGAGTCGATGCTCGCCGTCATGAAGCTCGGCGCCGTGCTCATGCCGACGGCGACCGCGATCGGCGGCAGCGAACTGGATGAGCGCATCGAGCGCGCGAACGTGAAGTTCGTCATCTGTAACCCGGCCGACGCCGACAAGTTCGAGAACGTGCCGCACGGCGTCACCCGCATCGTCGTCGGCGAGCGCGACGGATGGCGCAGCTACGCCGACGCATACGAGCAGTCGGATGCCCGGCTGCCGCACCCGCAGACGGCACCGGGTGACCGGCTGCTGCTGTACTTCACGAGTGGCACGACATCGCGCCCCAAGCTCGTCGAGCACACGCAGGTGTCGTACCCCGTCGGCCACCTCTCCACCCTGTACTTCCTCGGCGTGACACCCGGCGACGTGCACCTCAACATCTCGTCTCCCGGATGGGCCAAGCACGCGTGGAGCTGCTTCTTCGGGCCGTGGAACGCCGAGGCGACCATCTTCATCTACAACTACTCGCGCTTCGACGCGGTGGGCCTCATGGAGCACATGCGCACCTACGAGGTGACGACCTTCTGCGCGCCGCCGACCGTGTGGCGCATGCTCATCCGGGCCGACCTGTCAGGTGGACGCGGGGCGCTGCGCGAGGCGATCGGTGCCGGCGAGCCGCTGAACCCCGAGGTCATCGAGCAGGTGCGCGGGCACTGGGGGCTCGATATTCGGGATGGCTACGGCCAGACCGAGACGACCGCCCAGATCGGCAACCCGCCAGGGGCCCCGATCAAGGTCGGCTCGATGGGGCGGCCGCTGCCCGGAGTTCCCGTCGTGCTCGTCGACCCGACATTGGGCACCGTCGTCGACGGCGTCGGGGAAGGCGAGATCTGCCTCGACCTCTCGGCGCACCCCTACAACCTGATGCCCGGCTACCTCGATGACGAAGAGCGCAACGCCGAGGCGATGGCGGGCGGCTTCTATCACACGGGCGATGTCGCGACGCGCGATGACGAGGGCTACATCACCTTCATCGGGCGCACCGACGACGTGTTCAAGTCATCCGACTACAAGATCAGCCCTTTCGAACTGGAGTCGGTGCTCATCGAGCACGACTCGGTGATGGAGGCGGCGGTCGTGCCCGCGCCCGACGAGGTGCGCCTCGCCGTGCCGAAGGCGTACGTGACCCTCGCGCCCGGTCACGAGGCATCCGAGGAGACGGCCCGCGCCATCCTGAAGCACGCCCGCGAGAACCTCGCCGGGTACCAGCGGGTGCGCAGGGTCGAGTTCTTCGAGCTGCCCAAGACGATCTCGGGCAAGATCCGCCGCGTCGAGCTGCGCGAGCGCGAGCAGAGCCTCGTCGACATCCCGAAGGAGGCTCGCGACGAGTTCTGGGACACCGACTTCCCCGACCTCAAGGGCTGAGGTCGGTGAGGACGCCTGATTCGTGCCCTCGAAGTTCTGCGTGATCTTGGCGTCGCACAGGCGGTAGACATCGCCATCCCGGATGGCCCGCGTGCGCATGGCGGCAGGATCAGAACCCGCGTGCGACGCGGAGGCGTACCGCGCGCTCGCGCAGCTCATCGTCGACGGGGTGCGAGGCAGCTCACAGTCGCCCCAAAGTTCGCACCCCTAACGTTGAGGTCATGACCACGCCCTCGGGGGAAATTGAGCTGATCGACCAGGCCCGAGTGATGCGCGACGAGGTGCAGCGCTTCCTCAACCAGTACCGGTTCGGAATGCGCGAGATCGAGACGAAGCTGTCCATCCTGCGCGAGGATTTCGAGCACCAGCACTCCTACAACCCCATCGAGCACGTCACGAGCAGGCTCAAGTCGATGGACTCGCTCATGGAGAAGGTGGAGCGGCGCGGTCTCGAAGCCGACCTCGACGTCGTGCGCGAGAACATCCTCGACATCGCGGGCGTGCGCGTGACGTGCAGCTTCGTCACCGACGCCTACCGCCTGTTCGAACTGCTCGCTGGGCAGAGCGACATCACGGTGCGCGAGGTCAAGGACTACATCGGCAACCCCAAGCCCAACGGGTATCGCAGCCTGCACGCGATCGTGGAGGTGCCCGTCTTCCTGTCCACAGGCACCATTCCGGTGCCCGTCGAAGTGCAGTTCCGCACGATCGCCATGGACTTCTGGGCGAGTCTCGAGCACAAGATCTACTACAAGTACGACAAGCAGGTGCCCACGCGCCTCACTGACTCGCTCGGCGACGCGGCCGCGACCGCGGCCGAGCTCGACCGGCGCATGGAGGCGCTGCATCGTGAGATCCACGGCGACATCGCGCAGCCCGTACCCCCGGTGCACCTCACGCCTGGCACCGGCACCTCGTCCGTGTGATGGGGACGGACGACCTCGAAGCGATACTGGCGGATGCCAGGGCGCGGCTCGTCGACGCGCCGCGCGAAGGGCTCGGGGGAGCGCTGGCGCCCTCTCGCCTCAAGGCCGCGCTCGGTGTGCAGCCTCGCATCCTGCGCGCCGCCGACGTCTGGAACCTCGGCGTGCTGCTGCTCGGCGGCGACGCGCTCTACGCAACGGGCGATGTGCTGCGCGCCGCGGAGGAGGTGCGACTGGGGTACACCGCCGAATCGCAGCGCGAGCGGGCGGCCATC
>JASGDS010000155.1:0-15843 GCA_047607025.1 Microbacterium sp.
GAAGATCGTGGCGCCCGCGGTGTCCCTCCCCCAGGTGGGCGGGTTGCCGTACTCGAGCACGGCGAACGCGATGCCGCCCGCGACCCACAGCAGGATGGTCGTGATGAGGGTGAGCTTGGTGTGCAACGGCCAGCGCTTGGGGTGCTTCAGCTGGCGCGAGACGGCGTAGATGACGGGGAAGCCGATGCTGCCGAGCATCACCGCGAGCATGAGGACCGTCAGGAAGAAGTAGTCGTACTGAAAGGGCGCCAGCCCGTGCACGGTCGGGGTGAACCCGGTGTTCGTGAACGCCATCGCCGCGTAGTACGGCGCGAGCCACAGCGCCTCCAGCCACGAGTACCCCGCGACCACGATCGGCACGTACAGCAGCACGGCGACCGCGCTCTCGATGATGAGCGTCGACAGGGCGACGACGCGCAGCAGCTGGCCGACCTCGCCCAGGTGCACGGCCTGGCTCTCGTTGACGGCGCCGCCATGGCTGCGCAGCGGGTTGGAGTCTCCGGCCGCAATGAGCTTCGCACGCAGGCCCAGGCGCTTGGAGATGACAAGACCGAGCATGGAGGCCAGGGTCAGCGCGCCGAGGCCTCCGATGTTGACGCCGAGAAAGATCACGGCATGCCCGAACGGCGTCCAGTGCGTGGCCATGTCGACCGTCGAGAGTCCCGTGACGCAGATCGTCGATACTGCGGTGAAGAACGCGTCGGCGAACGGGGTGCGCGAGTGGGTGCTGGAGGCGATGGGCATCGACAGCAGGGCGGTGAACAGCAGGATGAGCGCGCCGAAGATGAGGATGGCGAATCGCGCGGGGGAGGAGGTCGCCTTCTCCTCGATCAGGTGCGCGGCACCCTTCACCCGGCGCCGCGCCGTGGCGATGCGAGTGGTCGCCGCACTGCTGGCCATCCCTCGTCCCCTCAGGCTGTTCGGATCCACGTGAAAGACGGGCCTCATGCTACTCCGTGGTGCGCGTCCGGCGCGCATGCGGGGGGCGGAAGCGGCAGGAGAATGTGTCGAAGTCATTGGGCGAGAGCCTGCGGCCCGCTAATGTAGCGACATGGCCGACATCTTCGACGTGATCGCGGACAGCACACGGCGCGACATCCTGCTCCATCTGCTTCGTCGATCATCCGAGGGTCGGGATGGCACGAGCGTGTCGGAGATCGTCGGGGAGCTGAGCGTCAGCCAGCCGACCGTCTCGAAGCACCTCAAGGTGCTGCGCGAGGCGGGGCTCGTCGCCGTGCGCGAGGAGGGCCAGCACCGCTTCTACACGCTCTCCCCCGAGCCGCTCGAGCAGATCGACGACTGGGTGATGCAGTTCTTCGTCGAAGAGGGGGCCCTCGCCGAGGTCGCGGCCGCTCACATCGAGGCGCACCTGCCCGACTCCGCCTCTCGCGTCGCAGAGAGCCTCGGCCGCAGGGCGGCATCGGCCAAGAGCGCCGTTCAGTCGGCGCTCCGGCGTTTCGGCGGTTGAACGACTTCTTTCACAGCGGTTTACAAAAGACGTCTTCTGCCCCTAGAGTTATGAGGACTCTGAGAGAGGGGTGAGGCATGCCCGAATTGCCGGACGTGCGATTTCTGACGGTCGCCGAAGTGGCCGACATCATGCGTGTATCGAAGATGACGGTCTATCGGCTCGTGCACGCGGGCGAACTGCCCGCGGTGCGCTTCGGCCGCAGCTACCGCGTGCCGGAATCGGCCGTCACCGCCGCTCTCGAAGTGCCCAGCGAAACGCCCGAGGCTCAGGCGGGCTGAGGCATGCGATAGAATGCTCTGAGCACTTTTCTGCTGGACTCGAGGAATTCGGGTTCGATCCCGGATGGCGATCATCAGCCATCCAGCCCCTGACGTAGTGAGGTTTCCGTGGGTTCTGTCATCAAGAAGCGCCGCAAGCGCATGGCGAAGAAGAAGCACCGCAAGCTGCTTCGCAAGACTCGCCACCAGCGCCGCAACAAGAAGTAAGACTTCTTCGCACGCGTACCAACCGCGAACGCCGGCCCGTGAGAACGGACCGGCGTTTCTGGTGTGCGGGCATACTGGAGACATGAACGAGATCACCGTCGCTGAGCTGCAGGCTCGCCGAGGCACCCCTCTGATCGATGTGCGGGAGGTGCACGAATACGAGGCAGGTCACGTGCCTGGCGCGATCAACCTGCCGCTGTCGACGCTCGGAGAGCATCTCGACGAGCTGCCGGACGAGCCCTTCGACGTGATCTGCGAGCTCGGTGGGCGATCCGCGCAGGCCGCCTCCGCGCTGGAGGCGCGCGGCCACGACGCCACGAACGTCGCCGGTGGCACGAGCGCCTGGCGCGAGGCCGGCTACGAGATCGAGCTGTGACGACCCTCACCCTCATCGGCAAGCCCGACTGCCATCTGTGCGATGTCGCACACGAGGTGATCGACCAGGTGCTCGCCGAGCTGCCGGATGATCGTGCCGACGAGATCGAGCTGGTCGAGCGCTCGATCGCCGACGACGATGAGCTGTTCGCCACCTGGTGGGAGAAGATCCCCGTCGTGCTCATCGACGGTCAGCTGCACGGGCACTGGCGCGTGAACCCCGACCGACTGCGCGCCGCGCTCGCCTGAAAGGACCCCCATGGCCATCCGACATGTCGTGCTCTTCCGTCTCGTCACCGACGATCCGACCGAGAAAGCGGCGCAGATCGCCGAGGCGGACAGGCGCCTGGGCGCCCTCGTCGGAGTGATTCCCGGGCTGCGCTCGCTCGGTGCGCGCGCGAACGCCCTGGACGATGACCGCAACAGCGACTACGTGATCGTCGGCGACTTCGACGGCCTCGATGCGGTGCGCGTCTATGCGACGCATCCCGCGCACCTCGAGTTCATCGCTTTCATGAGCCCGCTCAACGTGGGGTCATCCCGCGCCGCCGTCGACTTCGAGATCTGACACCCGCTGGCGTGGGCTGTCCTGAATCTGTCGAAGGGCGTGGGACGAGCGACCCAGTTCGGGGATACTGGGTGCATGGACGCTGATGTCATCGTGGTCGGGGCGGGGCTCGCCGGGCTCGTCGCAGCTGCGGAAGCCGCAGACCGGGGCCGGACCGTCGTGCTCGTCGACCAGGAGGGCGGCCAGTCACTCGGCGGCCAGGCTTGGTGGAGCTTCGGCGGGCTGTTCCTGATCGACAGCCCCGAGCAGCGGCGGCTCGGCGTGCGCGACTCCTACGAGCTGGCGCGGCAGGACTGGTTCGGTGCCGCGCAGTTCACCGGTGGTCCGGATGATGACTGGCCGCGCAAGTGGGCGGAGGCCTATCTGCAGTTCGCCGCGACCGAGAAGCGCTCGTGGCTGCACCAGATGGGCCACCGCATCTTCCCGATCGTCGGATGGGCCGAGCGCGGCGACGGGCGCGCGGGCGGCCACGGCAACTCGGTCCCCCGCTTCCACATCACCTGGGGCACGGGTCCAGGCGTCGTCGAACCCTTCGAGCGACGCGTGCGCCAGCACGCCGAGACGGGGCGCATCCGCTTCGCCTTCCGGCACCGCGTCGACCGGCTCGTCGTGACAAATGGTGCGGTGACGGGCGTCGCGGGGGCCATCCTCGCCCCCGACGCGGCGGACAGGGGCCGCCCGACCAACCGTGAGGTGACGGGCGACTTCGAGCTGTCGGCACGCGCCGTGATCGTCTCGTCCGGGGGCATCGGCGGCGACCTCGACCTCGTGCGTCAGGCGTGGCCCGAGCGGCTCGGCACTCCGCCCACCAGCATGGTCGCGGGTGTTCCCGCACACGTCGACGGGCGGATGATCGGCATCAGCGAGCAGGCGGGCGCGACCGTCATCGGGCGCGACCGCATGTGGCACTACACCGAGGGCATCCGCAACTGGGACCCCGTCTGGCAGAACCACGGCATCCGCATTCTGCCCGGCCCCAGCTCGCTTTGGCTCGACGCGACGGGGGTGCGGCTCGAGGCGCCGTTCTTCCCCGGCTTCGACACCCTCGGCACCCTCGGGCGCCTGCGGCAGACCGGCTACGACTACAGCTGGTTCATCCTGACGCAGAAGATCATCGAGAAGGAGTTCGCGCTCTCCGGCAGCGAGCAGAACCCCGATCTCACCGGCAAGAGCGTGAAGCAGGTGCTCGGACGCGTGGTGCCGGGCGCGCCAGGCCCCGTCGAGGCGTTCAAGCGGCATGGGGAGGACTTCGTCGTCGCCGACACCCTCGACGAGCTGGTCGCCGGCATGAACGAGCTGGCCGCCCGCGAGCCCGAGGGGCCTGCGCTCGACGTCGATGCCGTGCGGGAAATCGTCGAGGCGCGCGACCGCGAGGTGCGGAACACCTTCACGAAGGATGCTCAGATCACGGCCATCCGCGGCGCCCGCACCTACCTCGGCGACAAGCTCATCCGCACCGCCTCGCCGCATCGGCTGCTCGACCCGAAGGCGGGCCCTCTCATCGCGGTGAAGCTGCACATCCTCGCGCGCAAGACGCTGGGCGGCATCCAGACCGATCTCGATGGCCGCGCGCTGCGGGCGGATGGCACGGTGCTGCCCGGCCTGTACGCCGCGGGTGAAGCGGCGGGCTTCGGCGGTGGCGGAATGATGGGCTTCAACGCGCTCGAGGGCACCTTCCTCGGCGGCTGCATCTTCTCCGGCCGCGTCGCCGGCCGCGCCGCGTGAGGAGGGTCAGTCGTCTTCAGGCTGCGCGTCCACGCCGGCCTCGGCGCGCTGCTCGGGGGTGATCGCGGCGGGCGCCTCGGTCAGCGGGTCGAAGCCCGCTCCCATCTTGGGGAAGGCGATGACGTCGCGGATGGACGGCGCGCCCGTCAGCAGCGAGACGACGCGGTCCCAGCCGAAGGCGATGCCGCCGTGCGGTGGGGCGCCGAACTGGAACGCGTCGAGCAGGAAACCGAACTTCTCCTGCGCCTCCTCCGCGCCGATGCCCATGACGTCGAACACGCGCTCCTGCACGCTGCGCTGGTGGATGCGGATGGACCCGCCGCCGATCTCGTTGCCGTTGCAGACGATGTCATAGGCGTAGGCGAGCGCCTCGCCTGGCGACTCCTCGAAACGGTCGATCCACTCCGGCTTCGGCGACGTGAACGCGTGGTGCACGGCCGTCCAGGCGGAGTGGCCGAGGTCGACGTCGTCCGGGTCCTCGCCCGTCGGCTTGAACAGCGGCGCGTCGACGATCCACACGAACGCCCAGTCCTTCTCATAGGCATCCGTCTGCTTGGCGATCTCGCCGCGCGCCGCACCCAGCAGCGCGCGCGACGGTGTCGTCTCACCGGCCGCGAAGAACACGGCGTCGCCGGGCTGCGCGCCCGTCGCGGCGGCGAGGCCCTCGCGCTCGGCGTCGGTGAGGTTCTTCGCGACGGGGCCGCCGAGCGTGCCGTCCTCCTGGAAGGTCACATAGGCGAGGCCCTTCGCGCCGCGCGAACGCGCCCACTCCTGCCACGCGTCGAACTGGCGCCGCGGCAGCGAGCCGCCGCCGGGGTAGCGCACCGCGCCGACGTACTCCTGCTGGAAGACACGGAACGCCGTGTCCTTGAAGTAGTCGGCGAGCTCGGTGATCGGGTTGCCGAAGCGCAGGTCGGGCTTGTCCGATCCGTACAGCCGCATCGCGTCGGCGAAGGTGATGCGGTCGATCGGCGTCTCAACCGAAACGCCGATGAGACCCCACAGCGCCGCGACGATCTCCTCGCCCAGCGCGATCACGTCCTCCTGTTCGACGAAGCTCGCCTCGATGTCGAGCTGCGTGAACTCGGGCTGGCGGTCGGCGCGGAAGTCCTCGTCGCGATAGGCGCGGGCGAGCTGGTAGTAGCGCTCCATGCCCGCGACCATGAGCAGCTGCTTGAACAGCTGCGGCGATTGCGGCAGCGCGTACCAGTTGCCTGGCGACAGACGGGCGGGCACGAGGAAGTCGCGTGCGCCCTCGGGGGTGGAACGCGTCAGCGTCGGCGTCTCGACCTCGACGAAGTCGTGCTTCGCGAGCACCTCGCGGGCTGCGGCGTTCGCCTGGGAGCGCAGGCGGATGGCGCTGCCCTTGCTCGGGCGGCGCAGGTCGAGATAGCGGTACTTGAAGCGCGCCTCCTCGCCGACCTGCTCCGTGCCGTCCAGCGCCGTGGACACCTGGAACGGCAGCGGCGCCGACTCGTTCAGCACGACGACGTCGCTCGCGATGACCTCGATCTCGCCGGTCGGCAGGTTCGGGTTGGCGTTGCCATCCGGGCGCTCGGACACCTCGCCCGTCACCTGCAGCACGAACTCCGACCGCAGCGGGTGCGCCACGGCCTCGTCGCGGATGACGACCTGGGCGATGCCCGAGGCGTCGCGCAGGTCGATGAACGCGACCCCGCCGTGATCGCGGCGACGGTCGACCCATCCGGTGAGTGTGACGGTCTGGCCGATGTGCGAGGCGCGCAGGCTGCCTGCGTCGTGTGTGCGCAGCACGAATCCTCCTGGTGGTGACGGGAACCGCCCAAGTCTACCGAGCGCCCCCTGCATGTCTTAAGAACATGCGGCGAGGGGCGCCCTCGGCAGCAGTTCTTAAGACATGCCCGGGTAGCCTGGGGACACACCCCGATCAAAGGAACCGCAATGTTCGTGACCGAGGCCGCGACCGCGAGCAGCGGATGGCTACAGACCCTCGTCGACTGGGTCGTCGGCTTCATGGATGTCATCGGACCCTACGGTGCGGGTCTCGCGATCGCGATGGAGAACCTGTTCCCGCCCATCCCGAGCGAGGCCATCCTGCCGCTCGCGGGTCTTGCCGCCTACCAGGGCGCGTTCCCGCTGTGGCAGGCGATCGTCTGGACGACCGTCGGCTCGCTCGTCGGCGCGCTGGTGCTCTACGGCATCGGCGCCGCCGTGGGCCTCAAGCGCATGCGCTGGCTGTTCGACAAGATCCCGCTGCTGAAGGTGAGCGATGTCGACGCGGCCGTGCGCTTCTTCGACAAGCACGGAGGCAAGGCGGTGTTCTTCGGGCGCTTCCTGCCGATCTTCCGCTCGCTGATCTCCATTCCCGCCGGCATCGTGCGCATGCCGCTGTGGCGGTTCGGGCTGTTCACGGCGGGAGGCAGCGTCATCTGGAACACCGTCTTCATTCTCATCGGCTGGTTCCTCGGCACGCAGTGGCACATCGTCGAGAGGTACATGGATGTCGCCGAGAAGGTCGTGATCGTCGCCGTCGTGATCGTCGTGGTGGTGTTCGTGGCCATCCGGCTACGTGGCGTGCTGCGCGAGAGGCGAGCGACGCAGGTCGACGCCGAATAGGGTGGGGGGATGGCCGCAACGCGACTGCACCTCGTGCGCCACGGCGAGGTGTTCAACCCGGAGCATGTGCTCTACGAACGCATTCCCGGTTTTCGTCTCAGTGACGAGGGCAGACGGATGGCGCGCGCGGCGGCCGAGCATGTGCAGGCGCAGGGAAGGCCGGTCACCGCGCTCGTCGCCTCACCGCTGCAGCGCACGCAGGAGTCGGCCGAGCCCTTCACCGAGCTGTTCGGGTTGAGGCCCCGACTCGACGAGCGCGTGATCGAGCCGTGGAACGCGTTCGCGGGCAAGCGCATGAAGCGCGCGGCGCTCAATCCCCGCAACTGGAAGTACTTCCTCAAGCCATCCGTCCCGAGCTGGGGCGAGCCGTTCGCCGACGTCGCCGAGCGGATGCTCGCCGCGCTCGATACGGCGTGGGATTCGGTGGGAGCGGGGGATGTCGTCGTCGTCTCGCACCAGATGCCGATCTGGACGACCCACCTCGCCGTCGCGGGCGAGCCGCTCAGACACAGCCCGACATCCCGCCGCTGCGCGCTGTCGAGCATCACGAGCTTCGAGCGCGTCGGCGACCTCTGGCGCGAGGTGGGCTATGCCGAGCCTGCCGCCGGCGGCGTGGACACGGGGGCGGTATGAGCGAGTTCGCAGGAGTCGCGGCGGTCGTGACCGATTTCGACGGCGTGCACACCGATGACACCGCGTTCGTCGACGCGGCAGGGCACGAGTTCGTGCGCGTGAGCAGGTCGGATGGCATGGGCGTATCACTGCTGCGCCAGGCCGGATACCCGATCCTCATCCTGTCGACCGAGACGGATGGCGTCGTGAGCGCGAGAGCCCGCAAGCTGCAGGTCGAGGTGCGCCAGGCGATCGTCGACAAGGAGACGACCCTGCGCGCCTGGGCCGGCGACCATCAGGTATCGCTCGACGACGTCGCGTATCTTGGCAATGATGTCAACGATCTCCCGTGCCTCGGGGTGGTCGGATGGCCCGTGGCGGTTGCCGACGCGCATCCCGATGTGCTCGCAGCCGCCCGCATCGTGCTCGACCGCCCAGGCGGCCATGGTGCGGTGCGCGAGCTCGCAGATCGCGTGCTTCGCGGTCGTGCCTGAGAAGACTTTGCACGGCAACACAGCAGGACAGAACACACAAGGAGATGTCATGGCAGTCGCCATCGGCTCGCATGCGATCGGCGAGGGGAACCCCGTCTACGTGATCGCTGAGATCGGCCTCAACCACAACGGTTCGGTCGACCTCTGCAAGCAGCTCATCGACGTCGCAGCCGACGCCGGTGCCAATGCGGTGAAGTTCCAGAAGCGCACCCCCGAGATCGCCACACCAGAGCACATGCGCGACGTGCCACGTGAGACGCCGTGGGGCACGATGACCTACCTCGAATACCGCTACCGCGTGGAGTTCGGCGAGGAGGAGTACGGCGAGATCGCGGCCTATTCCGCCGCGAAGGGGCTCGACTGGTTCGCATCGCCCTGGGATGTGCCCTCGGTCGAGTTCCTCGAGAAGATGGGTGTCGTCACGCACAAGGTGGCATCGGCATCCATCACCGACGACGAGCTGCTCGCCGCGCTGCGCGCCACGGGCAAGCCGATCATCCTGTCGACGGGCATGTCGACGCTCGAGGAGATCGACCACGCCGTCGAACAGCTGGACCGCGACAACCTCGTGCTGCTGCACGCGACCAGCACCTATCCGCTGCCGCCGGAAGAGGCGAACCTGCGGGTGATCAACACGCTGCGCGATCGCTACGCAGGCGTGCCCGTCGGCTACTCGGGGCACGAGGAGTTCCTCGCCATCACGCACGCGGCCGTCGGCCTCGGCGCGGTCGCCGTCGAGCGTCACATCACGCTCGACAAGGAGATGTGGGGAAGCGACCAGAAGGCGTCGCTCGAGCCCGACCAGTTCACGACGCTGGTTGCGGGCATCCGCGAGATCGAGCAGGCGCTCGGCGACGGCGTGAAGCGCGTCTACCCCGGCGAAGAGGCGCCCAAGGCCAAGCTGCGCCGCGTCTGAGCCTCTCAGGATGGCCATGGCCACGGTTTGTAGGATGAGCGAGTGCGTCGGATAGCGGTCGGAATGGTGCTTGTGGCGCTCGCCGCGGGCCTCGTCGGGTGCGCCGAGGACACCGTGACCGACCAGTACCTCGCCGGCAGCAACCAGGGGTACATCGGTTCGGACGGCGTGCAGTACGACGAGATCGAACCGGACGATCGCGGCGACCCCGTCACCTGGTCGGGCGAGACCGAGGATGGCGATGCACTGTCGAGCGACGACGTCGCGGGCAAGGTCGTCGTCGTCAACTTCTGGTACGCCGGGTGCGCGCCCTGCCGGGCGGAGGCCGCCGATCTGGAGGCGACCTGGCAGTCCTACCAGGACCAGAACGTGCAGTTCGTCGGCGTCAACACCTCTGATCAGGCAGACACCGCGGCCTCCTTCGAGAAGAAGTACGGTGTCACCTACCCCAGCATCATCGATGTGAACGACGGCACGATGAAGCTCGCCTTCGCCGGGGCCATTCCCATCGACGCGACGCCGTCGACCATCATCCTCGACGCCTCGGGACGCGTCGCCGTGCGCATCATCGGCCGCATCGAGAGCCAGTCCATTCTCGACACCCTCATCTCCGACACGCTGAAGGAGAAGGCGTCGGCATGAACGTGGGTGCCGTGGTCGCGAGCGGCGCGATGTGGGCGGCCATCCCCGTCGCCCTGCTCGCCGGCCTCGTGTCGTTCGTGTCGCCCTGCGTGCTGCCGCTCATTCCCGGCTACCTCGGCTTCATCGGAGGAGCGGTGGGGGGCCCTTCGACAAGCTCAGGAACCCAAGTCGGGCAGTCGGTTGCTGAGCCTGTCGAAGCACCCGCGCGCCGCCGCCTCCTCGGCGGAGTGCTGCTGTTCATCGCCGGGTTCACGCTCGTGTTCGTCGCCGTCATCGTGCTCGGCGGCCTCGCGGGTGGCGCGCTCGCCCGCTGGAACGAGATCTGGGGCGATGTCGTGATCCGCGTGCTCGGGGTGTGCATCATCGCGCTCGGGTTCGTGTTCATCGGCTTCATCGGCCGGGCGCAGCGCACCGTGAAGCTGCAGGTTCCCGCGGGCCTCGGCCTCGTCGGCGCACCGCTGCTCGGCATCGCGCTCGGCCTCGGCTGGACGCCCTGCATCGGCCCGACGCTCGGCGCGATCATGAGCGTCGCCTGGTTTGTCGGCGATCCCGTCCGCGCGGCCGTCCTCGGCATCGCCTACTCACTGGGCCTCGGCATCCCGTTCCTGCTCGTCGCGCTCGGGTTCGGCTGGGTGGCGAGGTCGACGGCGTTCCTTCGCCGTCACATCCGCGCCGTCAACATCATCGGAGGCGTGCTGCTCATCGTGCTGGGAGCGCTCATGGCCCTTGGCCTGTGGAGCGCCGCCATGACGCATCTTGGCAGGGTCTTCGGCGGAATCGAGGCACCGCTGTGACCGATCCGAGCAGGCCGAGCGACCACATCGATGCTTCGACAGGCTCAGCAACCGATGAAGCAGGCTCAGCAACCGATGAAGCAGGCTCAGCAACCGATGGAGACGGCCCCACCCAGCCGAAGCTGGGCGTCGTGGGGTGGCTGCGCTGGGCCTGGCGTCAGCTCACCAGCATGCGCACCGCGCTCGTGCTGCTGCTGCTGCTTGCCGTGGCGGCCGTGCCCGGCTCGATCTTCCCGCAGCGCTCGGCCGACCCGAACGGCGTCGTGCAGTACGAGCGCGACCACGCGTCGCTCTACCCCGTGCTCGACAAGCTGCAGTTCTTCGACGTGTACAGCTCGGTGTGGTTCTCCGCCATCTACCTGCTGCTGTTCGTGTCGCTCATCGGATGCATCCTGCCGCGCGCGAAGCACCACTTCACCGCGCTGCGCACGAAGCCACCCCGTACGCCCGCACGCCTCGGCAGGCTCGACGACTTCCTCACCGACATCCGTGAGTCAGACGATGCGGATGGCGACGCGAAGCGGGCCATCGACCTCGCCCAGCGGCAGCTGCGGAGGGCTGGCTACCGCGTCGAACGCTACGACGGCGGCGGCGCGTTCTCGGTCTCGGCCGAGCGCGGCTACCTGCGCGAGACGGGCAACCTCATCTTCCACGCGGCGCTCGTCGGCGTGCTGGTGTGCGTCGCGATCGGGCAGGCGTTCTCCTACACCGGACAGAAGGCGGTCGTCGAGGGAACAACGTTCGTCAACTCGCTCGTCGACTACAACTCGATGAATCGAGGGGCGCTCGTGAGCGACGACGCGTTGAAGCCCTACGCGATGAAGCTGACCTCGTTCGACATCACCTTCCAGCCGCCCGGCACGACCGGGGGCGGGCAGTCGGGAGACTTCTCGGCGAACGTCTCGGTCACCCACACCGACGGCTCGACCAGTGACGACTCCGTGCGCGTCAACCATCCGCTGCGCCTCGACGGGGACGCGATCTACCTGCTCGGCAACGGCTACGCCCCCACCATTACGGTGCGCAACGCCGACGGCGACGTCGTCTTCCACGACTCGGTCATCTTCCTCGTGCAGTCGTCGACGTTCACCTCTCTGGGCGTCGTGAAGGTGCCGGATGGCCTCGACGAGCAGCTGGGCATGATCGGGTTCTTCTACCCGACCGCGGTGACGATGGACTCGGGCGCGATGACCTCGTCGTACGGCGACCTCATCTACCCCGTGCTCACGCTCAACGTGTACGCGGGCGATCTCGGCATCGACGCCGGCGACCCGAAATCGGTGTACGAGCTCGACACCACCGACCTCACCCAGCTGACGGGCGGCGACACCGGGGTGGACTCGATCGAGCTGATGCCGGGCGAGAGCGCCGATCTGCCGAACGGCCTGGGATCGGTGACCTTCGACGACGAGCGCGGGGCCGACGCGGACTCGTCCGACGGCTACGAGGGGTCGGTCAAGCGCTTCGCGTCGCTGCAGGTGCACCACGACCCGACCGAGGGCGGCGTGCTGCTGTTCGTCGTGCTCGCGGTCGCCGGGCTCCTGGCCGGACTCTTCGTGCCGCGCCGCCGCATCTGGGTGAAGGCGACGCCGGATCGGTCCCTGCGGCCTGTCCTGAGCTCGTCGAAGGGCCGGCTGAAACTCGAGTACGCCGGTCTCGCCCGCGGCGAGGATCCGACGCTCGCCGCCGCCCTGGCATCCGTGCGCGAGAAGCACCGCGCCTCGCTCGACTGATCGACCCACACCCAGTTATCGCGGCTGGACGCCCTGGTAAGGCGGGGTGCAGCCGCGAGTTCTAGGATGGGGGCATGCCCGAAACCCTCACACAGACGCTCGACTCGTATTCGGTCGTGCTCGTGTGGACGGCCATCGCGGTCTACGTGCTGGCCTTCATCGCCTATGCGGTCGACCTCTCCGCGCGCTCGCAGACCTCGCTCGAGGTGAAGGATGCCGCCACGCAGCTGGTCGGTGCTTCGACAGGCCCTTCGACAAGCTCAGGACAGGCCGCAGGGACCGAGGGGCGCTCGCAGGACACGCCATCCGCGCCGCCGAAGCGGTATGTGTGGGGTCGGATCGGAACGTCCCTGACCTGGATCGGCTTCCTGCTGCACGTCGGGGCCGACGTGCTGCGCGGCGTGGCGGCCGGACGCGTGCCCTGGTCGAACATGTACGAGTTCGCCATGACGGGCACCATGCTGATCATCGCGGTGTATCTCGGCGTGCAGTTCTGGCGCGACCTGAAGTTCCTCGGCGCCTTCATTCTGGGGCTCGTCGTGCTGCTGCTGGGCGGCTCGGCGTTCTTCTACCGCGAAGTCACGCCTCTCATGGACGCGCTGAAGTCGTACTGGCTCGTCGTGCACGTGTTCGTGGCGTCGCTCGCGACGGCGTTCCTCGCGCTGTCGTTCGCGCTCAGTGTGCTGCAGCTGCTGCAGACCAGGCGCGAGTCGAAGGCGATCGCTGCGGGCCCTTCGACGGGCTCAGGAACCCATGCCGCGCCTCGCCGCAGTGCGCTGCGCACCATCCCGAGCGCGGAGGCCCTGGAGGGGCTCGCCTACCGCTTCGCGATCGTCGGCTTCATCTTCTGGACGTTCACGCTCATCGCCGGTTCCATCTGGGCGCGCGACGCCTGGGGCCGCTACTGGGGCTTCGACACGAAAGAGGTGTGGACGTTCGTCATCTGGGTGGTCTACGCGGGGTACATCCACGCCCGTGCCACCCGCGGATGGCGTGGCACGCGCTCGGCCTGGCTGTGCATCATCGGCTTCGCCGCGGTGCTCTTCAGCTTCACGATCGTGAACATGTACTTCGACGGGCTCCACGCCTACAGCGGCCTGACCTCCTGACCGTTTTTGAACGTTGCTCCCATTCGAGCCTCCTCCGCTGAGGCGAATGTCTGCGCCTGGTTCGAGTCGGCCGTCAAGAGGGCGATCATGCCCGCCAAAACCTCTTGTTTTCGGTTGGATTAAGTTGTAACGTGTGGTTATCCACGAAGGAGCCGCATGTACGCAACGGAGCGACGCGAACTCATCGAGCGCGTGCTGCACGAGGATGGCCGCATCGTCGTCACCGAGGTCGCCGCACGCCTGGGAGTGACGACCGAGACGGTCAGGCGCGATCTCCTCGTGCTCGAAGAGGCCGGCATCCTGCGTCGCGTTCATGGCGGAGCAGTCGCCGCCGAGCGGGGGAGCCTCGCCGAGGCGAGCCTGCGTGAGCGCACCGCGCAGCACGGAGCCGCGAAGAGCGCGATCGCCGCGCGAGCGCTGAGGGCGCTGGGGGATGTCTTCACCGGATCGCTGCTGCTCGACGCGGGGACGACGACAGGCGCGCTCGCGGCCATCCTGCCGCGCCGGCTCGCAGGCACGGGCGCCGAGGTAGTGACCCACGCCGTCGCCCTTGCGGCCGAGCTCGCGGGCGTTGACGGGCTGGGGCTG
Source organism: Microbacterium sp. (assembly GCA_047607025.1). Taxonomy (GTDB): domain Bacteria; phylum Actinomycetota; class Actinomycetes; order Actinomycetales; family Microbacteriaceae; genus Microbacterium. Next base: position 14,108 of record JASGDS010000155.1, read on the forward strand.
ACAACGCTCGGCGGGCGCGTGCGCAGCATCACGGGCGCCGCCGTGGGCTCGAGCACCGTCGCCGAGATCGATCGGCTGCGACCAGACGTCGCCTTCGTCGGCACCAACGGCCTCTCCGCCGGATTCGGGCTGTCCACGCCCGACCCCTCCGAAGCGGAGGTGAAGCGCGCCATCATCGCGTCCGCACGCCGTGTCATCCTGCTCGCCGATGCTTCGAAGTTCGGCGTCGAGACGCTCGTGCAGGTCGCCAGGCTCGACGAGATCGACGTGCTGGTGACCGACATGGCGCCGGAGGCCGAACTCGCCGAGGCGCTCGAGGCCGCCGGCGTGGAGGTATGGCTCGCATGATCGTCACGCTCAATCGCTGCGTCGGCGTCGCGAACCCTCGCGGCCAGGGGAGGGCTTCATGATCGTCACGTTGACTTGCAATCCCTCGATCGACCGCACCATCGCGCTCGACGGGCCGCTTGTGCCTGGCGAGGTGCAGCAGGCGCTGTCGATGCGCGAGGATGCAGGCGGCAAAGGCGTCAACGTCGCACGGGTGCTGCACGGTTCAGGCGCGGAGGTTTGCGCGGTGCTTCCGCTGTCGGCGGACGATCCCTACCGTGCGCTGCTGGGCGATGGGCTCGACGTTCGTGCGGTTCCGATCCACAGTCCGGCGCGCGCCAATGTCACGCTCACCGATCCGGCCGGAGGCACCACCAAGATCAACCTGCCCGGCGCGCACCTCGACGAGCGCGCGGTCGTCGCGATCGGCGAGGCGGTCGTGCAGGCAGCGGATGGCGCCGACTGGCTCGCGCTGTGCGGCTCGCTGCCTCCCGGCGCCCCCGATGACCTGTACGCGCGCATCGTCGCCGGCGTGTGTGCACGGCTCGACGGGGTGAGCGTCGCGGTTGACGCGTCAGGCATCGCGCTGGCGGAGGCGCTGCGCCCGGGCGGCATCGATCTGATCAAGCCGAACGAGGAGGAGCTCATCGACGCGGTCGCCGCGCTGCACGGCGATGAGCCGGCCGCGCTGGCCGCCGCCGTGGCGGCATCCCCCGTCGAGGCGGTGGCCGCCCTCGCCCGTCGGCTCGTGCCCGAGTGCACCTCTGCCGCGCTCGTCACGCTGGGTAGGCACGGCGCCGTGCTCGTCACGGTGCGGGGCGCCTGGCATGCCGAGGTGCCTGACGGTGTGCGGGTGCGTTCAACCGTCGGCGCGGGCGACAGCTCGCTCGCCGGGTACCTGCTCGCGCCCTCCGCCGAACCCGAGCAGCGACTGAGGATGGCGGTGCGCTACGGCAGCGCCACCGCCTCGCTGCCCGGAACCCAGCTCGCCACACCCGGCGACCTGCCCACCGCCGACATCCCCATCCGAGCACTCACCTGAATCAACCGACATCCTTCACCGAGGAGGGAATCCCCCATGTCAACCATCACCCCCGAGCTGATCAGCCTCGACGCTGACCTCGGCTCAGACAAGCAGCAGGTGCTGCGCGCGCTGTCGCAGCGCTTCGTCGCGCAGGGTCGGGCGACCGACGCCGATGCGCTCTACGCCGCTGCGATGAAGCGAGAGGAGACCGACGAGACGGGCCTGCCAGGCGGCATCGCCATCCCTCACGCGAAGAGCGCCGTCGTGACCCGGGCATCGCTCGCGTTCGCCCGGCTGAAGCCTCCCGTCGCGTTCGGCGCCGATGACGGCCCCGCCGACATCGTCTTCATGATCGCCGCGCCCGACACGGCTGCCGAGGAGCACC
>JASGDS010000156.1:0-14311 GCA_047607025.1 Microbacterium sp.
CCGAACGCTCGACCGCAACCTTGTGGGGGTGGGCTCATCGGTATGTTCGCAAGGGCGGTCACTACGTCGTCGCCGACGGTAGACGTCGGCCCACCCAAACAGGAGCCCGCATGCCTGATTGGGCAAGTGGTGTACCCAGCTCCTTGACAATCAAGGACTGGCAGGCGATCGCGCCAGCCAAGGCCAGTGCCGCCGAATACGTGCCGCTGGCCGATGGTCTCGCTGTCACGCAGGGGGCACACTACCTTCGCGTCGCAACTGAGGCAGATGCACGAAATGACGGACTTGTGCCTCGACTGAAGCACACGCAAGTAGACACACTCGCGTCACTTGATGCAACGCATGTCACGGCTCTGGCGAAGGTAGACCACCATCAGCCACGCAAAGCGATAAACAAGGTCGACACAAAGTTCTGGGCGCCGGAAATGACGCTTAGACACTACACTGGCGAGGTGCGCTTCCACGGGCATATGGCCTTCAGCGCGGAGGACACTCTCCTTCCCCACTCTTTCAGATACCCATGGAGTACAGCCGCTCGTCGCGAGATCCCCGGGGTCGTGGGCCAGTTCGAGGACAACAACCTTTTCCTTCTGAAGGACGCCGACGAAGCTCCCTGGCTTCCACCGGGAGACTACGTTGATTTGACCCACCCATTCTCGGGACACTTTGGCCATGTTATTGCGCAGGGTCTTGCACGGACTTGGGGATGGTCACGCGCTCTGGAGAAGTATCCGGACGCACGCGTGATCCTGCAGAGGCGGTGGAATCGCGAAGAAGCCAACCCGACCAATGGGTTTAGCATCCTTCAGAATGCGGGTATCCCGGAGAATCGTATCGAATGGGTTTCTGGGCCGGTTCGAGTCGAGTCGCTGATTGTTCCTTCGCTTGGTCTTCAGTACACATCACCACTTTTTATCCACCCCGTTGTGGAACAAACCTTCCACGAGATGCGCGAACGAATCGTTCACGAAGATGCAAAGTTGCCAAGACGGATCTTCGTTTCTCGCGTGCCTCGTGAGGGCAACAGGGCGTGTATGAACACCCCCCGTCGAGGAGATCTTCCGTAGCAATGGCTTCGAGATCATCTTCCCCGAGCGATACTCACTCACTGAGCAGGCCAACATCTTTGGAAACGCCGAAGTGATCGCAGGTTTCGGGGGATCCGGCCTGTATAGCTTGCTGTACGCGGATAAGGTGCAACGCGTTATTGTGCTTAATTCAGATGCGTATTCTGGTAGGACTGAGCATCTTCTCGCTCTTAATCGCACAGCGCATCTTGATTACTTCTGGAATCCTCCTGTCTCAAAGAAGGCCGACTATAAGACGGACTGGACCTTCGACATGAAGCGGTACGGCAAAGAGCTACGCGACCTGCTCGCGAACCTCTAAGACGCGTTCGCCGCCTTGCGCACGTCGATGACCTGACCGGTGACATCCTGCGTCAACGTCTTGAGGGCGGCTAGCGCCACCTCGTCTGCGCTCAGAAGGGTGTCGCCGGGTTCCTGACCGAATGCCGCGGTGCGCATGGGGGTATCGGTGCGCTGCGGGTTGATGACGTTCACGCGCACACCGTCGGCCGCCCATTCGTCTCCAAGAGATTGAGCAAGGTTCACGGTTGCCGCCTTGGTGGCCGAGTAGATGCCATACTGCGCTCTCCCCCGCGTATACGAGCTTGACGCGAAGAAGAGCAGCTGCCCTCGACTGGCGCGCAGATACGAGAGCGACTCCTGTGCGACGATGATCGGCCCGAGCAGATTCACCTTCAGCGACTTCTTTACCTCCTTGGGCTTGACGAACTCCAGCTCACCCAGATCGAGCGCCCCGGCGCAGTTGACGACGTAGTCGATGCGGCCAGACGTGGCATTCGCATCCGCCAGCGCCGCAGCCACCTCGTCGCGCTTCTGCACATGCGTTCCCGTTGCCCCCCGGCTGTACGAGAAGACATCTGCGCCAAAACGCTGAGCGGCGGCCGCGATGGCAGCGCCGATGCCCTTGCTGCCGCCGAAGACGACCAAGGTCTTTCCATCGAGATGCGAGGCGAGCGTGCCGTCATCGATACCAGCGGGCTGTGCCCTTCTCAGCTGGAAGAGCTTGTCTGCGAGGAACACGTCCACCGGCTCGGTGATCTTCATGTTCTCCGTCGACCCATCGACGACGGCGATCGGAGTCTCTGGCAGATAGCGCAGCACGACGGTGCAGTCATCTGTGGCCACGAAACTGGCATCCGTGGCGGCACGTTCGTATGCCTCGCGGATGACGCTCAGCAGGAATGCCTGTGGGGTCTGGCCCCGCCTCAGGGATGCTCGCGGTGGGACATCCGCGATACTGCCATCCTGGCCCACCGTGATGATCGTGTCTGCCGAGGGGATCGCGGTGTCGACGGCGTCGTAGCGATCGAGTGCGCGCACGCAGTCGCTCAGGATGCGGTGATCGATGAACGGGCGCACAGCGTCGTGCAGCAGCACCTTCGCCTCGTCGTCTGCGATGTGCCCGAGCGCGAGCCTCGTCGTCTCGTTGCGTGTCGCGCCGCCAGGATAGACCGCCGAGAGCTTGGGCAAGCGAGTTGATGAGACGAGATCTTCGATGGGGCCGATGTGGCTCGGTTCCATCATGACGATGACGTCGTCGATGTCGGGCGAGCTGCAGACCGACTCGAGGGTGTGCTCGATGATCGTCTTGCCCGCGATGCGCGCGAGCTGCTTGGGCATGCCGAGGTCGGCTCGCTCGCCCACTCCCCCGGCCAGGATCACCGCAACGGTGCGGAGGGCGGTTCGGTCGCTTTTGCTGGAAGGGGCGATCAAGATGGAACAGGCCCCTTCTGTGTCTCGCGCGGAACACCGCGTCACTTCTCAGGCTCGTGAAAGTCTATCCGGTCGCGTTCGCGTCAGAATCGCCGCGCCGCTGCCTACCGTGGGACGTAGGCAACGGCCTCGATCTCAATGCGGAGATCGGGGTTCGACAGCGGCGCGACGACAGTGGCTCGCGCGGGGTAAGGGTGGGAGAAGTACTCCCGGTAGACAGCGTTCATGGGCTCGAACAGCGTGGCGTTGAGAAGGAAGACGGTCGTCTTGGCAATGTCTGCGAGTGTGCCGCCGGCAGCTTCCACGCCGGCCTTGACGTTGTCCAGCACGGCGCGCGTTTCCGCCGCGAAGTCACCCGTGACCACCGAACCGTCTGGCCGTGCCGCAATCTGCCCAGCGATGTACACGAAGTCACCGGCGCGGACGACGTGCGTGAGCGGCATCTCAGACGGAGCGATATCGGTCGCAGGGATCTCTTCAATGGGGCTCACGGCACTCACATTCGCTGTCGTTGGTCTGATTGCGCGAGAACGAACGAGCGCGTCGCGAACCTACGGACCACCAGCATAAGGCACCGCGAAGAGGGATGCCCCATTCCTCCATCCGCGCTGCACTCGATACAAGCGCTGATCCGGCTCGCCGTCAACGACGCGCTTGATCCTCAAAGACCGTGGTGAGGCAGCCACGCAATTCTCGGTTGACAGAGTTGACACGGTCGAGGCCCACCGGTTGACAGAGTAGACATCGATCGGAGATGAGCCACATGAATAGGTCAGTGCTACTCCGACAAACTCAACGTCGGAGCTTCGCGTTACACTACTCGCATGGTGGACAACACGCTGAAGGATCTCTTGCGCGGCCTGTCTGCGGCCGACAAGGTCGAACTGCGTGCGCTGATTGACGAAGACCTCGCAGACCTCGACAGCCCGCACCTTGAGGCACGACTCAACGAGCGTTGGGCGACCATCAGGGCCAACCCGGAGGACTTTGTTTCGATTGATGAGGATGAGCGAGAGTTGCGCGCTCGACGCAGTGCAGCGTGAGTTGGGACGTTCGCGTCAGTCCTAACGCCCGACGCGATCGCGATTGCGACAGCACCAGGTCAAAACAGGGAGGCGATTGCGGCGTCGACGGTGCGGGAGGTGGCATCCCACGAGAAGCCCGTCGGCGGCTCGACCCGCTGAGGCTTCTCGAGTGCGGTGCGGATGGCGTCGGCCCACTCGCGCGCGTCGGTCGCCGAGTCGAGGGCGACGCCCCTGTCCGCCGCCGCTTCGGCGACGGCGGCGCACCCGGCCCAGTGCAGCACGGGGGTGCCGCTCATCACGCTCTCGAGTGCGGGCAGGCCGAACCCCTCGAGCGTCGACGGCATGAGCGTCGCCGCCGCCCCGCGGTACTGCGCCGCGAGCGCCTCATCGTCGATGCCGGCCAGCAGCTCGACGCGCTGCTCGATGCCGCGCGCTGCCAACAGCGCCCGCGCCGCCTCATGTTCGCCCGCCGGCAGCAGCATGCGCAGCCGGGCATCGGGCACCTGCACCAGCGCATCGAGAATCACCGGCACATTCTTGTGCGTGCGCAGGTTGCCGACGTACATCAGGTAGGGTTCTCCCGCCGCGCGCGGGCCATCCGGATGGAACGCCGCGGAGCATCCGTTGCCCGCATTCACGACCCGCACGCTGTCGTCGCGCAGCCACTCGGTGATCGCCTGGCGCGACGTCTCCGACACCGTCATCACGGCGCCGGTGCGCCGCACCACGGGCCGCACGATCGCCGTGTAATAGGCGAGATATTTCGCCCTTCCCGGCCACGGCGCCTGCAGCTGGATGACGTCGTGCAGGGTCACCAGCTGGCGCTTCGCGCGCGCGAACGCGTTGTAGCCGGGCGTGTAGATGAGGTCGACGGATGGCACCTTCCGCAGCCCGTCGAGCGGAGCAAGGTGGTCGCCTGAGAACCCGAGCGGGCGCCACGGCGTCTCAAGCCGCGGCAGCACCTCGCGTGCATAGCGCTGGATGCCCGCCACGCCATCCCACCGCGTGTCGACGAGTACCTCGGTCATGGTCTCCATTCTCGTCAGGTGTGGGCGGCGACGAAGGCGCCGATGCGACGGGCGAACACGTCTTCGCCGAAGTCGCGCGCCCTGGTGCGGCAGGCGTCAGGCGACGCGGCGAGCGCGCGTTCGGTCGCGGCGCGCAGCTCGGAATCCGACTCCCAGTCGTGCACATGTGCGCCGGTGACACCGTCGACGACCGACTCGACCGCTCCCCCGGTCGCGTTCACGAGCGCGGGCGTTCCCGCGGCCATCGCCTCGACGGGAATGATGCCGAAGTCTTCGATCGGCGCGAACGCGAGCAGCGCCGCGCGCTGCAGGATGGCCGCCAGCAGCGGCGTCGACGGGCGGTCGACGAACGTCACGGAACCCGGGTGGCGCTCATCGGCAGAGGCGCGCAGCCGCGCCTCATCCGGCCCCGATCCCGCGAGCACGACCGGGAGCCCGGCGACGCGACCCACCTCGATCGCGGCCTCGAGTCGCTTGTACGGCACGAACCGCGAGAAGCCGGCGACGAACTGCGTGGGCAGGCTGTCGAGCTCGGCCCTTTCTTCAGGCGAAAGCTGCGGCTCGACGAGGAACTGCTCGATCGCGACGCTCGGGTGAATCACCTCGGCCTCGCGCTGCCACGCCTCGGCCACGCGATCGGCGATGAAGCGACTGTTGGCGGCGATCGCCACCGGCTCCTGCGCGCGCTTGCGGTCGAGGGGCTTCAGCACCGCCGAGGCCGCGCGCGCCGCGACGCCGTTGCCGCGGCCATCCAGCTCCGGCGCCCAGATGTACCGCGCGGGCGTGTGCGCGTAGACGAGCTTCGGCGCCTCACGCGCCGGCCCCGCGAACCGGGCATGATGCGCGAACAGATGCGAACTGGCGAGCACGAAGTCGACCTCACGCCTGGGCAGGTGCCGCCAGACGGCAGGCATGACCGGCAACGCCAGCGCCTTGCGACCACGCAGCGGAGTGCGCGCCAGGATGGTCTCGTGCACGGGAGCGAACCGGTCGCCCGCGTCGTTCCACAGACACCAGCGCTCGGCGTCGGGAAACACCCGGGCGATCGCCTCGAACACGTTCTCGGAGCCACCGGCAGGCGACAGCCACTCGTGCACGATCAGACCGCTCACCCTGCCCCCTTCCGCGCCGCTCGTGCCATCCTACGGCCGCCGGCGCATGACAGAGAGGTCAGCGGTGGCCGCGCAGGACCGCCTGCTTCACCTCGGCGATCGCCTTCGTGATCTGAATGCCGCGCGGGCACGCCTCGGTGCAGTTGAAGGTCGTGCGGCAGCGCCACACGCCCTCCTTGTCGTTGAGGATGTCGAGGCGCACCTTCGCCTCGTCATCGCGCGAGTCGAAGATGAAGCGGTGCGCGTTGACGATCGCGGCGGGGCCGAAGTACTGGCCGTCGGTCCAGAACACGGGGCACGAGGAGGTGCACGCCGCGCACAGGATGCACTTCGTGGTGTCGTCGAAGCGCTCGCGGTCGGCGATCGTCTGCGGGCGCTCCTTGCCCTCAGGCGGCACCGAGTGCGCCTGCAGGAACGGCTGCACCTCGCGGAACGAGGCGAAGAACGGGTCCATGTCGACGACGAGGTCCTTCTCGAGCGGCAGACCCTTGATGGCCTCGACGTAGACGGGCTTGGAGATGTCGAGATCCTTGATGAGCGTCTTGCAGGCCAGACGGTTGCGGCCGTTGATGCGCATCGCGTCAGACCCGCAGATGCCGTGCGCGCACGAACGGCGGAACGTCAGCGAGCCGTCCGACTCCCACTTGATGCGGTGCAGGGCGTCGAGCACGCGGTCGGTCGGGTACATCTCGACGTCGTAGTCGACCCAGCGCGGCTCGGCGTCGACCTCGGGGTCGAACCGGCGGATCATGAAGGTGACGGTGTAGGCCTGGATGGGGGCTTCCTCTGCGGGAGCCTCGGCGACGGCAGAACTCATCAGTACTTCCTCTCCATCGGCTGGTAGCGCGTGACGACGACCGGCTTCCACTCGAGCGTGATGTGGTCGCTCGGGTCGGGCGAATGCGGGTCGCCCGTGAGGTAGGCCATCGTGTGCTTCATGTAGTTCGCGTCGTCGCGGTCGGGGTAGTCCTCGCGCATGTGACCGCCGCGGCTCTCCTTGCGGTTGCGGGCGGCATAGGCGATGATCTCGGCCAGGTCGAGCAGGAAGCCCAGCTCGACCGCCTCGAGCAGGTCGGTGTTGTATCGCTTGCCCTTGTCATCCACGTAGATGTTCTTGTAGCGCTGACGCAGATCGTGGATGGTGCCCATCACGTTCGTGAGCGTCTCCTCGGTGCGGAACACCTGTGCGTTCGCGTCCATCTCCTCCTGCAGCGTGCGACGGATGTCGGCGATGCGCTCGGTTCCGTTCGCGTTGCGGATGCCCTCGATCAGCTCACGAACATCCTTCGCGGGGTCTTCGGGCAGCGGCACGATGTCGTGGGTGTTGACGTACTCGACGGCGTTGCGGCCGCTGCGCTTGCCGAACACGTTGATGTCGAGCAGCGAGTTGGTGCCGAGGCGGTTCGAGCCGTGCACGCTCACGCAGGCGCACTCGCCCGCGGCGTAGAGGCCGGGAACCACGGTGGTGTTGTCGCTCAGCACCTCGCCGTTGTTGTTCGTGGGGATGCCGCCCATCGCGTAGTGCGCGGTCGGCATCACGGGCACCGGCTCGACGACCGGGTCGACGCCGAGGTAGGTGCGCGCGAACTCGGTGATGTCTGGCAGCTTGGTCTCGAGCACCTCGGCACCCAGGTGCGTGCAGTCGAGGTAGACGTAGTCCTTGTGCGGGCCGGCACCGCGCCCCTCGAGCACCTCTTTCACCATCGATCGGGCGACGATGTCACGGGGTGCGAGGTCTTTGATGGTGGGCGCGTAGCGCTCCATGAAGCGCTCACCCGAGGCGTTGCGCAGGATGGCGCCCTCACCTCGTGCGCCCTCCGTGAGCAGGATGCCGAGACCGGCGAGCCCTGTCGGGTGGAACTGGAAGAACTCCACGTCTTCGAGCGGAAGTCCCTTGCGCCACACGATGCCGACGCCGTCACCGGTGAGGGTGTGGGCGTTTGAGGTCGTCTTGTACATCTTGCCGAAGCCGCCGGAGGCGAAGATCACCGACTTCGAGTGGAACACGTGCAGATCGCCCGTGGCGAGCTCATACGCGACGACGCCCGCGACCTTGTACTCATCGCCATCCTTCACGGTGATGAGATCGAGCGCGTAGAACTCGTTGAAGAAGTTGATGCCGAGCTTGACGCAGTTCTGGAACAGCGTCTGCAGAATCATGTGACCCGTGCGGTCGGCCGCGTAGCAGGCGCGGCGCACGGGCGTCTTGCCGTGCTCGGCGGTGTGACCGCCGAAGCGGCGCTGGTCGATCTTGCCCTCGGGCGTGCGGTTGAACGGAAGGCCCATGTTCTCGAGGTCGATGACCGCGTCGATGGCCTCCTTCGCGAGGATCTCCGCCGCATCCTGGTCGACGAGGTAGTCGCCGCCCTTGATGGTGTCGAAGGTGTGCCACTCCCACGAGTCCTCTTCGACGTTGCCGAGCGCAGCGGCCATCCCGCCCTGCGCCGCACCCGTGTGCGAACGCGTCGGGTACAGCTTCGTGACGACCGCGGTCTTCGCGCCAGGGCCCGCCTCGATCGCGGCGCGCATGCCCGCGCCACCCGCACCGACGATGACGATGTCGAACTCGTGGTAGTACACGCCATCCTTCAGAACGGCGTCTGGGTACTGATTGCTCACGTTCGGTTCCGTATCTCTCGCTCAGTTCCCGACGCAGATGCTGTACAGCGAGCTGTCGGGGTTGTCCCACACGCCCGTCACACCGGCGCAGGGGTCGAAGGTGAACACGACAAGCGTGCCGAGCAAAATCATGAGCGCGGCCACGATGCCGATCGCCCACAGCAGCGTCGTGCGCAGACCCTTGTGGGTGATGTAGTCGCTGACGATGGTGCGCATGCCGTTGGAGCCGTGGATGAACGCGAGCCACAGCATCAACACATCCCACCACTGCCAGAACGGGGTCGCGTACTTGCCCGCGACGAACGCGAAGTCGATCGCGTGCACGCCGCCGTCGTTGTTGAGCAGGTTGACGAACAGGTGGCCGAAGATCAGCACGATCAGCAGCACACCCGAGATGCGCATGTACAGCCATCCCCACTTCTCGAGGTTCACGCCCTTCTTCGGGGCGGGATGCTGCGGGGAGCGAGGGGCGGCGAGGTCGGCTGCAGTCGTCATCAGTGGCCTCCGAACACGTTCATGAGGTGGCGGGGGGCGAAGCCCGCCATCGTGATCACCCAGACCGCGATAACGCCCCAGAACAGCTGGCGCTGATACTTCGCACCCTTCGACCAGAAGTCGATCAGGATGATGCGCAGGCCGTTGAACGCGTGGTACGCGATCGCGGCGACGAGCGCCGTCTCACCGAGACCCATGATGGGCGTCTGGTAGGTGCCGATCACGGCGTTGTACGCGTCGGGCGACACGCGGATGAGCGCGGTGTCGAGCACGTGCACCAGCAGGAAGAAGAACATCGCGATGCCGGTGATGCGGTGGAAGACCCACGACCACATTCCCTCGCGTCCGCGGTAGAGGGTGCCCCGCGGCACCTTCGATGTCGTCTCCGACACCTGCGGTGTCAGTCGCGTATTCGACACGATCCCTCCAGGTCTGCCAAGCAAGGCTCCAGGCTGCGCACACTGCGACGTTGTCAGTCCCGTTCAGGCTACTCTGAGTGGCACCCCAGCGGCCAATTAGGGATACCTAACTCTCTTGATATCGAGATAACTGCTTTCGCGGCATCTGGGCTGTGTAGCCTGGTTCGCATGCCGGATGCCATCAACGACTTCTTCGCCGTCATTCCCGCGGGAGGAGTCGGGTCGAGGCTGTGGCCCCTCTCCCGTGCCGAGACGCCGAAGTTTCTGCACGATCTGACCGGCTCCGGCCGATCGCTGCTGCAGGAGACATGGGATCGTCTGGTGCCGCTGGCCGGCGCCGACCACATCGCCGTCGTCACCGGCCGCGCGCACGGGCCGAAAGTGGAGGACACCGTTCCCGTCGACGAACAGAACGTGTTCATCGAGTCGGAGCCGAGGGAGTCGTCCGCGGCGATCGGGTTGGCCGCGGCCATCCTGCTTCGGCGCAACCCCGACGTGATCATCGGGTCGTTCGCGGCCGACCACGTGATCGACCGTCAGCGGGTGTTCGAGTTCACGGTGCGACAGGCGGTCGAGGTCGCCCGCGCCGGGTACATCTGCACCATCGGCATCCAGCCATCCGACCCCGCCGTCGGCTTCGGCTACATCAAGACGGGCGCCGAGCTCGACATCGACAATGCGCCGCTCGCCGCGCTCGTCGACCAGTTCGTCGAGAAGCCCGACCTCGAGACCGCACGCCGCTACTACGCCGACCGCTCCTTCCTGTGGAACGCGGGCATGTTCATCTCGCGCGCCGACATGCTGCTCGATGAACTGCGCTCGAACGAGCCGGAACTGCACGCATCACTTCTCGAGATCGCCGAGGCGTGGGATGGGCCATCCCGCGACGAGGTCGTCGCCCGCGTATGGCCGGGGCTGAAGAAGATCGCGATCGACTACTCGGTGGCAGAGCCGGCCGCGACCAAGGGACGCCTCGCCGTGGTGCCCGGCCAGTTCGACTGGGACGACGTCGGCGACTTCGCGAGCCTGTCGAACCTGGCCTCGGGCGGCGACTCGACCAGGATGAGCGTGCTGGGCGACAACGAGAAGGTGATCGTCGATGAGTCGACGGGTCTCGTCGTCTCGCACACGAACCGCATCATCGCGGTGATCGGCGTGGACGACCTCATCGTCGTCGACACCGACGACGCGCTGCTGGTGACCACCAGCGAGCACGCCCAACGCGTGAAGGGCGTCGTCAGCCGCCTGCATGACGGCGGCCGCGACAACGTGCTGTAGGTTACGCCGCTGCTCCACTGCGGGCGATCACGGCAAGGTGTTCTTCGAGGCGCCCATCGAGACGGGCGACATCGACCTTGATGCCCGTGATCTCCGCCCCGAGCTTCGTGATCTCCGTCTCGAGCTTGTCGCAGCGAGAGTCGATCTTGGTATCCAGCTGCCCGAAGCGGTCGTCGATCTTCGCATCAAGCTGTCCGAAACGCGCCTCCCACTTGGCGTCCAGCTGCGCGAAACGATCCTCCCACTTCGCGTCCATCTGCACGAAACGATCGTCGATCTTCGCGAAACGCGCGTCGGACTTGGCATCGCTGTCGGCAAAACGCCGATCGAAGCGCGCCTCGATGGCGTCGAGTCTGCGAACCACCCAGGCCGCAAAAGCGAACATGGCACCGCCGAGCGTGACGATCAGGCTCGCGACCGTCACAATCGTCGAAATGACTTCGGGTGACACGTACACGCCTCCATTCTGACGCACGCGGTGAGGTTTCTCACCTCCGAAAGTAGCGAGATTCTGAGGGCTCTCAAGCCGATCGGCGACTTATCCACAGGGTTTTTCGCGACACGCCGCCATCTCGTCGGCTGTGAGCGGCAGGTAGGTTGGAGAGCATGCCCCAGAGCCTGCGCATCGCCTCCGTCAACGTCAACGGCATCAGGGCCGCCGAGCGCAAAGGCTTCTCGCCCTGGCTCGAGAGCGCGACCCCCGACATCCTGACCCTGCAGGAGGTGCGCGCACCTCGCGAGCACCTCGATCGGCTGCTCGAGGGGTGGCACGTGCTCGAGGAGGAGTCGCCGTACAAGGGACGCGCGGGCGTGGCCCTTGCCTCGCGCGCCGAGCCCGTCGCCTCGCGCACCATGATCGGCGGCGAAGACGCCGACAGCCAGGGCCGCTGGCTCGAAGTCGACTTCGACGTGAACGGCACGCGCCTCACCGTCGTGAGCGCCTATGTGCACTCGGGCGAGGTCGACACCCCGAAACAGGATCGCAAGTGGGCATTCCTCGACGCGATGACGACCAGGCTGGCCGAGCTGTCGCAGGATGGCGCGCTCGCCGTCGTCACGGGCGACCTGAACGTGGGGCACCGAGAACTCGACATCAAGAACTGGCGCGGCAACGTGAAGCGTGCGGGATTCCTCCCCCGCGAGCGCGCCTACTTCGACGACTGGCTCTGCGCGGATGGCGCGACGTGGGTCGACGTCGGCCGCAAGCTCTCGGGCGAGGTGGACGGCCCCTACACGTGGTGGTCGAATCGCGGCCAGGCCTTCGACAACGACACCGGATGGCGCATCGACTACCAGCTCGCGACCACGCCTCTGGCTGACCGCGCGACGGCGTACCGGGTCGACCGGGCGCCATCCTATGACGCGCGCTGGAGCGACCACGCCCCGGTCGTCGTCGACTACGCCTTCTGACGAGACTGCTCGTACGCGGTGAGACCGCCCGTGCGCCGTGAGAGTGACGACGACGCGGGCCCTCTCACGGCGGTCGCGCACTCTCGCCGGCGCGGGCCGTCCGGCGCGCTGTTCACTCTGCGTTCACCCGCGCTCTGCAGACTGGTCACCCAGTCCGCTTAGCGTCCAGTTGTATCCCGAACCGGGGTGCGCTGAACACTGACGAAGAGGAACCACAGTGAAGACCACTCGACTTTCGGGTATCGCGGCTGTCACCGCGATCGCGGCGCTCGCGCTTGCGGGCTGTGCGACGAACGAGGGATCCACCGACACGACGAGCGACTCGAGCGCCGACACCAGCGCCGAGCTGAGCGGCACGCTCAACGGCATCGGCTCGTCGGCGCAGGGCACGGCCGAGACCACCTGGGCCGCGGGCATTCAGGGCTCGAACCCCGACCTGACCATCAACTACGATCCGCAGGGCTCGGGCGCCGGCCGCGAGGCCTTCCTCGGCGGTTCTGCCGACTTCGCCGGATCGGATGCCGCGCTGAGTGATGACGAGCTCGCCGGCACCGCCGCGCTGTGCGCCGACGGCACGACCCCCATCGACCTTCCCGTCTACATCTCGCCGATCGCGATCGCGTTCAACCTCGACGGGGTCGACGAGCTCAACCTCGACGCCGAGACGATCGCGAAGATCTTCAAGGGCGAGATCACCACCTGGGACGATGACGCGCTCACGGCGCTGAACCCCGATGTCGACCTGCCCTCGAGCACGATCAACGTGGTGCACCGGTCAGACGACTCGGGCACGACCCAGAACTTCACCGACTACCTGCACGACACCGCGGGCGATGTGTGGGATGCGGAAGCCGCCCAGACCTACCCGTATGAGGTCGGCGAGGGCGCGAAGGGAACGTCGGGCGTCGCCGACACCACGACGAACACGGCGGGCTCGATCACCTACATCGACGAGTCGGGTGCGGGCGATCTCTCGATCGCGAAGCTCAAGGTCGGCGACGACTTCACCGAGCTGTCGGCGGATGGCGCAGCTGCGGTCGTCGCCGCCTCTCCCCTCGTCGAGGGGCGTGCGGCAGGCGACCTGGCCATCGACATCGACCGCACGGTCACGGATGCCGGTGCCTGGCCGCTCGTGCTGGTGTCGTACATCATCGCCTGCCAGGACTACACCGATGACGACAAGGGCGCCCTGGTGAGCGCCTACGCGCAGTACGTCGCCACGAGCGACGCGCAGGAGGCGGCAGCAAGCGAGGCGGGCTCCGCACCGCTGAGCGACGCCCTCGCCACGAAGGTCGAAGCCGCAGCCGCCACCATCCAGTAACAACGTCACCTCGATCGCCCGGCCGGCCCCGGCTGGCCGGGCGATCGCACGAAGGGAAGCCCCCCGCGGATGACCGACACCCCTGCACCAGCGCAGACACCCGACGCGCCCAAGCGCCTGGTCCGGCTGGGCGATCGCGTCTTCTCCTCCACCACTGTCACGGCCGGCGTCATCATCCTGGCCATCCTCGCCGCCGTCGCTCTGTTCCTGATCATTCAGGCCATCCCGGCGATCATCGCCGATGGCACAGAGCTGCCAGACGGTGCAAGCAACTTCTGGGTGTATGTCTGGCCGCTCGTGTTCGGCACGATCTGGACGGCCATCCTCGCCCTGCTCTTCGCCACGCCGCTGTCTGTCGGCATCGCCCTGTTCATCTCGCACTACGCGCCCAGACGCATCGCGCAGGGGCTCGGCTATGTCATCGACCTGCTGGCGGCGGTGCCGTCTGTCGTCTACGGCCTGTGGGGCATCGCCACGTTCTCGGGGTTCCTCGCACCGCTGTATGCGTGGCTCGGCGAGCATCTCGGCTGGATTCCGCTGTTCGCGCCGCCGATCTCGGCATCCGGCCGCACCATTCTGACCGCCGCACTCGTGCTGGCCGTGATGTGCATTCCGATCATGACCGCGATCTGCCGCGAGGTGTTCCTGCAGACGCCGCGGCTGCACGAGGAGGCCGCACTCGCCCTCGGCGCGACCCGCTGGGAGATGGTGCGGATGGCCGTGCTGCCGTTCGCGCGCGGCGGGATGGTCTCGGCCATGATGCTGGGACTCGGCCGCGCGCTCGGCGAGACTCTGGCGGTCGC
>JASGDS010000157.1:0-2651 GCA_047607025.1 Microbacterium sp.
GACCACTCTTTTGCCGCCGGACCCATGATTTTTCGGGGCCGACTGGGCAAACGAGTGGTCGCTCGGCGGTGATGGGTCAGACGGTGACGGGGGCCTCGTCGAGCTGAGCCTCGAGCTCGCGCACGAGCGGGATGATCTCGGTGCCGAAGCGCTCCAGCTCCTCCTGGAAGTGCAGGAAGCCGAGCAGGAACAGGTTGACGCCGAGCTTCTTGTAGGCGATGATCCGCTCGGCGATCTGCTCGTTGGTGCCGATGAGGCCGGTGCGGAAGCCGTCGTTGTACTGCACGAGGTCTTCGAACGTCGAGTCGGCATCCGCCTGCTCGATGATGTCGCGCAGCTGCTGCTCGGCCGCCTCGCGCGAGTCGCGCTGAATGACGAAGGCGTTCAGGCCGAACTTCGTGGTGCGGCCGTGCTCGGCTGCGATGCGAGTCACCTCGTCGTACTGCTCGGTGAAGCCGTCGAAGTCCTTGCCGTTGGAGAAGTACCAGTCACTGTGGGCGCCGCCGTTGAAGCACGCGGCCGTGGAGTTGCCGCCCTGGAAGATGTCGGGGTGCGCACGTCCTGGCACGTCGACCGGGAACGGTCGCAGCGTGAACTCGTTGAGACGATAGAACTCGCCGTGGAACGAGAACTTCTCCTGGGTCCACAGGCCCCGTAGCACCTGGATGAACTCCGCCGCGCGACGGCAGCGCGCGTCGTGGTCGAGCCACTCGAGGCCGAGGTCGGTGTACTCCTCCTTCAGCCATCCGCTCACCACGTTGACCGCCGCACGCCCGTTCGAGAACTGGTCGGCGGTGTTGATGAACTTCGCGAGAACGGCCGGGTGCCAGATGCCGGGGTGGATGGCGCAGATCACCTTGAGCTTCTCGGTCGAGGGCATCCTGCACCTCGATGCTCACGCCGGGCCCCTCGACGATCAACGTGCACGACGTCGTATGACGTCAGCGCACGGCGCCGGAGGCGATGCCTGCCTTGACGTAGCGCTGCAGCGCGAGGATGACCACGAGCGCGGGGAGCGCGGCCATGAGCGATGCGGCCATCACCTGCGCCCAGGTGTTGAACTGCGAGCCGGAGAGCTGGTAGACGAACACCGTCACGGGGTACATGTTCGTCTGGGTCACGAGCGTCAGGCCGAACAGCAGGTCGCCCCAGGCGAAGAGGAAGGTGAAGACGGCCGAGGTGATGATCGCGTTGCGCGAGAGCGGCACCACGATGCGCACGAGGCTGCCGAAGGTGCCGAGACCGTCGATCGTGGATGCCTCGACGATCTCGTGATCGAGGCGCAGCATGAACGAGCGCATCAGGATGATCGCGAACGGCACGCCAGCCGTGGCGTTGGCGAGGATGAGTCCGACGTAGCTGTTGAGCAGACCCGCCGAGTTGAACATGGCATAGAACGAGTTCGCCAGCACGACGCTCGGAATCATCTGCGCCAGCAGCAGCAGAAGCAGCGAGACGCCGACGATGCGCGAGCGCAGCCGACTGAGCGAATAGGCGGCGGGAATGGCGATGACGAGGGTGACGAGCACCGATCCGACGGCGACGATGAGGCTCGTGCGCAGGCGCCGCAGACCACCGCTGGAGATCACATCCGCATAGCCCTCAAGACCCGGATGCGTGGGGAACCAGTCGACGCTGGCCGACGACGCATCCGGCTGGAACGAAGCAGACAGCATGAGATAGATCGGCACGAGGTAGGCGGCGAGGATCACCACCGTGACGAGGGTCCACAGCCAGCCGCGCCGCCTCACCGCTCGCTCCTCTCCGCCCGCGCGGACAGCCAGGTGTACACGAGCGCGAAGGCCAGGCTGATCACCAGCAGCAGCATGCCGAACGCCCCGGCGAGACCGAACTTGAACGTCTCGAACGCCGCCTGGTACGACAGCAGACCCAGCGTGACGGTGGCATTCGCCGGCCCGCCGCCCGTCAGCACCAGCACGAGGTCGACGATGAGCAGCGAGAACACCACGCTCATCACCACGAGCACCGAGATGACCGGCCAGATGCTCGGAATGACGATGTACACCAGCCGCTGCCTGGCGTTCGCGCCATCCAGCTGCGCCGCCTCGAGCTGCTCGCCAGGCACCTGCTTGAGCGCGGCGGACAGGATGGTCGACCAGTACGGAAGGCTCGCCCACACCGCCACGACGATGACGGCCGCGAGCGCGGTGACAGGGTTCGCGAGCCACGCATCCGTCGGCAGGCCGATGGCGCCCAGCACGGAGTTCACCGCGCCGTCGCCCGAGAGCATCCACTTCCAGATCGTCGCGACCACGACCGACGGCAGCAGCCACGGAATGAGAATGAGCGAGGGCAGCCACCTGCTGCCCGGGAAGGTGCGGTTGAACAGCAGCGCCAGCGCCAGGCCGAGCACGAGCTCTGCCACGACCGCGACGATCGCGATCACGAGGGTGTTGCGGATGGCCGTGCCCAGCAGCGGCGAGGAGAGAACGGCACGGAAGTTGTCCGCGCCGACGAAGGGCGCCTCGCCGGTGAAGAACGTCTTCGTCGTGAAGTCGCTGACGCTCATGAAGACGCCGTAGCCGAGCGGGTAGAGGAAGAACAGTGCGAAGAACACCACGGCGGGAACGAGCAGCGCGAGCAGTTCGAGGCCGCGCCGCCTGCCCAGGCGCACTCTCGGTCGGCGGGGC
>JASGDS010000158.1:0-10000 GCA_047607025.1 Microbacterium sp.
CGAGCATCCCGATCATGCTCGCCGCCTTCTTCGCCACTCGCCGCATCTCGCGATCGGCCGATCGCGGCTTCGCCGAGGCGAACACGACGCTCACCGAACGACTCATGGAGTTCGCGCGCGTGCAGCCCGCGCTGCGTGCGGCGCGCCGCGTCGAGCCCGCACGCAGCGCAGCAGGCGAGGCGATCGCCTCACAGCACGCGGCAACCGGTCGGCTGCTGCTCATGCAGATCCCCGGGCACCTGCTGTTCAGCGTCGCCAGCCAGCTCGCCCTGATACTGCTCGCGGGCACCGCGGTCTGGGTGAGCATGACGGGAGGGCTGTCCGCACCCGCTGCGATCGCCCTGATCGTCGTGATCGTGCGCTTCCTCGAGCCCTTCGCCCAGCTCGCTGAGCTGACGGGAGGACTGGAATCGGCCGGCAGAACCCTCGACGGGATGCGGCAGGTGCTCGATGCCCCCGCGCGCGAGATGCGAGGCGGCACGGCGCTCACGCGCACGGCACCGCCGCGGATCGACTTCGACGGAGTCGGCCTGCGTTACAGCGATGACGGGCCCGCCGTGATCGACGAGCTGACGCTCACCCTCGAACCCGGCTCGACGACGGCGATCGTCGGGCCCAGCGGATCCGGCAAGTCGAGCGTGCTCTCGCTGCTGCTCGGTCTGCAGCAGCCGACGACCGGCCGGGTGCTCGTCGACGGGGTCGATCTGCGCGAGCTTCCCGATGCCGAGCAGCAGGCGCTGATGACGGCGGTCTTCCAGCATCCCTTCCTGTTCGAGGGAACGATCGAAGACAACATCCGCGCCGGTCACCTCGCGGCGACGGATGGCCAGATCGCCCACGCCATGCGCCTCGCGCAACTCGACGACACCCTCGCGCAGCTTCCCGATGGCGCCGCCTCGCGCGTGGGCGAGGCCGGCTCCGCGCTCTCGGGCGGGGAGCGCCAACGCGTGTCGATCGCCAGGGCGCTCGTGAAGCCCGCGCCGGTGCTGGCCGTGGATGAGGCCACCAGCGCCCTCGACACCGAGAACGAACGCGCGGTCGTGGCTGCGCTGACCACCGATGACGTGCCCCGCACGCGGGTCATCGTCGCCCACCGCCTGGCGGCCATCCGCACCGCCGACCGCGTGCTGTTCCTCGAGGACGGGCGCATCGTCGAAGACGGAACGCCAGATGCGCTTCTCGGCGCGGGCGGTCGTTTCGCCGAGTTCTGGCGACAGCAGGCGGCATCGGCCGACTGGCGGCTCTGACGTATCCCGAACGGCTCGGACCAGAGGAGGACGGCATGGGTGCAGCAGGGGCCGATCAGTTTCCCTGTTCGTGGGCAGCCGCACCGGATCAGTGCGCCTGACCGGTCAGGCAGCGACCACTCACGCCGCCATGGCGAGGTACGGCTCCCAGGTGGGATCGGCGCGCTCCGCGCCCCTGACCGCCCACCCGGCACCGCGCGGCACGCCGGGCGTCACCCGCAGCTGCCACCCCATCTCGCTCGGCGTGCGATCGCTCTTGATGTTGTTGCACTTCAGACAGCATGCGACCAGGTTCTCCCACGAGTCCACTCCGCCACGGGAACGCGGCTGGATGTGGTCGATCGTCGTTGCGGCGGCGCCGCAGTAGCCGCACCGGAAGCCATCCCGACGCAGCACACCGCGACGCGTCACGGGCGACCGTCGATCGTGCGCCATCCGCACGTATCGGGTGAGGATGATCACGGCCGGTCTCTCGTACGAGGCGCTCGGGGAGAACACGGGTTCGCCCTCCACCTTCTCGATGACGGTGGCCTTGTCATTCATGACCAGAAGGATGGCTCGCTTGAACGAGACCACGCCGAGGGGCTCGTACCCCGCGTTCAGCACCAGCGTTCGCATGTCGTGTCCTTTCGATGACTCCCGCACGGCTTGCGGGCACTCGAATCTGCATCGCGACGAACATCGCCGACAGAGGGCACGAAAAAGGCGCTGTCGTTTCGACAGCGCCTTGTATCGACCGCAGACAGGCTGCGGACCGTGTGCACGTGATGCCTCAGGACATGGCGACCCAGCGCATCCGTGGTGCGGATGCGAACGGGTATGCGCTCTTTACGGTCCATCGTCTCCCTCCGCCCGCGATTTCGGGCGACAAAGGTCAGATTAGCGCAGGATCACGCACACGCCGCACACGACGTGCCGCGAGTCGAGCCGGATCAGACCGGAATCGGCAGGTACAGCAGCGGGTCGACGATCACGCCGTCGATGCGCAGCTCCAGGTGCAGGTGGTTGCCCGTGGAGTACCCCGTGCTGCCCACGGTGCCGATCTGCTGACCGGCGGTGACCGTGTCGCCCACCTCGACGAGGCGGCTGCCGTACTGCATGTGGCCGTAGAGCGTCGTCGTGCCATCGCCGTGATCGATCTCGATCATGACGCCCCAGCCGCCCGTGTTCTCGGAGGACTGAATGACGGTGCCGCCCTTGACCGCGTAGATCGGCGGGCTGGCACCGTAGGTCGACAGGTCGAGACCCTCGTGGCCACCAGGGGTCACGGTGCGCTCAAAGCGATACGAGCCTGCGGGCAGCGGGCACACGGCCCCATCGATCTCTGCCGAGGGCGAGTAGTCGTCGGTGGAGGAGGCGCTGCTGCCCTCGGATGAGGTGCTGTCGTCGCTGCTCGAGGACTGGTTCGCGGCGGCTGCGGCGGCAGCCTCCTGTGCACGCTCAGCGGCGAGGGCCGCGGCGGCCGCTGCCTCTTCTGCCGCCTTCTGCTCGGCGATCTGCTCGGGGCTGGTGGCCGAGTAGTTCGAGCCGGTCAGCGCGGCCGACTGCACGTCTGCGCTGACCGCGACCGACTGCGCCTCGCTCTCGGCGGCGTCCTGCAGCGACAGCGTCTGAAGCTCCGGCTTGACCGCGGCGTAGGCGGGGATGGCGAATCCGGCGAGCAGCGCGAAAACGGCGACGGCAGTGCCGAGCGTTCGGCCGGGTCGGAGGCGAGCACCAGAACCACGGCGCAGCTCGCGTTCGATGCGGCGGACGTCGCGGCGGGCGAGCTTGCCACCTGTGCGCGTAGCGACCTCGGGAGCGGCGCCTTCGGAAGCGGCGTCGGGCGTGTCGTGCTCAGTCACAGTCGGTTTCCTCCATCGCCCACGCACCTGCGTCGTTCCGTCAGAACAGGATCGGGACACTGTTCCACCCCACCGGCACGACGAAACGAACGGGCGATCTCCAGGGGAGTGAGCTCCGGCCAGGACCGGGGCATCGCTCCAAGCTACCGGAATATAACGAAAAAGTCACGCCCACATGCAAGATTTTTCTGACCGACGACAAGGCTCTGGGCGTGTCGGCCGTTTGGCGGACAGTGTCAGGCTCTGTCGTCGACCACCCAGATGTGCGAGGCGATGTCCGTCGGCAGCTCCAGGCCGTCATCCACGCCGTCGATCTGAACCAGCACGTAACCATCGCTGCAGCTGAAGGATCCGCGTGCGCCAGGCACGACACCCGCCTCGAACAGCTGCTGCATCAGCTCGGTGTCCACCTGCACGCTCTCGGCCAGTCGGCGCACCGTCGCCTCGATGGGAACGCCCGCCTCATCCAGCAGAGGAACGAGGCCGACCACGCGCTCCTCGTCCGCGCTCGTCTCCTCACCGAGTCCCTCGAGTCCCGGAATCGGATTGCCGTACGGCGACTCGGTCGGGTAGCCGAGCAGTTCGACGAGGCGTCGTTCGACGCGCTCACTCATCACGTGCTCCCACCGGCAGGCCTCATCGTGCACGAAGGCCCAGTCGAGGCCGACGACATCGGACAGCAGGCGCTCGGCGAGGCGGTGCTTGCGCATGACCTCGGTCGCTTTGCGGCGTCCGGAGTCGGTCAGCTGCAGGTGGCGGTCCTCCGCGACGACGACGAGACCGTCGCGCTCCATGCGGGCGACCGTCTGTGACACCGTGGGGCCCGAGTGCCCCAGCCGCTCGGAGATGCGCGCACGCAGCGGCACGATCTGCTCCTCCTCGAGATCGAGGATGGTTCGCAGATACATCTCCGTCGTGTCGATCAGATCGGTCATCGGTCCTCCGCTTGTCCTGATCTGAAGTCTATCCGCCTACAAGAAGTAAGGCGCACCTAACCATCAGATCTCGTCTTCGTGTTTCGTAGGATAAGAGCATGACGCTCCAGATCCCCGCCGACCTTCTGCCCGCCGACGGACGCTTCGGATGCGGCCCCTCGAAGATCCGTGAGGAGCAGGTGAGCGCGCTGGCCGCGGTCGGCACCAGCCTGCTCGGCACGTCGCACAGGCAGGCGCCCGTGAAGAATCTGGTCGGCGATGTGCGCGCGCACCTGAGCGAGCTGTTCCGACTGCCTGACGGCTACGAGATCGTGCTCGGCAACGGCGGGTCGACGGCCTTCTGGGATGCGGCGTCCTTCGGTCTGATCGAGCGCCGCAGCCAGAACCTCTCCTTCGGCGAGTTCGGCGGCAAGTTCGCCAAGGCGGCCGCAGCCCCTTGGCTCGAGGCGCCGGATGTGCGCACGGCGGATGCCGGCTCACGGGCGGAGGCGCAGGCCGCCGCGGGCATCGACGTGTACGCGTGGCCGCACAACGAGACCTCGACGGGCGTGTCGGCGCCGATCACGAGGGTGGATGGCGACGAGGGTGCACTGACCGTCATCGACGCGACGAGCGCCGCGGGCGGCATCGACTTCGATGTGACCGAGACCGACGTCTACTACTTCGCACCGCAGAAGAATCTCGGGTCGGATGGCGGGCTGTGGCTGGCCGCGATGTCGCCGGCCGCCATCGAGCGCGTGGAGCGTCTGCACGCCGCCGACCGCTACATTCCCGAGTTCCTGAGCCTCTGGAATGCGGTCGACAACTCCCGCAAGAACCAGACCCTGAACACCCCGGCACTGACCACGCTGCACCTTCTCGACTCACAGCTGCAGTGGATCCTCGCCTCGGGCGGCCTCGCCTGGGCGGGCGCACGCACCGCGGAGTCATCCGGCGTTCTCTACGACTGGGCCGAGGGCACGGATGTCGCGTCGCCGTTCGTCGGCGACCCCGCGCACCGTTCGCCCGTCGTCGCCACGATCGACTTCGACGAGTCGGTGGATGCCGCAGCCATCGCGAAGACGCTGCGCGCGAACGGCATCGTCGACACCGAGCCGTACCGCAAGCTCGGTCGCAACCAGCTGCGCGTGGCGACGTTCGTCTCCATCGAGCCGGACGACGTGCGTCAGCTCACGCGCGCGATCGACTTCGTGCTCGAGAACTCCTGAGTTCAGCTGCCGAGTGACCACTCTTTTGCCTCCGGTCGCTGAAGATTCCAGCCCATGCTGTGCAAAAGAGTGGTCACTCGGCGGTAATCAGTCCTCGTCGACGTCGCCTGCGTGAAGGACGGGCAAGACGTCGTCGTCGAAGTCGTCATCCTCGTCTTCGTCCTCATCGGCGTCGTCGAAGTCGTCGTCTGAGTCTTCGTCGTCCGAGTCGTCGCCCACCGCCTGCTCGGCGGCAGCGGCCTGCGCCGCCTTGAACTCCTCCAGGCGCACCGACCACGGCACCCACTCGGGCGCCAGCAGCGAATCCTCGCCAGGCAGCAGCGCGACCTCCAGTACGGTGGGCTCCTCGCCCTCTGGCCCGGCGAAGGTCACCGTCCAGCGCCATCCCACGTAGCCGAGCAGGGTCGTCGCGAATCGCAGCGAGAACGCGCCATCCGGCTCCTCGACGCGATCGATGAACTCACCCACCGTCGAGGCGGGCGTGACCTCATGCAGCGCGGCGAGCGCGGCGGTCTCGAGCTCAGGCATCGAAGTCGTCTGCCACCTTGCGCAGCATCGCCGCGATCTTGCGCGAGTGCGAGGCGGAGGGATACCGGCCACGCCGCAGATCCGCACCGGTCGAGTCGAGCAGCTTCACGAGGTCTTCGACGATGACGGCCATGTCATCCGGTTTCGTCCGCTGCGCCTTCGACAGGCTGGGCGGCGCCTCGAGCACGCGCACGGACAGCGCCTGCGGGCCCTTGCGTCCGTCGGCGATGCCGAACTCGACGCGGGCGCCCGCCTTCACACTGGCGCCAGCGGGCAGTGCGCTGGCGTGCAGGAACACGTCCTGACCGTCCTCCGACGCGATGAAGCCGAAGCCCTTGTCGTCGTCGTAGAACCTGACCTTGCCGGTGGGCATGGTGACCTCGCTGAAGGGAAACTCGGATGGACGAACAAAGAGGGATCGTGAGATCCCTCGCGTCCAGCCTACCGGCATCGCGGCCGCTCCCGTCGGATGCGACTATCGTGGAAGGGATGAGTCCTCGCACGAAGAACCCCGCCACGCCGGACGAGCCGGTCGTCCGCAGGATCGACCGCATTCTCGCGTTCATGTCGCTCGGCATCATCGTGCTCTCGATCGTCTGCTTCCTCTCGATCATCATCGCCACCGCCGCGGGCGCGGATAAGGAGTCCTTCACCTCGCCCGTGTGGCTCATGGTGTCTGCGATCACCTGGATCGGACCGATCATCGGATTCCTGCTGCTCGCCGCGCTACTCGTCATGAGCTTTGTGCGCAGGGCCCGCCAGAAGTCGCAGGGCGCGCACTGAGCGACTCGGCAGACATGAGCGGCGCCGACACCCGACTGCTGGCCGTCAGGCTGTCCGCCATGAGCGACGCAGAGGTGACGAGTGCCCTCACGGCGCGGAGGATCGCGCCGCAGGTCGGATGGCACACGTTCTTCGATGCGGCCGAAGCGCTGCTCGCGCCGGAATCCGTGGTATCTGCGCTGAGCGAGCTGCCCGCGGGCACGCTCGTCGCGCTGTCCACATCCACCCCGCTCGCACCGGCGGGCGCCGCCGCACTGCTCGTCGACGATGAGGGGCTGCCCCTTGCCGCCACGGCCGCCGCGCTGGCGCAGCTCGATGTCGCCGACGTCACCGCTCCTGCCCCGCGGCCCGCGGATGAGGCGCAGGAGGCGATGGCCGCCGAGCGCACCTTCACCACGCTCGGTGCGCTCGCCGACCTGCTGCTCGCCTGCCTCGACACGCCCCTCGCCCGCGTCGGCGGCACGCGCAGTGCGATCGCAGACGAGGGAGGATCGGTCGGCGTGGCCGACCGCAAGCGGCTCCTGCAGCAGCGGATCGCGCAGGATGCCGATGAGCTCGATGACCTCGTCGCCCTCGCCGAGCGATGCGGACTGCTTCGACCGGATGGTCGCAGCTGGCTGGCATCGCCGGAGGGCAGCGCGTGGGTGCGGCACTCCACCGCCGACCGCTGGTGCGAGCTGGTGCAGCGCTGGCGCGCCGCGCTGCCGGACGGCCTGTCCGACACGTCGGGTCGGCTGCTGCCCGTTTCGGCATGGCCATCCGCCTACCCGCTCAGCGCTTCCTGGCCCGACGCCTGCGCGCGCTTCCTGCGCGAAGCGGAGATGCTCGCCCTCGTCGCGGCTGGCGGCGCCGAGCCCGCGTGGGCCGCCGTGCTGCACGAGGGAGGCGAACCCGATCCTTCCGCCCTGCTGGCCCTGCTGCCGAGCGAGGTCGATCGCATCTACCTGCAGAACGATCTCACCGCGATCTCTCCCGGGCCCCTCGCTCCCGCGCTGGATGTCCGGCTCCGCACCATGGCCAGGCGCGAATCCCACGCACAGGCATCCACCTATCGGTTCACAGAAACCGCCCTGGAGGGCGCCGTCGCCGCCGGCGAGACCGACGAGACGATCAGGGAGTTCCTCACCTCGATCTCGCTCACCGGCATCCCGCAGCCGCTGAGCTACCTCCTCACCCGCACTGCCGAGCGTCACGGCCTCGTGCAGGTGGCGGAGGAGCCGCAGACGGGGCAGACGATCGTCACGAGCGCCGACGCACACCTGCTCGAGACGATCTCGGTCGACCAGGCGCTGCGGATGCTCGGCCTCACTCCCGACGCGGGTCTGCTGCGGTCGAGGGCGACGCGGCACGCCGTGTACTGGGCGCTCGCCGACGCACACTACCCCGTCATCGCCGTCGATGATCACGGCGAGGCGCAGTCGCTCGACCGCCTGTCCGAGGCGGCCGCCGCCGAGCAGACGAACCCCTACGCCGGACTCCTCACCCGACTTCGCGACGCACAGAACGACGATCCTGAGGCGGCATGGCGCGAGCGGGAGCTGGACACGGCCGTGCGCGCAAAGGCGAGCATCGTCGTCGAGGTGGCGATGCCTGACGGCACGGTGCGCGAGCTGAGGCTGGAGGCGACGGGGCTCGGCGGCGGTCGCCTGCGCGGTCTGGATCGGGCGGGAGACGTGGAGCGGACGCTCCCCGTCTCTCTCATCCGCTCCGTGCGCCCGGCCTGACCGCCCTCCTCCCAGCCGGCAACGGTAGAGTGGACGGCTATGTCTGATGGCCCCCTGATCGTGCAGAGCGACCGCACCGTGCTGCTCGAAGTCGCCCACCCCGACGCCGAGACGGCCCGGCACGAACTCGCCGTCTTCGCCGAACTCGAGCGCGCACCCGAGCACATCCACACCTACCGGATCACCCGACTCGGGCTGTGGAACGCCAGGGCGGCAGGGCACTCCGCCGATGACATGCTGTCCACCCTCGATCGCTGGTCGCGCTTCCCCGTGCCGCCGTCGGTGTCCGTCGACATCCGCGAGACCGTCTCCCGCTACGGTCGCCTCGTCATCGACAGAAACGAGGATGGCGAGCTGCGCCTGACCTCGACCGATCGCGCCGTGCTCGCCGAGGTGTCACGCAACAAGCGCATCGCCCCGCTCCTCATCAGCCATCCCACCCCCGAGTCGTTCATCGTCGACGCGTGGGCGCGAGGCCACATCAAGCAGGAACTGCTGAAGATCGGATGGCCGGCGGAGGACCACGCCGGCTACACGCCAGGCACGCCGCATCCGATCGATCTGGACGAGTCGGGATGGTCGCTGCGCCCCTACCAGCAGCAGGCCGTCGACACCTTCAGCGCCGACGGTTCCGGCGTCGTCGTGCTGCCGTGCGGTGCGGGAAAGACGCTCGTGGGAGCGGCCGCGATGGCCGCAACCAAGACGACGACGCTCATCCTCGTCACCAACACCGTCTCAGCCAGGCAGTGGCGCGACGAGCTGCTCGCGCGCACCTCGCTGACTCCGGAGGAGATCGGCGAGTACTCCGGTCAGGTGAAAGAGGTCAAGCCGGTCACGATCGCGACGTACCAGATCCTCACCTCCAAGCGGAAGGGCCAGTACGCGCACCTCGCGCTGCTCGACGCGCTCGACTGGGGCCTCATCGTCTACGACGAGGTGCATCTGCTGCCCGCACCCGTGTTCAAGCTGACCGCCGACCTGCAGGCCAGGCGCCGGCTCGGCCTCACCGCGACCCTGGTGCGCGAGGACGGTCGCGAGGGCGACGTGTTCAGCCTCATCGGCCCCAAGCGCTTCGACGCACCGTGGAAGGAGATCGAGGCGCAGGGCTTCATCTCCCCCGCCGTCTGCTACGAGGTGCGCATCGATCTGCCCGCGTCCGAGCGGCTCGAGTACGCTGCCGCGGCGGATGACGACCGCTATCGGCTCGCCGCGACCGCACCGGCGAAGATCGATGTCGCCCGTGACATCATCGAGCGGCATCCCGGCGAGCGCATCCTCGTGATAGGCCAATACCTCGACCAGATCGACGAGCTCGCCGAGGCGCTGGATGCCCCGAAGATCACCGGGGCGACACCCGTCGACGAACGCGAGGAGCTGTTCGGCGCCTTCCGCTCGGGCGAGCTGGAGCTGCTCGTCGTCTCGAAGGTCGCCAACTTCTCGGTCGACCTGCCGGAGGCATCCGTCGCCATCCAGGTGTCTGGATCGTTCGGGTCACGCCAGGAGGAGGCGCAGCGCCTCGGACGCCTGCTGCGCCCGAAGCAGTCGGAGCACACCGCCAGCTTCTACACACTCATCGCGCGCGACACCGTCGACCAGGACTTCGCCCAGAATCGGCAGCGTTTTCTGGCCGAACAGGGTTACTCGTACACGATCCTCGACGGGTCAGCACTCGCTGCCTGATCTAGCCCTGAATTCCTGGCCGACAGGGTTACTCGTACACGATCCTCGACG
>JASGDS010000159.1:0-4673 GCA_047607025.1 Microbacterium sp.
GGCCTCGGGGAAGGTCGCCCAGCGCGAGATGCCCGCGTTGTTCACGACGATGTCGACGCGGCCGAACTCGCGGATGGCCGTCTCCACGATCGCGTGGCAGCCCTCCTCGGTCGCGACCGAGTGCACGTCGGCGACCGCCTCTCCGCCCGCGGCGACGATCTCCTCCGCGGCCGTGATGGCAGGCGCGGCATCGCTGCCGACACCTTCCTTGCTTCCGCCGACGTCGTTGACCACGACCTTCGCGCCCCGTTCGGCGAGCAGCTGGGCGTGAGCTCTGCCGAGTCCGCGTGCGGCACCGGTGACGATCGCGACGCGGCCGTCGAAGCGCAGTTCGGGTGGGGCGTGCATGAATTCTCCCTGGGTGGTCTCGGTGTCGGTGCTCAGCGGCCGGGGACGAACGGCGCCATGATCAGGTCTGCGTAGTCCATGGTCTCCGAGGAACTGAGGCCGGGCGTCTGGTAGAGCCGGGCGCGCGCTTCATCTGCGGAGCCCTCGATCTCGTAGATCGTGGCGTAACGATAGGGCGCGCCCTGACCGGGCTCGCCGGCCAGCCGGTAGCGGTTCGCGGAGAGGAAGCCGGGCAGCGCCAGGACTTCGGGGATGTGGGTGTCCCAGTACCAGTTCTCGAACTCGGCTTCTCTGCCGCTGACCGCGTTCGAGAGCGCGATCAGGATCTCGGGTCTTGCGTCATTGCTCATGATTGCCCCTCATGCGGCTTCGATGGTCTCGCTGACGGTCCTGAGCGCCCCGCCGTAGTCGTCGGTCGAAGCGACCTCGGTCAGGATATCGTGCAGCGTGCCCCGGCCGCCGGGATTGAGCAGGAACTTGCGCACCTTGCCCTCGACGTTCGCGCCGTAGTAGTGGCTGTGCTCGGCCGAGAAGATCGAGCGTGGGGCGAGGGTCTCGACCATCGTCATCCACTCCTCCTGCTGGCGCGCGGTCGGCTCGAACACGTCGTACCCGTGCTCGCGCGCGTAGACGAGCGTCTGCAGGATCCAGTCCACTTGATCCTGCGAGTAGCGGGGGTAGTTGCCGCCCCCGGCGCCGTGCGGGCCTCCGGGGAAGAAGAAGTTGGGTAGCAGGTGCGCGGCGAACCCGCCGAAATCCTCCGGCCCGTCCTCCCAGTCGACGGAGAGATCCAGTCCTTCGCGACCCTTCACGCCCATACGGGTGAGCGCCCCGGTGCCGAAGTCGAACCCGGTCGCATACACGATCACGTCGTAGTCGCGGTGGCCGGTGGTCGTCTCGATGCCGGATGCGTCGATGCGGACGATGGGTGTCTCGCGGAGGGAGATGAGGGATGCGGCCGGCTTGTTGAACGACTCGTAGTAGTCCTTCACGAAGGGGGGTCTCTTCGCGCCGAAGAGATGATCCTTCGGGATGAGGCGCTCGGCGGTCTCGGGATCCTTCACGATGCTGCGGATCTTGCCGGCGAGGAACTCACAGAACTCCAGGTTGACCTCGCGGTTGGTCGTCATGTCGTAGTAATTCATCGTGAGCTTGCCGAAGCCGGGGCTCTGCCACATCCGTTCGTAGAACGCCTGGCGCTCCTCGGGCGAGTCGTCCGTGGAGAACTTGCCGGAAGGCTCGTGCAGGAAGCCGGAGGGCGAGGTGCTCAGCACCTTCGTGATGTGGTCGAAATTCTCGTTCAACCAGCGGTGCCGCTCGTCGGTAATCTCGGCGTTGTTCAGCGGCGTCGTCCATGTGGGCGTGCGCTGGTAGAGATCGACTCGCTCGACGATGTCGACGATGGTCGGCAGCAGCTGCGCGCCGCTCGGGCCGTTGCCGATGATCGCCACCCGCTTGCCGTCGAAGTCGACCGGCTCGTGCGGCCAGGCCCCGGTGTGATGGGCCACGCCCTCGAAGTCGTCGATGCCGTCGATCTCGGGGTAGTGCGGAACGGACAGCCCGCCGGTGGCCGAGATGACCCAGCGCGCGCGCACCGTGTCGCCGTTCTGGGTGCGGACGACCCAGAGCCCGCTCGACTCGTCGAAGACGGCGGAGACGACCCGGGAACCGGTGCGGATGCGGGGGCGGAGGTTGAAGCGGTCGACGACGAAGTTGAGGTAGCTCTCGATCTCGGGCTGCGTCGCGAACTCCTCCTTCCAGTGCCACTGCTCGAACAGCTCCTGCGAGAAGATGTAGCCGTAGGCATAGCTCTCGGAGTCGAACCTCGCGCCGGGGTAGCGGTTCCAGTACCACACGCCGCCGACCTCGTCTCCCGCCTCCAGAAGCTGGGCGGTGAAGCCCTCATCGAGCACGCGATACAGCGCGTAGATGCCGACCACGCCGGCCCCGATGACGAGAACCTCCGTATCGGTCACGTCGCCCGGCTGTTGTTCCATTCGACCCGCTCCTCGTTGATGTCGCCGATGGTGTCGTCAATATTTAAGCATATCTGCTCAATTCAGCCAAGTGCGTTCGCAGGTGCGACGCGACGCCCCGCACGAGCCGAAGGAAGCCCGAGCGGCGGCGCCGTCTGACGGCGGTCGGCGAGTCAGAGGCTCTGGTGCGTGGCCCGTCCGGCGAGGAAGGTCGCGGCGACCGGCATCTCCCGCAGCTCATCGCGGCTGGATGCGAAGGGGTCGCGCTCGATGACGACGAGGTCGGCGGGCTGGCCGGCCTCGAGCGTCGTCGCGACCGAGGCGTCGAGCGCCACGCCCAGCGGCAGGCGCTGTCCGGGGAACCAGGCGTCGCGGTCGCCGCGGCTGCGCGCGGTCGCCGCCGAGATCGCGATCCACGGGTCCAGCGGTGCGACGGGGGCGTCCGACCCCAGGCGCAGTGCGGCGCCCGCACGGTGCAGTGACCCGAAGGCGAACGCGCGGTCCGACCGCCCCGCCCAGTGCAGGTCGGCGACGTCGCGGTCGTCCATCGCGTGCTCGGGCTGCACGCTCGCGACAAGCCCCAGTGCGGCGAACCGCGGGAAGTCCTGCTCACGCACGAGCTGCGCGTGCTCGATCACGCCGGTCATGCCCAGCGCCTCGAACGTGTCGAGCACCTCGGTGTTCGCCCGATCGCCGATGGCGTGGATCGCGGCCGAGATGCCGCCGTCACGGGCGAGCGTCAGATACCGCCGAAGATCGGCGATCGGCACGCTCTCGATGCCGCAGCGGTGCGGATGGCCGGGCTCGAGCCCGGGATACGGATCCCAGCACCACGCGGTGCGGGTGTTGAGGGAGCCGTCGACGACGACCTTGAGGCTGCCCATCGTCACGAGCCCCGTCTCGTCCAGCGCCTCGCCCGTGCGATGGCCGTCCGCGATCGCCCGTTCCAGCCGGTCGGGCCAGACCGAGGCGCGCACGCGCAGCAGGTCGACTCCCGCGGTGACGCGCGCGGGCCAGTCGACGATGTTGTCGGCGTTCTCGAACTCGACGATGCCGACCACGCCGCGCCTGGCCGCGTCGAGCGCCGCCTCGCGGTAGGCGGCGTCGGGATGGGCGACGGCCCGGTCGATCCCCTGCAGGGCAGCGATCCAGGGACGTTCGGCGAGGATGCCGCTCTCGTCCAGCGGCGCGCCGAGCCTCTCGGCCGCGCGCGTGTTCATCCAGGCGCAGTGCAGGTCTCCGCTGATGAGGACGACGGGCACGTCGCGCTCGACGTCCTCGAGGGCGGCCAGCGTGGCGGGCTCGGGCCACAGGCCGTCGCGGAACCCGTAGCCGATGAGCATCCCGTCGATGAGGGGCCATCCCGCCGCCCGGGCGCTCCGCAGCTCCGCGAGCACGTCGGCGGCCGAGGAGGTGCCGGTGAGGTCGATGCGCAGGCGCTGCGTCACGAGCTGGGTCATGTGCACGTGGTGATCCCACAGCCCGGGTCCGATGAAGCGCCCGCCGAGATCCACCACCTCGCCGGCGGGTGAGGTGGTGCCGGCGGGCGCGATGCGGGCGATGCGGCCGTGCTGCACCGTGATGTCGACGGGGTCCGCGCCGTCGTAGCGTCGGCCGTTCGTCAGGGTCAGGGCGGCCATGTCTCTCCTCGTCTGCACGCGGATGGTCACGTGCGGTGGATGCGGGCCATGTGGTCGGCCAGCGACGGGTTCTGGAAGGGGCCCGGCCGGCGCAGCTCGCCGATGATGTGCTCGACCATCTGCGGCGGCTTGTTCTGGCTCATCTTCTGCTTCGCCTCGAAGCGGTCCACGACCATCCGGAAGCCGACCGTGCCCCTCACGATGTGCTCCGCGTACTGCGCGTTCTCGAGCGTGCCGCGCATGAGGAAGGGCTCGGGCAGCTGATCCTCGAAGTGCGCGACGAGCCGGTCGAGCACCTCAAGGTTCTTCTCGTCGCTCAGGATCTCGGGGGTGCCGTGGAGGTGGGCGACCTCGAAGTTCCACGTCGGCACGGCGGTCGGCACCTCGTACCATCCCGGCGAGATGTACCCCTGCGGCCCGTAGACGACGACCATCGCCTCATGCCGCCCCAGTTCGTGCAGCCGCTCGTCGGGGCGGCCGACGTGGCTGAGCAGCACGATGCCTGTGGCGTCCTCGTCCAGCAGCATCGGGTAGTGCGAGGCGACGAGGCCCCTCCCCGGAATGAAGCTCACGATCGTCGCCCACGGGTTGTGGCGCACCATCTCGCGGATGGCGTCGACGTCGTCGAGCGCGAAGTCGGGGTTGTGTCTCACGTCTGCATCTTCCCATTCCGGCGAGGAATCTCGTCAGGCCGCCTGCGGGTCGAGCA